>CANQCF010000076.1 GCA_947589505.1 uncultured Acetatifactor sp. | reverse complement strand
TTTGAGATCCCTGAGGCCGGAAAATATTGCGTCGAGCTCTGGGTATCCCCGGTGAATTCCCTGGTGAACCAGAGAGCTCTCCGCGTCGCCCTGCGGACGGACAGTCAGAAGAAAAACCTCAATATTCTGGAGGAGGATTTCAAGGGCGGGGATTACAATGATCCCAGGTGGTCAAAGGCTGTCATGGACCAGATCCACATTGTGGGGACAAAGCTGGATTTTGAGGCCGGCGAGCAGACGCTGACCATCGGGGCCCTGGAGGCGGGCGTTGTTCTGGAGCGGATCCTGATCTATCCCGAGAACAAAAAATATAAGCCCTCCTACCTGGGACCGCAGGAGAGCTATTTTAAGGAATAAGAAAGTGCTTATTACGCCGCCCGGGGAACCTGAGGTTCTTCGGGCGGTTTCACACTGTCATGACGCTTCCGACGGCTCCTCCGCCTCGGCGGGTGTTTCCGCTGCCTCGGGCTGGGGCTCCGGCAGCGTCATAAGGACCTTGACGATCCGGTTCTGATCAATCCCCTGGACCTTCAGGACCGTGCCGTCCTCCAGGGTGACGGACTCTTCATCCTCCGGGAGCCGGTCAAGGTGTTCGATGATAATGCCGCCGATGGAATCATAGTCGGCGCTGGAGAGGTGTGTGCCAAGGGCGTCGTTGATGTCGTCCAGCTTCATGCTGCCCTCGATCAGATAAACCCGCTCGTCTATCTGTTTCAGCTTTTCGCTTTCGTCCGCGTCGTATTCGTCCCGGATCTCGCCAACAATTTCTTCCAGAAGATCTTCCAGGGTGATCATGCCCACCGTGGATCCGTATTCGTTTACCACAAAGGCCACGCTGGTGGCTTTCTCGCGCATTTCATACAGGAGATCGGCAAGCTTCTTGAACTCGTATGTATAATGCGCGTCCCTCATGATGTCGGTGACCTGGAAGTTTTCCGTATCCTCCGTCAGGATGAAATCCTTGATATTGATGAAGCCGAGAATACTGTCCTTGTCCTCGTCATAGACGGGGAGACGGGTATACATGGAAGAGCGGAAGACCTCCAGCGCCTGCTGATAATTGTCGGTCTCATTTACGGTGATCATGTTGATCCGGGGGATCATGATATCCTTTGCAAACGCGTCGGAAAAATCAAATACGTTGTAGATGATCTCGCGCTCTTCGGTTTCGATGACGCCCTCCTCATGGCTGACGTCCACATAGGTCTTCAGCTCGTTTTCCGTCATGGTCGAGCCCTTTTTCTTGGGATCGATGTGAAGGACGAAGAGAATACAATTCGCAAGCTTATCCACCAGAAAGATCACGGGAGTCAGGACGCGGATCAGGCCGTAGATAACGCCGCTGTAAGCGAGGGAAATTTTTTCGGAGTACAGCATCGCCCAGGTCTTGGGGACGATCTCGCCGACCAGAAGGACGATGATGGTCAGGATACCGGTGGCGATCCCCACCGCCAGGTTGATCCTGAGGGCAAGCGTGGTAGCGAGAGCGGAAGCGGACAGATTGACCACGTTGTTTCCGATCAGGATAGCGCTGAGCATTTTGCTGTATTGTTCAAGGATTTTGTTCACACGCGCGGCTCTCTTGTCTCCTTCTTCCTCCAGGGAACGCATCCGCACCCGGTTCACCGTGGTCAGCGCGGTCTCGGCGGAGGAGAAAAAGCCGGACAATAGAATTAAGAGAATGAGACAAATTAGTTGTATGACACCTGGGTCAACCAAAAAAAACCACTCCTTTTCTGAGTAAAAGCATTTGATGAATTCGTAATATAGAGGATATATTACAATAAAACATGGCAGGTTGTCAAGTTTTCCATGGAAACTGCATATAAATGAATTGTAAAACCGGTTCAGCTCCTATGGAACCGCAATATACCCCGGATTTCCGGGAGAAAATATGCAGGGGGACGGAAATGATTAAATTGACAAAAGGTGAACAGTCGGTGGAAAAGGATACGCCTTTGGCATATCTGATCTTTCTTTTAATTTCGTATGTCTTAACAGGGATCCTGCTTTTGCTGCTGGCGTTTCTTTTATATCGGTTCCAGCTCAGCGGGAAGGCTGTGGCTGCGGGGGTTGTTGTCATCTACATAGTTTCCACTTTTGTCGGAGGATTTCTTGCGGGGAAAAAGGCGAAGAACAAAAAATATCTCTGGGGGCTGCTGATGGGAACGTGCTACTTTGTCATTCTGGCGGCGCTGTCCTTCCTGACAAATTCCGCAAGCGGGGGAGTGGGCTTCCTGACGTCGTTCCTGCTGTGCGCGGGCGGCGGCATGCTGGGGGGAATGCTGAGCTGAATAAGTTCCGCATACGGCATAACAAAATGTCTGCTGAAATTCGGCAGGCATTTTTGTATTTCAAAACATTTGGCGCGCTGCAGTGCTGCCTGCAAAATGGCAAAACAACGCCGGTCCTTATTGCTATTGTTCAGAATTTGTGATAGAATTATAGGCGATGGTAAGGGGCAGTGCTTTGCCGCCGCAGCGCCGGGATCGCAGCGCGCAAAAGAACGTCCTGCCTTTTATTGTCGTAAAAACAGCGAGTGCTTGAAAGGATCGCTAATTGGCGGCCGTGCTGTTGAAATAACAGAAGGCGGCGGAGACGATAGGAGATGGGTGAAGAGATGAAAAAAAGTCTGAAATGATACCGTTAAGTATGAGAGAAAAAAGCACTTTGGAAGAGGGGAAAGAAGAGGACATGGAAGAGCTGTACTGCGTCATGGATGACAGATGGACAATACCTGCTGAACTTCCGCCGGTGACAGAAGAGGATGAAAAGTTTTTTGAACAAATCATTAAAGAACTTCATTTATAAATCAAGATGATCTGAAGAAAGCAAAAAGCCTGAAAAATAAGCACCTATTAAGGAAAAAGGAGCAAAAAATGAAATTAGGTATCGTCGGTCTTCCCAACGTAGGGAAGAGTACACTATTTAATTCTCTGACAAAGGCGGGGGCGGAGTCCGCAAACTATCCGTTCTGCACCATCGATCCCAATATCGGGGTCGTAGCGGTACCGGATGAGAGGCTGAAGCTCCTGGGAGATATGTATCAATCAAAAAAGGTGACGCCTGCGGTGATCGAGTTTGTGGATATCGCCGGGCTGGTGAAGGGGGCATCCAAGGGCGAGGGCCTGGGAAATCAGTTCCTTGCAAACATCCGGGAGGTGGACGCCATCGTACATGTGGTCCGCTGCTTTGAGGATCCCAACGTCATCCATGTGGACGGGAGCGTGAATCCCCTCAGGGACATCGAGACCATCAATCTGGAGCTGATCTTTTCCGATCTGGAAGTCCTGGAGAGAAGGCTTTCCAAGGTGACAAAGGCGGCGAGGATGGACAAGACCCTGGCGAAGGAGGAGGCGCTGCTGCTGCGCGTCAAGGAACACCTGGAGGCGGGGAAACTGGCGAAGTCCCTGGAGATCAGTGATGAGGACGAGCTGGCGCTGATGAAGGAATACAACTTTTTGACCTATAAGCCGGTTATCTATGCCGCAAACGTATCGGAGGACGACCTTTCGGACGACGGCGCCTCCAACGCCATGGTTCAGCAGGTGAGGGAGTTCGCGGCGAAGGAGGGGAGCGAGGTGTTCGCCCTCTGCGCCCAGATCGAGCAGGAGATCGCGGAGCTGGACGACGCGGAGAAAGCGGAATTTTTGGAAGAGCTCGGCGTGAAGGAATCCGGACTGGAGAAGCTGATCAAAGCCAGTTATTCCATCCTGGGGCTGATGAGCTTTTTGACCGCGGGTGAGGACGAGACGAGGGCCTGGACCATAAAGGTGGGCACCAAGGCGCCCCAGGCCGCCGGAAAGATCCACACGGACTTTGAGAGAGGTTTTATCAAGGCGGAAGTGGTGAATTACAAAGACCTTCTGGAGCAGGGGTCCCTGGCGGCCGCCCGGGAGAAGGGCCTTGTGGGTATGGAGGGCAAGGATTATGTGGTAAAGGACGGGGATGTGATCCTGTTTAGGTTTAACGTGTAAGGAGTAGGCCGGCGTTCACGGTCGGAAGGGCGCGGAGACCCTTGTTTCTGCCGGGCGGCTCCAGCCCTGCATCTTGCAGGAAACGGAGGGAATGTCTGGAACGGCCGGGCGGCTTCCGTCTGCGCTCTCTGTAGGAACCGGAGGGAGGGCTGAAATGGCTGGGCGGCTCCGGCCCTGCATTTCGCAGGAAATGAGGGGAGCGCCTGAAACGGCAGGGATGTTTGAAACGGATCGCCGCTCCTGCGGAAAGTGTTTTATTTAAGAAAATATTAAAAAATTTAGCAATTCTTAAAAATTATTAAAAAAAATTGAAAATATTTGTAAAGAAGATGTAGTGTTTGGAAATATTCCGGACACTACATCTTGTGTTTTATGGGCTTTGCGGCTGCGCAAAGCCCTATTTTTAGGCCTTTTTGGCGAAAAAAGCATGCTTAAAAGGGCTTGCAAAATTTAATCATGTGGGTTAAAATGCAATTGTGGTGGTGATTTGTGGTAGCTTGTGCGACTAAGTGGAGGAAATAACAGTTAAACGTTATTAAAATACGAAATATCGCACACAGAAACGGCGGTGATCGGTATGTTCATGTGTGAGTACAACCATACAGTGGATCCCAAGGGCAGACTGATCGTTCCCGCGAAGTTCCGCGAGACGCTGGGAGAAAATTTTGTGGTCTGCAAGGGCCTGGATCACTGCCTGTACCTGTATTCCAATGAGGACTGGGAGGCGTTTGAGACACAGCTCTCCGCACTGCCGCTTACCAGTAAGGAAGCCCGTCAGTTTGTGAGATTTTTCTCCGCCGGTTCCTGTCAGGTCGAGGTGGACAAGCAGGGAAGAATTTTGATCCCGCCGAGCCTGCGGGCATACGCAAAACTGGATAAGGACGTGGTTCTGGCCGGCGCGCTGCACAGAGTAGAGATCTGGGATAAGGACAGCTGGTACGATACCTCCGTAGACGACAATGTGGATGAAATCGCGGAGTCCATGGACAAGTTTGGGATCACGCTGACACAGTAAGAGAAGGGAGAGCGTCAGGATGGAGGAAGTACAGTTCCGTCATTATTCGGTACTGCTGAAGGAGACGATCGACGCTCTCAATATAAAGCCGGACGGGATTTATCTGGACGGCACCCTGGGAGGCGGGGGACATGCCTTTGAGATCTGCAAAAGACTGAGAGAAGGACATTTATACGGCATAGATCAGGATCAGGCGGCTGTGGCCGCCGCCGGGGAGCGGCTGAAGGAGTTCGGCGGCAGGGTGACGATCCTGAGAACAAATTACGGAAATGCCAGGGCGGCCCTGGCGGAATACGGCGTGACGCAGGTGGACGGGATCGTCCTGGATCTGGGCGTTTCCTCTTACCAGCTCGACACGGAAGAACGGGGATTTTCCTATCGGTTCGACGCTCCTCTGGACATGAGGATGGATCAGAGACAGAGGCTGACGGCCCGGGATATCGTAAACGGGTACTCCGAGAGACAATTGTATGAGATCATCCGGGACTACGGGGAAGATCCCTTCGCAAAGAACATCGCAAAGCACATTGTCCGGGTAAGGCAGGAGAATCCAATTGAAACCACCTTTCAGCTGAATGAGGCGATCAAGGCGGCAATACCGGCAAAGATGAGGGCAAACGGACACCCGTCAAAACAGACGTTTCAGGCGATCCGCATCGAGTGCAACCGGGAGCTGGAAGTCCTGAGGGATTCGCTGGATGATCTGATCGCCCTTCTGGCGCCGGGGGGAAGGTTCTGTGTTATCACCTTTCATTCCCTGGAGGACAGGCTGGTGAAAAACGCTTTTCGCAAAAACGAGAACCCCTGCGTCTGCCCGCCGGAATTTCCGGTCTGCGTGTGCGGCAAGAAGAGCCAGGGAACCGTCGTCACGAAGAAACCTATCCTTCCGGGAGAGAAGGAGCTGAGGGAGAACAACAGATCTAAAAGCGCAAAATTAAGGGTATTCGAAAAAAAGGGGGAGTAGGAGAGAATCATGGCACAGGATGTTAGAAGAGCAGGAAGAAATTACAGATATGGAGATTACGTGCACGGCAGCGCCGCGCCGAAGATTGACATCAGACGCCAGCTCGAGGAAGCTCCCGCCCGTCATACCGCCAGCGAGATCACGAGGAAAAACCGCGCGAAACAGTATGCCTGGAGCACCGCGTACATAGTGGTTCTGACAGTGTGCATGGGCATGATGGTTGCCATGCTCATGTACCGCGTGAAGCTGGAGGCCATGGTCACCAGCCAGGTGGATACGATCAACAAGCTGGAAAAGCAGCTCAACGACCTGAAGATGGACAACGACGAGGAGTGGAGCCGCGTCAACAACAGCATTGACATGGAAGAGATCAAAAGAATCGCCATCGGCGAGCTGGGGATGACGTACGCCCAGGAAGGCCAGATTGTCACTTATGTGGATGAAGGCGTGGATTATATGCGCAAAGTGGTGGAGGATTGATCTTGCAGAAAACGAAGGTAAAAAAATTCAATCACTACAGTCAAAAAAAGGTCCTGGTACTATACATTCTGGTACTGGCGGCCTTTGTATTTCTTATGGGGAGACTGATCTGGCTTGTGAGGAACAACGAGGCGGACTATCAGAGGCAGGTTTTATCCCAGAGATCCTATGATTCCCAGACGCTGCCGGCCCGGCGGGGGGATATCGTGGACGCCAGGGGCGTAAAGCTGGCGACCTGTGAGAAAGTGTACAACCTGATCATAGACCCTTCAGTGATGACTGCGAAGGAAAATAAATATCTGGAGCCCACCCTGGAGGCGCTGGAAACCTGTTTCCCGGATCTGAATATGAGTGACATCCGCAGGTTTGTCACGGAAAACCCGAACAATCAGTGGCATCTTGTCCAGAAGCGGATGACCTACGACCAGATCAGCGAATTCGTGGCGATGAAAAGTGAAGACAGCAATATCCGGGGCGTCAATTTCGAAGAAGAGTATAAGAGGGTGTATCCCGGGGGCACTCTGGCGGCGGACGTCATAGGGTATACCCGGACGGACAACCAGGGCCTGTATGGACTGGAGGAGTTTTACAATGACGAGCTGAACGGCACGGACGGCAGAAGATACGGTTATCTGGACGACGATCTGAACCTTCAGAAGACGGTAAAACCTGCCGTGGACGGCTATACCATTCACAGCACCATAGACTCCAACATTCAGGCCATTGTGGAGAAATATCTGAAGAAATTCAACGACGAGCACGCGGACGCATATCACACCGGAAACGGCGCGGAAAATCTGGGCTGCATCGTGATGGAGGTCAACACGGGAGAGATCCTGGCGATGGCCAGTTATCCCACCTTTAACCCCAACAATCCCAAGGATGAGTCGGCGCTTCTGGGCAGTCCGCAGGTAATGCAGGTGGACAGGGAGAACGGTACCTACGAGGTTCAGAAGACCGGAAATTATATCGACCAGGCCCTTCTGGACAGCATGAGCGACGACGAGATCCTGATCAATCTGAATTATCTCTGGAAGAATTACTGTATCGCCAGCTCCTACGAGCCGGGTTCCACGTTCAAGCCCTTCACCGTGGCGGCAGCGTTGGAGACCAATGCGATCGATGAGGAATCTTATTATGAGTGCAGCGGATCCCTGCAGGTGGGGGCCCACAATATCCACTGCCACAATCGCTGGGGGGACGGGACGCTGAGCCTGAAGATGGCGGTGGCAAAGTCCTGTAACGTGGCGATGATGAAGATCGCCGCCATCATGGGAGCGGACTCTTTCAGCAAGTACCAGAGCGCCTTTAATTTCGGCCTGAAGACTAATATAGATCTGGCGGGGGAGCTGCGCACCATCGATTTCGTCCGCACGGCGGATGAACTGGCGGCGGACGACCTGGCGACTTACAGCTTCGGCCAGAACTTTAACGTCACCATGATCCAGATGATCACGGGGTATTGCTCCCTGATCAACGGCGGGTATTACTATGAGCCCCATATGGTCTCCAAGATCACGAATTCCAGCGGCGTCACCGTAAAGAATATCGAACCCCGCATCTTAAAGCAGACGATCTCCGCTTCCACATCCGCCACGATCCGGGAATTTTCCGAGGCGGTAGTCACGGACGGAACGGGAAAGTCCGCAAGGCCCGCGGGCTATATGATCGGCGGAAAGACGGGGACCGCCCAGACTTATCCCAGAGACGGAAAGGATTTCGTAGTCTCCTTTATCGGATACGCGCCGGCGGACAATCCCCAGATAGCGATCTATGTAGTTGTGGACCGTGTGAACGACGCGGCTCAGGACCAGTCCACCTTTGCTCAGAGGATCGCCAGAGACGTGCTGACCGAGACGCTTCCCTATCTGAACATCTTTATGACTGAGGAACTCAGCGAAAAGGAAAAGCAGGAGCTGGAGGAACGAAAGCTGGAGAACACTCTGAAGTACGGCCAGGCTCTGGAGCAGGAGGATGACGAAACTGACAATCCGGAGACGGACGATCAGCAGCAGCCCCAGGAAAAAGATCCCGTGTGGAAGCAGTTCCCCGTGGATCCTGCCACCGGTTATCTCAAGGATCCCGAGACAGGGGAACTTCTGGACCCGGAGACGGGGGATCCGATCAACGGCGGTTATGCCGCACTGGAGGATTAAAACAGGCAATTATGACCTAAAATTTTGGCCGTCCGGGAAGTCCCTTTGAGAAAGCGGACGGCTGAACTGGAATAACCTCATAAAATCGGGAATACAGTTAAATGATCCCTGTTTATGAGGTTTTCATGTTGAAAGAGGATAAAGAGACGCAGGAGCCGGACCTTCTCCGGAGCCAATGCAGACATTATCACAGGATAAAGATCACAATCGTTTTCTTCCTGCTCGCGGGAATCTGTCTGTTCCTGTTCGGCAGACTTACATATTTTATGGTGTTTCAGGCACAGCACTATGCGGAAGAGGCCCAGGAGCTCCACGAGAGGGAGCGGAGTATCAAGGCGGCCCGGGGAAGGATTCTGGATCGGAACGGCCTGACGCTGGCAGACAATAAGACGGTCTGTACCGTCTCGGTGATCTACAACCAGATTCAGAACCGGGAGGAGGTTATCCGGGTCCTTTGCAAGGAACTGAACCTGTCGGAAGAGTACGTCCGCAAGCGCGTGGAAAAGTATTCTTCCATGGAGAGGATCAAGAGCAACGTGGATAAAGAGACCGGGGACCGGATCCGGGAATACGATCTGGCCGGGGTCAAGGTCGACGAGGATTACAAGAGATTTTATCCCTATAACGAGCTCGCCAGCAAGGTCCTGGGTTTCACCGGCTCGGACAATCAGGGAATCCTGGGGCTGGAGGTGAAATACGAGGAGTATCTCCAGGGGGAAAAGGGGCAGATCCTCACCGTCACCGACGCCAAGGGGATCGAGGTGGAACGGGAGGGAGAGCGCCGGATCGAACCCATAGCCGGAAAGGATCTGGTGACCAGTCTGGATCTGAATATCCAGAGCTACGCCACCCAGCTTGCCACCCAGGCCATGCTGACAAAAGAGGCCAGGAGCGTGTCCATCATCGTGATGAACGCCAAAAACGGGGAAATCTACGCCATGGTGAACGTGCCGGAATTTAACCTGAACGAGCCCTATGAGGTGACGGACGCCGCCCTGACGGATTTTCTCAAAAAGAAGACTCCGGAGGCGGAGAACTTTGACCTGGCGGCGGCCAGGGAAACTCTCAGCCAGGAGGAGACCCAGGAGATCCTGAACGGCATCTGGAGAAACGCCTGCATCAACGACACCTACGAGCCCGGCTCCACCTTTAAGATCATCACTGCGGCGGCGGGGCTGGAGGCGGGGGTGGTGACGCCCCAGAGCACTTTTTCCTGTCCGGGGTATATCATGGTGGACGACCGGCGGATCCGGTGCCACAAGACCACGGGACACGGCGGCCAGGATTTTGTCCACGCCATCATGAACTCCTGCAATCCCTCCTTTGTCACGCTGGGCCTCAGGCTTGGAGTGGAGAGGTATTACGGATATTTTGAGCAGTTCGGGTTAAAGCAAAAGACCGGGGTGGACCTGCCGGGGGAGGCGGGCACCATCATGCACAAGATGGAAGACATGGGGAACGTGGAACTGGCCACAGTCTCCTTCGGCCAGTCCTTTCAGATCACCGCGCTGCAGCTTCTGACCACGGCGGCATCCATCGTCAACGGCGGGAACCGGGTGACGCCCCATTTTGGGGTGAAGGCGGTGGATCCCGAGACCGGGGAGGAGACCGTGTTTGACTACCCGGTGGAGAGCGGCATCGTCTCTGCGGAGACCAGCGAGACCATGCGCTATCTCTTAGAAATGGTGGTCAGCGAGGGCGGCGGAAAAAACGGCGCGGTGGCGGGGTACCGCATCGGCGGGAAGACGGCTACCAGCCAGACGCTTCCGAGAGGAACGGGGCAGTACATATCCTCTTTTCTCGCCTTTGCACCGGCGGACGACCCGGAAATCATCTCCATAGCGATCATCAACCGGCCGAAGGGCGTTTACTACGGCGGACAGATCGCGGCGCCCATCCTGCGCCAGCTTTATGAAAATATACTTCCCTATTTGGGAATTGAGATGTATAATCAAGAAGAAACGACGCAATCGGAGGATTAGAAAATATGCTTGAGGGACAAAAGTGCCTGATCATCGGTTCGGGAATCAGCGGGATCGGAGCCGCCGTGCTCCTTTCCCACTTTGACACGGAGATTATCTTATACGACAGCAACGACAAGATCAGCATTAAGGATCTGGAGGAAAAGCTTGCGGCGGCGTGGGATGCCTGCGGCTCCGGAGAAAAGAAGGCCGACGGGAACTGGCGGGAAAAGATCCGCCTGGTCACGGGAGAGCTGCCCCCGGAGACAGAGACCCGGATCCAGACGGTGGTGCTGAGCCCCGGCGTGCCCACGGACAGTCCGCTGGTGTGCCGCCTGCGGGAAAAGGGAGCCGCGATCCTGGGGGAGATCGAGCTGGCCTATCTGGCGGAGAAAGGGCAGGTCGCCGCGGTGACGGGCACCAATGGAAAGACCACGACGACGACGCTCCTGGGAGAGATCGTGAAAGCCCATAAGGGAGAGGAAAAGACTTTCGTGGTGGGAAATATCGGGAATCCTTATACCATGGAAGTGTTAAAGACCAGTTCGGATTCCGTGACGGTGGGAGAACTCAGCTCCTTCCAGCTGGAGACCATCCACAGGTTCCGGCCCCGGGTGTCCGCCATCTTAAACATCACGCCGGACCACCTGAACAGGCACCACACCATGGGAGCCTACATAGAGGCAAAGGAAGCGGTGGCGCGCAACCAGACCCGGGAGGATCTCTGTGTGCTGAACTACGAAAACGAATACACCCGGGATTTTGGAAAGAGATGCCCTGCCAGGGTGGTCTTCTTTTCTTCGAAGAGAGAGCTGGAGGAAGGGTATTTCCTGCGGGGGGACCGCATCATCCGCCGGTTTGACGGGGCGGAGACGGACCTGATGGATATTCATAAGGATATGAATCTGGTGGGAATCCACAACGCGGAGAACGTGATGGCGGCCATCGCCATGGCGGAGGGGCTGGGAATCCCCATGGAGACCATTCTCGCCGTGATCCGGGAATTCAAGGCGGTGGAGCACCGCATAGAATATGTGGCCGAAAAGCGGGGCGTGGTCTATTACAACGATTCCAAGGGGACGAATCCAGACGCCGCCATCCAGGGGATCAAGGCCATGGACCGGCCCACCGTCCTCATCGCCGGAGGCTACGACAAGCAGAATACTTATGACGAGTGGATCGAGAGCTTTGACGGAAAGGTGAAATGGCTGGTGCTCATCGGCCAGACCCGGGAGAAGATCGCGGAGTGCGCGAGGGCCCACGGCCTGACACAGATCCGGTTTGCGGATACTTTCGAGGAATGTCTGAAACTCTGCACGGAGCTGGCGGAACCGGGCGACGCGGTCCTGCTTTCCCCCGCCTGTGCCAGCTGGGGCATGTTCCCGAACTATGAGACCAGGGGCAGGATGTTCAAGGATTACGTCAACGCCCTTTCGGATGAGGAGGAGTAGAGATGTCGTTTCTGAAGAAACTGCGGGGC
>CANQCF010000075.1 GCA_947589505.1 uncultured Acetatifactor sp. | reverse complement strand
GCAATGGATCGTTTTAAGACTGAGGTAGCTTCTGAGCTGGGCGTGAACCTGAAGGAGGGTTACAATGGTGACCTTACCTCTCGTGAAGCAGGTTCCATCGGCGGCGAGATGGTTCGTCGTATGATCAGAAAGCAGGAGGAGCAGATGAAGTAATTCATCTTTCCTGACTGTATAAGAGTGAAAACTTTCTGAATAGGTTTCCCTCTTAAACCAAAAAGAGCCTTCGGCAGTTTCCTGCCGGAGGTCTCTTTTTTCAGTTTTCAACGCCCTGAAATCCGGCCGTTTATCACTCTCCAAATACCGCCTTGTAATCCGCCTGGAACTTTGCGATACCCGCGTCGGTCAGTGGATGCTTTACCATCTGCTCGATCACGGAGTAGGGAACCGTAGCGATATCCGCGCCTGCCAGAGCACAGTCCGTAACATGGATGGGATTGCGCACGCTGGCCGCGATGATCTGGGTCTCGATGCCTGCAACGGCAAAGATATCCGCGATCTCACGGATCAGGTCAACACCTCTCTGGCTGATATCGTCCAGTCTGCCCAGGAAAGGAGAAACATAAGTAGCGCCTGCCCGTGCCGCCAGAAGAGCCTGGTTTGCGGAAAAGATCAGGGTCACATTGGTCTTGATCCTTTCGCTGGTCAGGACCTTGCAGGCCTTCAGGCCTTCAACGGTCATGGGGATCTTTACAACCATGTTGGGATGGATCTTGGCGATCTCCCGGCCCTCTTTGATCATACCCTCGGCGTCAACGGTGGTAGCCTTTACCTCGCCGCTGATGGGGCCGTCAACGATGGAAGCGATCTCGGAGATAACCTCCTTGAAATCCCTGCCTTCTTTTGCGATCAGGGACGGGTTTGTGGTAACGCCGCAGATCACGCCCATGTCGTTTGCCTTCTTAATGTCCTCTACCTTTGCGGTATCAACGAAAAATTTCATGTCAGTCTCTCCTTATCTGTTTATTATTTTTTGGTTCCAAAAGCTATTTTTAGTATAGGACAATCCATCGGAAAATTCAAGTGCGAAATACATAGTTGTCCGGCCCTTTCATCCCGCCTGCGCCGGCTTTGGCCCCAGGGCCGCGTCCACGTGCCTTTTTCTCTATGCAGCCCCTCCGCTCATAACAGCGCGTTCCGTATGTCGTTAAAGAACACAAATACCATCAGGACCATGAAAAACACCAGCCCGATCAGGTGTACAAGACCCTCTTTCTCGGGCGCGATGGCCTTTCCCCGGATGACCTCCACGATCAGAAAGACCAGTCTGCCGCCGTCCAGGGCCGGCAGGGGAAGGAGGTTCATGATACCCAAATTCACGGAGAGGAGCATGGTGATATTCATCATATTCACCAGGACGTCCAGCCAGTTCTCCTTGGTCTCCTCATAGATTTCTCCCACCATATTGGCGATTCCCACGGGGCCCGCCACCTCGGTTCTGGCCACCTTTCCGGTGACCAGCATCAGCAGGCTCTTGTAAGTGTTCTTCACACCTGCCCGAACCTCGTACCAGGCGTATTTGATCCCGTCCAGGCCCTTGATGTCCACCATGCCGGTGCTGATAAACCCGTAGTAATATCTGCCGTCCGACTCCTCGTACTGAGGCACCAGCGTCGTCTCGTATTTCTCGCCGTCCCTCTCATAGGCGATCTGAACCGGGCTCCCCTTGCTCATCTGGGCAAAGACATAGATCTCATCAAAGAGATAGATCCTCTCCCCGTCCATGGAAAGAATACGGTCCCCGGCCCGCATACCGGCCGCCTGTGCCGCTCCGCCTTCGGACACGTCGCCGATAACAGGATCACGCACCACCACAAGCTGCACCATGACCAGGGCCATGAGAAAGGCCAGGATAAAGTTAAAAAACGGTCCCGCAAACACCGTGGAGATCCGGGCCCAGACATTGGCGTCGGGGAAAGCTCCCTTATCGCTTTTTTTCTGGTCTTCTTTCGTTTCCAGGCCGTCTTCGCCTTCAAACATACATGCCCCGCCTATGGGCAGGAGACGGATGGAGTACAGGGTGTCCTTCTTTCCCCAGCTGATGATCTTCGGCCCCATGCCTACGGAAAACTCCACCACGTGGATCCCGTTGACTTTCGCCAGGAGAAAATGCCCGAATTCATGGGATACCACAACAACCCCAAAGATCACGATAAACAGCAGCAGCGTAATAAAAAAATGATTCGACATAATATCCTTTCGAAATGCTCCTCCATTACAATCAGTGTATGACCCGGCCGGAAAACCCATTCCCCACTGTTTCTTTTGTCATTCCCCGGTTTTCGATGTGATCCAATCGTAGGCCGACTGTTCCGCCTCCAGGATCTGGTCAACGGTGGGATTCTCCTGTACTGTATGGGCGTCCATAGCGCCCCGGATCAGTTCCGGGATCTCCAGATAGCCGATCTTCCTGTCCAGGAACAGCGCAACCGCCCTCTCGTTGGCGGCGTTGAAGACCGTTGGCATACTGCCGCCCGCCCAGGCAGCCCGGTACGCCAGTGCAAGTCCCTCAAAGTTCTCCGGGTCCGGCTTCTCGAAAGTCAGATTCCCAAGCTCATAAAAGTCCAGCCTTTTCCCTCCCAGATACCGGCGGTCCGGGTAAAACAGCGCGTACTGGATGGGAAGTTTCATATCCGGCGTCCCCAGCTGGGCGATCACCGCCCCGTCCTCATACTGCACCATGGAGTGGACGACGCTCTGGGGATGTACCACCACCTGGATCTGATCCAGCTCCACATCAAAGAGCCATTTTGCCTCCATCACCTCCAGCCCCTTGTTCACCATAGTGGAGCTGTCGATGGTGATCTTCCTTCCCATGGCCCAGTTTGGATGCTTCAAGGCGTCCTCCACCCGGATGCCCTGCATCTCCTCCCGTGTGCGCCCCCGGAAAGGCCCGCCGGACGCGGTGAGCAGGATCTTCTCCACCCTTGACCGGGGCTCCCCGTTCAGGGACTGGAAGATCGCGCTGTGCTCGCTGTCCACCGGCAGGATTTTCACGCCATGTTCCTTCGCAAGAGACATTATAATATGCCCCGCCGTCACCAGCGTTTCTTTATTGGCCAGGGCAATGTCCTTGCCGGCCTTTATGGCGGCGATGGTAGGCCGGATGCCGATCATCCCTACCACCGCGGTCAGCACGATGTCTATCTCAGGCATTGCGGCGATCTCCAGAAGTCCTTCCATCCCGGAGACGACCCGCACATCCAGATCGGCGACCCGGGTCTTTAACTCCTTTGCCGCCTCTTCGTCCCACATCCCGGCAATTTTCGGGCAAAACTCCCGGATCTGTTCCTCCATCTTGTCTACATTTTTGCCGGCTGCAAGCGCTGTCGCCTGTAGTTCCCCCGCATTTGACCGTATCACTTCCAATGTCTGCGTCCCGATGGAGCCGGTGGATCCCAGAACCGCGATTCGTTTCATTTCAGTCTTACCGTACCTTTCCGATCAAATTGCCAGCGGCAGTCCGCTCCACGCCGAAGTCCAGGGACAGGCGCGTCGTCCCGTTTTTCTTCCGACGGCAGCCTGCCGGGAGGTCATTCCCGTTTTCCGTCCGTCGGCGACCTGCCGGGAGGTCATTCCCGTTTTCCGTCCGACGGCAGCCTGCCGGGAGGTCATTCCCGTTTTTCTTCCGACGGCAGCCTGGCGGGAGGTCATTCCCGTTTTCCGTCCGACGACAGCCTGGCGGGAGGATACTCCCGCTCAGCTCACCTGCAGGAGGAAGACCGCCAGGAAATACACCATGGGCGCGGTGACGATCATGCTGTCAAACCGGTCCATGATCCCGCCGTGCCCGGGGATCAGTTTCCCGTAATCCTTGATATTGTGGTTTCTCTTGATCGCGGAAGCCGCGAGGTCCCCCACCATGCTCATCACTGCGCCCACGCCGCAGATCAGCGCAATGATCCAAAAAACTTCAGGCCTCTCGGGAAAGCGGGGCTGGATAAAGAAATACCCGTAGAGTCCGCCGAGCAGGGCCGCTCCCAGAACGCCCCCAAAGCACCCCTCCAGGGATTTTTTCGGGCTCAGCACCGGAAAGATCTTCTTTTTGCCGATCAGCATTCCCACCACATAAGCGCAGGTGTCGCACCCCCAGGAACTGATCAGGATCAGCCAGACCAGATAGATCCCGTGGGGCAGCTCCCTTGTCAGATACACAAAGGCCAGCATCACCGGGGCGTAGACAAACGAAAAAAACACGCCGACCACCTGTTCCGCCTGAAATTTCGGAAAAGTCAGAACATACACAAAGAGCTCTGCCAGAAACACCGCCAGAATCACCGCCAGGAGAACGCTCAGATCCGTTCCCGCCGCTGCAAAATAACAGGCCGGATAATAAGCCGCGATACCGGCGAACCCCACCAGTTCCAGAAGGCTGCAGTTCTTTTCGCCCCCCGCGCACTTCATGGCCTTCGTCAGCTCCCGAAAGGCGATGACAGAGATGGCAAAGAGCGTCAGGGCAAGCGCAATATCTCCAAGGCTCATGGTAACAAGCGCGATAGCAAGCAGGATTGCCCCGCTGACCAGTCTTGTCCAGAACATCCCTATTCCTCCTTTAGTCCTCCGTACTTTCTGTCCCTGTGGTTATAGGCGTCCACAGCTTTCTCCAGTTCTTCCTTCGTAAAATCCGGCCAGGCCACGGGCGTAAAATAAAACTCCGTATACGCCAGCTGCCAGAGCAGGAAATTGGATATTCTCTGCTCGTTGCAGGTTCGGATCAGAAGATCCGGATCCGGGATCCCCGCCGTGTCCAGGCATTCCCCCAGGTTCTCTTCCGTAAGAGCGTCCAGGGAAAGTTCCCCGGTCTGCACCTTTTGAGAGAGTTTCCGCACGGCCCGGAGGATCTCATCCCGCCCACCGTAGTTGATGGCGACCTGGAAGTGAAGCCCGTCATTGTTCTTCGTGGCCTCCTCCAGCTCGGCGATCCGCTCCTGCAGATCCTGATCCAGCCTGGTCTTGTCCCCGATCACCCGGACGCACATCCGGTTCTTCTCCGCCGTGGTGAGACAGGTCTTCATGTAGTTCCTAAGGAGTTTCATCAGGGCGTCAACCTCATCCTGGGGTCTGTTCCAGTTCTCCGTGGAAAAAGCGTAGACTGTCAGGTATTGTATCCCCATGCGGTACGCCTCCTCACAGATGACCTCCACCGTCTTTGCTCCCTGCACATGCCCGTAGTTTCTGGGCATTCCCTTTGCCTTGGCCCATCTCCCGTTGCCGTCCAGAATGATGGCCACATGCCGGGGGATCTTCCGATTCTGATCCATATCAAACACTCCTGCTTTTACTATTTGCCGCATGCACAGCCCGCCGCCGGCCTTTTTTTCCAAAGCTGTCATACAGGGCGGCGCTCCCGCGGCGCAATATCAGTCGGGGGCGGCGCCGCCCACCGGTTCCACCGCCCCTTCCCCGGATCCTATTGACCTCTCCGCGCTATACGGTCATGATCTCCTTCGTCTTCGTCTCAGTCATGACGTCGATCTCTTTGATGTACTTATCCGTCATTTTCTGGAGTTCTTCACCGAGCTGCTTTACCTCGTCCTCGGAGACGTCTTCTTTCAAAAGCTTCTTAAAAGCGTCGTTGCCGTCCCTGCGGATATTGCGGACTGCGACTTTTCCATCCTCCGCCTTCTTCTTCACTTCCTTCGCCAGATCTTTTCTGCGCTCCTCGGTGAGTTCCGGAAATACAAGCCGGATCACACTGCCGTCATTGGAGGGATTGATCCCCAGGTCAGAGGTCAGGATCGCTTTTTCCACCGCCTTCAGCATGGACTTGTCCCAGGGCGCGATCTGAATGATCCTGGCCTCGGGAACCGTCACGTTTCCAACCTGCTGGATCGGCGTAGGGGTGCCGTAATAGTCCACCCGGATCTTGTCCAGCACATGGGGATTCGCCCGTCCCGCGCGGATCGAAGCGAAATCCGACTCCAAAAAATCCAGAGCCTTTTTCATCTTTTCATCGTACTGCTGTAATCTTGCGTTCATAACTTCCCTCTCTTTCCGCCTGACAACAGGCTTTGGGTTATCGTTTACACTGTGACCTTTGTCCCGTGAAACCTGTCCGTCATGGCGTTTACAATGCTGTTCTCCTCGTTTAAGTCAAATACCCACATGGGCATCCGATTGTCCCTGGCAAGGATGGAGGCGGTCATATCCACCACCTGCAGATTCTTTTCGATCACCTCGTCGATGGAAATCTCGTCGTATTTTACCGCGGCCGGATCCTTCGCGGGATCCGCACTGTAGACGCCGTCGATGGATTTAGCGAGCAGGATCACATCCGCCTCCATCTCAACCGCCCGCAGCACGACGCCTGTGTCCGTTGAAAAATAGGGATGCCCGGTTCCGCCGGCAAAAAATACCACCATGTTTTTTTCAAAATATTTGTTTGCCCGGTCCTTGGAAAAAAGCTTTGTAAAGGAACCGCACTCAAAGGGCGTCAGGATACCGGTCATCATACCCACGGACCGGAAGATCTCCGAGACGTAGATACAGTTCATCACCGTTGCGAGCATGCCGATCTGGTCGGCCTTGGTCCGGTCGATGTTTTCACTGGTGCGGCCCCTCCAGAAATTACCTCCCCCGGTGACGACTCCCACCTGGATTCCCTGATCCACAAGACTTTTTACCTGAAGCGCTGCCTTTCTGACAGTGGCCTCGTCAAATCCCGTCTTTTTCTCTCCCGCGAGAGCCTCCCCGCTGAGTTTTAACAAAATGCGCATCTCTTTCCCTCTCTACACGTTTTCCTGGGTTTCAAAGAATTTTGAAGCACTCTGCTCCGCATAGCAGAGCACGCACATCCCCTCGATCCTTGCGCCGTTGTTGATCTGCATGGACTTTGCCCGGATATTGCCGAATACCACGGCCGTGGCGTCCAGGACAACAGGGCCTTTCACGTCGATCGTCCCTTTCACCGCTCCGGCTATGGCCGCGCTGGTGGCCTCGATATTGCCTCTCACCACGGAACCCGCCCCGATCTTTACCGTTCCGTCTCCGATCAGATCTCCCGTAATCTTTGCGGCGTCCGCATAGATCTCGTCCGCTTTGGAATTGCCCCGGATCTGTCCCGTGATGCTGAGTTTTCCGCTGACCTGGACATTTCCGATCACCTCTCCGACCACATCCAGGTTTCCATTGGAAAGGATATCCCCCTTCACCCGCATTCCGGCCGTGACAAGGGCATTCTCGTCCGTCGCCTCCATATCTTTCAGATCCAGTATCCAGCTCTTATCGATGACCTCAGAACCTGCGCACATCGCCTGCTTGTAGAGATATTCCTCCACTGTCTCTTCCTTGCCGGAGACGCCGAATGCGGCCCTGAGTTCCTGCTCCAGATTTTCGTCTTTTGCATTGCCGCTGTCTTCCGTGCTTTCCAACTCTTCCGGAAAAGTCACTTCGAAATCACTGAGCTGTACCGCCGCATTTTTTTCTTCGGAACTTCCCTCTTCCGGCGCCTCTACCGTAATCCCCATAGACGGCTCGCCGTATGTTTCCTCCGTCTCTTCCTCTTCTACGTCGGTGATCCGCAGTTCGTCGATATTCTGAAGCATCTCCTCCAAATTGACCATCTGCTGCTCGGTAGGCTCATCTTCTCCCTGCGCCTCGCCCGCACCGAAAACGTCCGGGGTATCCTGCTCCTTCTCCGTATTCAGTTCTTCCTCCCGGAACTGCCCTTCCCGCGATTCCTCCGGCATTAGCTCCGTCACCGTCTGATTTAAATCCTCCTTCAGATCTGAAAAAAAACCCATAACCTGTCCTCCTTTACCCTAAATGTTAATTTTCGCTTTTCTCCGCTTTCACATGCTGCACCGGCTCGCTGTCCTCTGTAATTGGCAGTATTTCCACATTGTCCATCTTTAAGAGGGTTTCAATGATTTTCGGCAGTGCTTCCACTGTCGTACTTTTATTCACAGCGTCATGGAGCAGGACTACGGAGTTGGACCTTCCCGCGATTCCCGCAATACAGTTCTGGTAAATGGTTTCCTCCGAGAGTTCCTGGGAGGAAGCGTCTCCTGAGGAGACATTCCAGTCATAATATACCACGCCCTGTTCTTCCAGATACCCGATCAGCTCATGGATATCCACATCGCTCACCGTGTTGGAACTTCCTCCTGGAAAACGGTACAGCCTGCTGGTCACACCCGTAACGTCCTGCAAAAAAGACTGAATTTCCTGAAAGTCCTCGGCAAAACTCTCTTTTGACGCATAGATATCGGCATATTTATGACTGTAAGAGTGCATTCCCAGGGAATGGCCTTCCTCCACGATCCGCTTCAGTGCCGCCTCATTTTCCTTTCCCGGTTTTCCCAGGACAAAGAACGTCGCTTTTACATTGTACTTCTTCAATATATCCAGTATTTCGTTTGTATTTTTGCTGGGGCCGTCGTCAAAAGTCAGATACACTTTATGCGTCGTCTTCTGATTTTCCGCTTCAAGCTGCTCCTGTATGCCGGCTATCTCCGCCTGAAGCTCCGTCTCCAGCCTTGTCTCATACTCGGATATCTGTTGGGTCATCTGAGTGATCTTTTCCTCTTGTTTCTGAATGCTTTCCTCCAATTCCTCTATTTGGGAGCTGAGTTCCTGTTTCTCCCCGCGCGCTGTTTTCAAATTTTTCCTAAGATCCGCCGTCCGCACAAACAGAACCGCGCACAGCACCCAGGGAATCATCACCCCAATCACCAGTGCGGACACGATCAGTTTTTTCTTTCGTTGAGCCTCTTTTTCGTTGTCAATTGATTCCTTTTGCTGTTCTTCCTCCATGTTGATCACCCGCCTCATGCAGCCAGAAAATATTAAAAAATTAATTTCAATACAATCCCGTTTTTTTAGTATAACATATTCCTTTTTGATGCGAAAGAGAAAATCAAAAAAAATCTCGACAGAAACCAACACGGCCGCTGACACGTCATATGGCCCGCGATCGCCCGTCCCCATTCTCCGGGCTGCGGCTGTTTCAAATACAGCGCTGCATCGGTACTCCCCGACGTGAATTACAAACTTCTCGTAGTTCCGTATCCCCCTCTGTTCGTAAAAAGTCGTTCCTCATAACGTCCCCTGATATGAGTCCGAAAATACTTATCAGGAAAATCCGCCATTTTCAGCCCGTACCAGATCTCCTCCGAAACGCCGAGAAATCGGCTGACATTTCCCGTCTGCGTGAATTCCAGTTCCATGACTCCGCGCAGAGCATCATATCCGGCCGACGCGATCACTTTCTCTCCAAACGTAATTCTTTTCATAATTTCCTCCTGTGTCTTTCAAATGAATACATAAACAGTTTCATTTTGTATATGAGGAAAAAACCGGATTTTATTACACTTCATTGAAATTTTGTATCTTTCAGTCTTCCAACTGGCTGTTTAGTCTCTTTTTCATGCGGTAAAGCCGGACCCGTATATTATTCTCCTTCATGCCCTTCTGCTCCGCGATCTCCTTCATCGTATAACCGCGCAGAAAATAATCCTGGAAGATCCGAAAATTACATTGATCCAGCAGATCTTCCAGGATTTCCATCCATTCCGCTATTGCATACCCGGGCTCCGGGATTCCAAGCCTCTCATCAAATTCTTCCAGGACCTGGCTCCCGCCATCCGTCCTGTGATATTGCTCCAGTATCTTAAACTTTGCGGCCCGGATCAGCCAGCCCATGGGATTCCCGCTGGCCGTAAACTCCCCCCGCTTTCTCCATGCCACGCAGAACACCTCCTGGACGATGTCCTCCGTCATTTCCCGGTCCGTGACTCTTTTTCTCACATAACCCCTTACTGTGTCAGCGCCTTCCCGATACAGAACCTCAAATTTCTGCTCCTCTGTCTCCATCTGCAACGACTCCTTATCTTTTGTTTTCTTTTCACTATACTCTTTTTTGAAAGGGGATTCATGAGAATTATTGCTTTTTTAAATGCAGAATTTGCAGAATTTAATATTCTTTTCGCAAAGTCCGCGCCTGCCGGCGCTTCTGACGCTGCTTCGCAGCGTCACTTTGCTCATAAAGGGGCGTTCCCTCAGCCGCAAAACAGGCCGGAAAATTCGTGCGAGCACGATTTTCCGGCCTGCGCTTGCGGCTGGCTGAACTGTGGGGATTACATCATTCCCCCCATGCCGCCGCCCGCGGGCATTGCGGGAGTTTCTTCTTTAATATTTGCCACAACGCTCTCGGTGGTGAGCAGGGTGCTTGCCACGCTGGTAGCGTTCTGCAGAGCGCTTCTGGTTACTTTTGCGGGATCCAGGATGCCTGCGGCAACCATGTCCACATACTCTTCCTTCAGAGCGTCGAAGCCCACACCTACCTGGGACTCGCGCACCTTATTGATGATAACGCTGCCCTCCAGTCCTGCGTTTGCAGCGATGTGGAACAGGGGAGCCTCCAGAGCCTTCAGCACGATGCTTGCGCCGGTCTTCTCGTCCCCTTCCAGGGTCTCAGCCAGCTTTGCCACATCCTTTGCCGCGTGGATATATGCGGAACCGCCGCCGCAGATAATGCCCTCTTCCACTGCTGCCTTGGTCGCTGCGAGAGCGTCCTCCAGGCGGAGTTTTGCCTCCTTCATCTCGGTCTCGGTAGCCGCGCCTACGCGGATCACAGCGACACCGCCTGCCAGCTTAGCCAGTCTCTCCTGAAGCTTCTCCTTATCAAAATCAGAGGTGGTCTCCTCGATCTGGTTCTTGATCTGGGCGATACGGGACTGGATCGCACTCTTGTCGCCCTCGCCGTCCACGATCACGGTGTTCTCCTTCTGAACCTTTACGCTCTTTGCGCGGCCCAGCTGATCCATGGTGGTATCCTTCAGCTCATAACCCAGCTCGGAGCTGATGACCTGGCCGCCGGTAAGAATAGCGATATCCTCCAGCATGGCCTTTCTTCTGTCGCCGTAGCCGGGGGCCTTCACTGCAACCACGTTAAAGGTTCCGCGGAGTTTGTTGACGATCAGGGTGGTCAGAGCCTCGCCCTCCACATCCTCGGCGATGATCAGGAGCTTTGCGCCGGACTGCACGATCTGCTCCAGCAGGGGCAGGATCTCCTGGATATTGGAGATCTTCTTGTCAGTGATCAGAATATAAGGATTGTCGAGGACTGCCTCCATCTTATCCATGTCGCTTGCCATGTACGCGGAGATATAGCCTCTGTCAAACTGCATGCCTTCCACCAGATCCAGCTCGGTCTGCATGGTCTTGGACTCCTCGATGGTGATGACGCCGTCCCCGGTAACCTTCTCCATCGCGTCCGCAACCAGCTGGCCAACCTCATCATCGCCTGCGGAGATCGCCGCAACTCTTGCGATATGGTTCTTGCCGTTTACCTTCTGGCTCATGCCGGCAATAGCGTTTACCGCACAGTCGGTAGCCTTCTTCATGCCTTTTCTCAGAATGATGGGGTTTGCGCCCGCAGCCAGGTTCTTCATGCCGGCGTTGATCATCGCCTGGGCCAGGACGGTAGCGGTGGTGGTGCCGTCGCCCGCAACATCGTTGGTCTTGGTAGCGACTTCCTTTACCAGCTGCGCGCCCATGTTCTCAAAAGCGTCCTCCAGCTCGATCTCTTTCGCGATGGTCACGCCGTCGTTTGTGATCAGCGGCGCGCCGAAAGACTTATCCAGAACTACGTTTCTGCCCTTAGGTCCAAGGGTTACTCTCACGGTATCCGCCAGCTGGTTCACGCCGGATTCCAATGCAGCGCGGGCCTCCGCGCCATACTTAATTTCCTTTGCCATTTTATAATCCCTCCATATCCTAATTTAATATACTTTTAAAGTCACTCAAAAATCACTGCCTCGCAGGTTTCCTCCCGCAGCATATCAGCCTTCGGCTCAGGCAAGAACAGCCAGGATGTCGCTCTGCCTTACGATGATGTACTCCTCATCCTCCAGCTTCACTTCCGTTCCGGCATACTTGGAATAGATTACCTGATCGCCGGTCTTGACTTCCATCTTGATCTCCTTGCCGTCAACCATGCCGCCGGGGCCGACAGCTATGACTTCCGCCTGCTGGGGCTTTTCTTTGCCCTGTCCGGGCAGAACGATACCGGACTTTGTCGTCTCCTCCGCAGCCAACTGCTTCAATACCACTCTGTCGCCTAAAGGTACTAACTTCATAATGATTTGCCTCCTTTTATGATCTCTCGGATCATTTTATTTTCTTTTTCCGCGCACCCCTTCTGCATCACGCGGGGCTTTGGTGCGCATCCCACATATTTTTATATGCGGTGATTTTTAAGCAATACACAGTTTACTACATTTTTCCAA
>CANQCF010000074.1 GCA_947589505.1 uncultured Acetatifactor sp. | reverse complement strand
GGAAAAGGGAATCGTGAAGGAAGATTTTTCTTCGGAAGATCCGTTTCTGGCCCTGTCCAGCCTGCAGTGCGACGGCAGAGGGAATCTCTATATAGAGACCAATAACCGCGGCAGGGGAAATTCGGATATCTATGTGTTTGACCGGAGCGGAAAGTGCCTTGCGGAATACCAGGGCGGCGAGTTTCAATATGTGGGGGAACCGCTCCGCACCGGGGAAGGGGACATGATTTACGGCATTTATGACCGGGACGGATCCTTCTACCGCTTCTGCTGGGTGGACACGGAGGCCGGAGAACTGCGCACGCTCTGTCAGGCGAATAGCAGAGAGAATATTCAGAAGCTTCTGGAGATGCGGGGGAGCGATCTCTATTATCAGAGCTATACGGGGATCGTGCGATGGAACGTGGAGACCGGAAAGCGCACGGAGATCCTTTCCCTGGAAGAAAACGCTGCGCTGAAGGCGCAGAACGTCGAGCTGATCTTCCGGGAGGGAAAAGCGCCCCTCCTGCGGACCTTCCAGGACGCCGAGAACAAAAGCTGGCTGGTGGAGCTCTCCGATACGAAAGCGGAAGAAGAGGAAGCAGTGAGAGTGATGGATCTGGTAAATTCCGCCTCTACGGTAGGAGTGGACACAGGACATCAGCAGATGGCCCAGTGCGTGACACTGACAAACATGGAGGATCCCAACACGGCCTTTGTCTATGAGAGCGCGTCCAAGGATTATGACAATATCAGGGATCGCACCCTGACGGAGCTGGCGGCGGGGAAGGGACCGGATATCCTGTATGTCACCCGGGACGATCTGGAGATCCTGGCGGATAAAGGTGTGCTCATGGATCTGAAGGGACTTCTGCCCGAGGGAGCAGTGGAAGAGATCCTGCCCGGCGCGCTGGAGCTGGGAACTGTGGACGGAAAACTGGTGGGACTGCCGGCCAATATTTTTGCGGATACGGCCGTGGTCAGCCGCGACGTGTGGCCGGAGGATTCCTGGACCCTGGAGGATTGGATCGGACTTGTGGAGGCGGGAAAACTGGAGCCGCTGATTTCTCAAAACGGCGGAGGTTATTTTTGGCCGCTGGCTACCGTGCGGATCCTGACGGAACGCAACCTGGAGAATTCCTTCCTGATAGACTGGGAAAACCGGGTAAGTCATTTCGACGACGAGAGGTTTGTCCGGCTGCTGGAGCTGACCGACGTGGTTGCGAATTCTCTGGAGACAGATGAGGAAAATTTGCTGAAAGGCGGAAAGCGGGCGGCGCTCCAGTCACTGTCAGGTGAGAGGAGTGGAGTCACCGATTTTGGATTGGCCGCGGACAGAGAGAATGGGCACTACGTGGGTATGCCCATGGAGGATCAGGGCGGAAACTATATCGATACCTCCGGATTGTTAGTGGTGAACGCCGCCACGGAAAAACAGGAGGAGATCAAAACATTCCTGGAGGTATTTCTCAGCGAGGAGGTTCAGCGGGAAATCCCCTACTCCTGCCTGACGGGCCAAGGGATCAGTATTATGGGCCTGTCCAAAGACTGGATCCAATATGACGCGGACGGGACGCCGCTGCTTCGGGGGGAAGAACTCACTGTGTTTGAGAACGGGGAGACTTCCCTGGACAGGGCCCAGGCATTTCTGATGAAATGCAAGGCGGCGCCGAAGTCTTACGGGGATCTGAGCCAGATCCTTTATGAAGAACTGGATGCTCTTTACAATGGGGGAAGGGATATTGAGAGTACGGTGAAAATCCTGAACAACCGCATCCAGCTCTATCTGAACGAGCAGGAATAACAAATGGCGCGTGCCCGGATCATTTTTTTAAAGAGATCCCTTATGTCAACCGAATATAGTTATTTATTAATTCATCAAATAAAAGTCAATCAATTCTTCCCAGCCTGACCGTAATGTAGAGCCCAGGCATTTCTGATGAAATGCAAGGCGGCGCCGAAGTCTTACGGGGATCTGAGCCAGATCCTTTATGAAGAACTGGATGCTCTTTACAATGGGGGAAGGGATATTGAGAGTACGGTGAAAATCCTGAACAACCGCATCCAGCTCTATCTGAACGAGCAGGAATAACAAATGGCGCGTGCCCGGATCATTTTTTTAAAGAGATCCCTTATGTCAACCGAATATAGTTATTTATTAATTCATCAAATAAAAGCGTAAATAAAAGTCAATCAATTCTTCCCAGCCTGACCGTAATGTGATATAATAAAAAAGAAATGGTCTGATCGAAAATTTGGGCTGCCGGAGAAATGATGGAAACAGAAAAACCAAATTTTAAGGAATTGAAAAAACAGATGAACTCCGCCCGGGTACTGAATGACGGAGCCCGCTGTCTGCTGGCGGACGAACAGCGCCAGGAACAGGAAGTGCGGGAAGCCAGCTTCGGGGTAAGGCGGCGCAGAGCGCTGGATTCCTTAAAGAATATCGATCTGGAGGAACTGAAAAAATCCCGGGCGGGAATCCGAACGGCGGCGTTAAGGGAGGCAGGATACTCCAACCTCTGGGAGCTTGCCCGGCTGAAGGACTGGGAACTCTGCGCCATAGACGGCATCGGGGAAAAGCAGGTTGAGGCCATCCGCAGCGTGACAGCGGAATTTGTAAACCACATGGCGCAGCATGCGGCAATCCGTCTTTCAGCGGAAACGGAGGACGGGAACCAGGCGGAAAATGAGGATCTCCTGATTGCCCTGGCCAGATTCCGGAAGGGTCAGGCCCTTCGGGAAGAAATGGAAAAGATCGGTGAAGAGCTGGAGGATTTTGTGACGGACGTACTCGACCGGATCGAGATTCGCAGCGGCATGCACTGGATTTTTTCCGGCCGGGGCGCCCGGGAGCGGACGGTCAGGGCGGCGGAGGATCTCCGGGAATTTCAATTCAGTCCTATCCGCGAAAAGGCCGTTCACTATCTGGAGGAATATCATAAGATCCGGGAGCTTGGGGCGGAGGAGGCCAAAGAAGATTTCCGCCGGAATGGGGCGGATTATTACGCCATTCTGGAAGAATACGGCGGATCTGTTCTGGAAAAACCACTGATTTACAGCAGTATTCCAGCCCAGCTTGCGTCGGCGGTGGATGAGACGGAGATCGACTTAAGTTCCTTTAAGGGGCATTTAAGATCCTATCAGCTCTTCGGCGCAAAATACATTCTCTTTGAGAGAAGAGTGCTCCTGGGAGATGAGATGGGCCTCGGGAAGACCGTGCAGGCGGTGGCCGCCATGTGCGACATTTATGCGGGGGATCCCAAGAGCCTTTTTCTCGTGGTCTGCCCTGCCTCCGTCCTCGTCAACTGGTGCCGGGAGATCAAAAAATTCAGCGCCATTGAAACCTATCTGCTCCACGGTTCTTTTCTGGAGGAAGAGTTTGACAGGTGGAAGGAACATGGCGGCGCGGCCGTCACCAATTTCGAGACCATGGGAAAGATTGTGGACGACATTGATAAACGCTTGAGGATCGCCATGCTGGTGGTCGACGAGGCCCATTACATCAAAAATCCAGATGCCAGACGGACAAAATATGTCAGGGCGCTGGATGAGGAATCGGACAGGATCCTGATGATGACGGGCACGCCCCTGGAAAACCGGGTGGAGGAAATGTGCTCCCTCATTGATTTTGTGAGGCCGGATATGACGGAGGAGATCCGCAGGTCCGCCTATATGAGCCATGTGCCGGAATTTCGGGAGATGCTGGCTCCCGTATACCTGAGAAGACAGCGGGAACAGGTGTTGGAGGAACTGCCGCCCATCGAGGAAAAGCAGGAGTGGTGCGCTCTCACGGAAGCGGACCGGATTGCGTACGAGGCCAGCGTCCGGGAGAAAAACTTCATGGCGATGAGAAGGATCTCCTTCCTGCAGGAAGAAATGGAAAATTCTTCCAAGGCGGCGCGGCTCCTGGAGCTGTGCAGGGATGCGGAGGAGGACGGCAGGAAAATTGTCATTTATTCCTTTTTCCGGGAGACTGTCGAGAAAGTGCGCGGCCTGCTGGGCGGAAAGTGCGTGGGCGTTATCACCGGCAGCACGGAGATCTCCGAAAGGCAGAGCATGATCGACCAGCTGAAGGACGCGAAGGACGGCAGCGTTCTCCTCTGCCAGATCCAGGCGGGCGGTACGGGCCTGAACATTCAGGCCGCCAGCGCAGTGATCTTCTGCGAGCCCCAGATCAAGCCCTCCCTTACCAATCAGGCCATTGCCAGAGTCTACCGCATGGGACAGGTGCGAAACGTCTTGGTGTATCATCTGCTCTGTGAAAATACGGTGGATGAAGCCGTTGTACAGATCCTGGAGAGAAAACAGCAGGAATTTGATACCTTTGCCGATGAGTCCAGTATTGGGGAGGCCATGGACAATCTGGTGGACAAGGAATGGATCCGGGAACTCATTGAAAAGGAAAATGAAAATATAATTATAAAACATTAAGGAGGATCAATTATGGCAACGATCATCGGAAACAACTTACCCAATATTCCCTGGGAGAACAGGCCCGCGGGCTGCAGGGATGTCGTGTGGCGGTACAGCGGGAACCCCATCGTGGAGCGGGATCAGATCCCCGGCTCCAACAGCATCTTTAACTCCGCCGTGGTGGCAAAAGACGGCGCTTTCGTCGGCATCTTCAGAAGCGATAACACCGCCATGGAGCAGCATCTGTTCCTTGGAAAGAGCGACGACGCTATCCACTGGGACATTGAGCCGGATCCCCTGCCTCTTTACGGCAAGGACGACAAGCAGTGCGGCGTGGCCTGCGGCTATGATCCCAGAGTATGCTGGATCGAGGACAGATACTATGTGACCTGGTGCAATTCCTTCCACGGTCCTACGATTGGAGTGGCATATTCCTTTGATTTTAAGAAATTTTATCAGCTGGAAAATGCTTTTCTGCCCTTTAACCGCAACGGCGTGCTGTTCCCTAAGAAGATCGGCGGAAAGTTCATGATGCTCTCCAGACCCAGCGACAACGGTCACACGCCCTTTGGAGACATGTTCTTAAGCCAGAGCCCCGATATGGAGCACTGGGGATACCACCGCTATGTGATGCAGGCCCAGGGCTGGGCGTGGACGAAGGTTGGCGCGGGCCCCATTCCCATCCTTACGAAAGAAGGCTGGCTCCTGATCTTCCACGGCGTGGGAACCACCTGCAACGGCATGATCTATTCCATGGGTGCGGCCATCCTGGATGAGAATGAACCCTGGAAAGTAAAATACCGCTGCAAACCCTACATTTTCCATCCCACCGCTCTCTATGAGTGCGTTGGAGACGTGCCGAATGTGACTTTCCCCTGCGCAACCCTCACTGACGCTGAGACCGGCAGGATTGCCATCTACTACGGCGCGGCGGATACCGTCGTAGGTCTCGCCTTCACCCAGGTGGATGAACTGATCGATTTCATCAAGAAAAATAGTTTGTAAACAACAGTCAGCCGTTATATCAATTTCAAAAATCCCCTCAGCATTCAAGGCTGGGGGGATTTCTATTGGCAAAAGCAATTTTGCATCATTCAGTTTTCGCAGAATCATTTATTTTGCGAAAAATCTTTGCCAGTACTTTATAAAACAAATCCTAACACTGGCATCAACCACTATTACACCACACGACGCCATTTTTGTCAAGTAATGAACCTTTATTTTTTCAGGGAATATTCGGTAAAATTTCAGCCGGTCAAAGCAAAAAAATTATGATAAATGCACATATGATTGGATGAAAAAAAGTGTCAAAAAGCGTAATAACATATTTTGACCGTCAGGATTTTTTCTCTGTATAACATGATTTTCTCTGTTTCATTTTGTTGATTTCGGGCTCTTCGGAACGTAAAAAAGTTTCATCTGAAACAGAAGTTTTCGCAAAATAAATGATTTTGAGAAAACTTCAGGAGGTGGAGCGGTTGAATGTTCGGCTTTTTGAACATAACATGCAGGCATACGAATCCGCAGTCTCCCTGCTTTCGGAGCGGGGCAGGGCCGCAGTGATCCACCCCACCGGCACCGGGAAATCCTTTATTGCTTTTAGGCTCTGCCAGGATAATCCCGGGAAACGGATCCTCTGGCTCTCCCCATCGGAGCGGATCTTTCAGACCCAGTTAGAGAACCTGGCCGCGGTCACAGAGGGTTGGCAGCCGGAGAATGTGACCTTTTTGACTTACGCCAAGCTGGCCCAGATGGCGACAGCCAAAACACCGGCTGTCATTATTGAAGAGGCACCTCGGGCTGTCTCCACAGAACAAGACAGCCCGACATCAACCGCAGATCCTGCAGTTCTTCAAGAACAGCGGGAAGCAGACAGGGGACTTCAGTTGTCTGACATTCACCCGGACTACATCATCTTAGATGAGTTCCACCGCTGCGGCGCAAGGGCCTGGGGGGAAGGCGTGCGAAAACTCTTGGAGCAGTACCCGGCTGTCCCCGTTTTGGGACTTACCGCCACGGCGGTGCGCTACCTGGACGACCAGAGGGACATGGCGGAGGAACTGTTCGGGAACTGCGTGGCCTCGGAGATGACCCTGGGAGAAGCTATCGTCCGGGGCATCATCAAACCGCCGAAATATATCCTCTGCGCCTACTCCTATCAGGCGAAACTGGAGCAGTATGAGCGCCGGATCGGGAGCCTGAAGCGTAGGAAAGCCCGGGAGGACGCAGAGCGCTGCCTGGAAAAACTCCGCAGGAGGCTGGGCGACGCCGAGGGGATCGGAAAGATCTTCGAGAAATATCTTTCTGAGAAACCAGAAGGAACCTGCAGCCCTTACTCCTTTGAAAACTCTCAAAATCCCGGGAACTCCGCACATGTTGGCAGCGCCAAAGCCTCCGGTAAATTAAAAAAATCCAAAAATCCCGGAAACCTTGGGAAATATCTTGTCTTCTGCAGCAGCTATGAACACTTGCTTCAGATGCAGGAGTGTTTCAGGGAATGGCTGAAAAATATTGATTCGGATCCTCATTTCTACCGTTACTATACACTGGATCCGGAGACCACAAAACAGTTTGAAACATTCAAGAATGACAAGGATGAAGAACACTTAAAACTTTTGTTCTGCATCGACGCGCTGAACGAAGGCGTTCATGTGGAGGATGTCTCCGGCGTGATCCTGCTTCGCCCTACGACATCACCTATTGTCTATAAACAGCAGATCGGCCGTGCTCTTACCGCTTCAGAGAGCGGTGTGCCTCTGATCTTTGACATTGTGAATAATGTAGAGGGGTTGTACAGCGTGGGCGCCCTGCAGGAAGAGATCCGGCAGGCCAGGGAATGCTTCGATGCCGCCGGCCGGGGAGATCCGGAGTTCTTAGAAACCTTTGAGGTGATCGACGAGGCGGCGGACTGCAGGAGGCTTTTTGAGCAGCTGGAAGAAGCGTTGAGCGTATCCTGGGAAAAGATGTATGAGGAAGCAAAGAAATATTATGACAAACATAGAAACTTAAACATCTCCGTTTCCTATGTCACAGAGAATGAACTTCCCTTGGGCAGATGGCTCGAAACCCAGAGACGGGTGTACCGGGGAACTGTTTCCGGCAGCCTGGATATGGAGCGGAAAGAAAAGCTGAACGCACTGGGGATGCGCTGGGATACCCAGATAAATGAAAATTTTGAGAGAATGTACCTGGCGGCAAAGAACTACAGGAATATCCATGGAGATATCAATGTCCCGTCAGCTTACATAGATGAAGAAGGAAACCCGTTAGGAGAATGGATCCGCTCTCTGCGGAGAAGTTTTCACCAACAAAGGAAAATGCTGCTCACAGAAGAACAGATCTTCCTATTGGAAGATTTGGGCATGGATTGGAAGTTGCCCCGGGACAGAGCGTGGGAAGAAAATTATGAGACCTTGAAAGCTTTCCAGAAAAAATATCCAGGACAGCCCATTTCCAGGGACTGGAAAACTCCATCCGGAAAATCGCTTTACGACTGGCAGAACGCTCAGATCGCAGCCTACCGAAAGGGAAAACTCTCTGCGGAAAAGACCAGGCTTCTGCAGGAGGCCGGCGTCCGGCTGGATCCTTCCGATCAATGGCAGAAGGCATTCCGCTGTGCGGAGGAATTCTATCAAAAAGAAGGCCACCTGAACTTTCCAAAGGACTTTATATATGAAGGAACCTGGATGAAAAACTGGGTGGAGGATCAGGCTGGAGCCTACCACGGGAAATCAAAAAAACGCCTGACGGACAGACAGCGGGAACTCCTGGAAACCATTGGGATCCAGCACCATTCTTCCGTCCGGGAAAGGCGCTGGCAGGAGAACTACCGGGCGCTGGCTGCATACCTTGCGAAGCAGGGGAAGGCCGGAGGATTGGAACGCGATGGAGACTGCGATCAGCTCCGACTTTCTATCCCGGCGGATTTAAAGTCGCCAAACGGCACCTCCCTCAGAGGGTTTCTTCAGACCCAGCGAGCAAAGTTGAAAGCCGGGGAACTTTCCGAGGATAAGCAGGCCTTATTAGAAAAACTGGGCATTGTCTGGGAGACGGAGAAACCGGATCCCTTTACCACCGGTCTCCTGCACGCGAAAGCATACGCGGCGGAGAAGGGAGATCTCCTTGTCCCCCGGAATTATATCTGCAATGACGGTTTCGCATTGGGAGAGTGGATCCGTGTCCTGCGGACCCGTTACCAGGCGGGAGTTCTTCCCCAGGATCGAATCGAAAAGCTGGAGGCGGCAGGCATGGTCTGGCGCGTCAGCGAAGAGCGGTTCCTGAACGCCTTGGAGGACTGCCGGATCTACTACGCAGTCCACGGCGATCTTCATGTACCGGAGGACTACGTCGGAAAGAGCGGCGTAAAACTCAGCTACTGGCTCTCAGACCGGAGAAGGGACTACCGGAAGGGGAGACTCAGCCAGGAGAAGGCAGAACTTTTGAAACCCTACTTACAAATTTAACAGAGACCGGATTGTCGCCTTGCCGCATCCGGGAACTGTTAATGTCAGATGGAGCATTTCGGATCCGGTTGAGAGACAGCGGAGTGGCGAAGCCTGCCTTTAATCAGATGAAATCATATGACAAGCACTTTTCGCAGCAAGGTTGTAAGGATCTGCATTTCCTATGTCTAATGCTTGATCAACCCCGGTATCATTTCACAGCGCATAGGAAACTGACGATAATGTACTTCATGCCTGTTGAAATTCTTGCTAATTAAAAACGATGTGAAACGAGGAAAACATATGTGGTACGTCATACAGGTATTTACAGGCACAGAAGAAAAGACCGCGGAAAGCTGCCGCAGAGTGATCGGCGTCCAAGATAAAGACGCAGAGGACGCTTTTCAAGATGCGAAAAGCGTTCTCCAGGGAACGGACGGCGCTTTTCAAGAGACTGACAACTTTTTTCAGGAAACAGATGGTATCCTACAAAACACAGACACCATCCTCCAGAAATGCTTCATCCCTTACGTGATCCGCAAGCGCCGCTATTATGGCGAGTGGCACGAAGAAAAGAAAATCCTGTTTCCCGGCTATGTTTTTTTAGTCAGTGACAACCCCGGGGAACTTTTTTTGCGCCTGAAGAAGGTCCCCGGCCTGACGAAACTCCTGGGGACAGGAGACGAGATCGTCCCTCTTTCCGCTGAGGAAGAGGAACTGTTGAAAAAGCTGGGCGGGGAAGACCATGTAGTGGAAGGCTCCATCGGGATTTTGGAGCAGGATAAAATTGTCATTACGGAAGGCCCGCTCCAGGGAATGGAAGGGTACATCAGGAAGATCGACAGGCACAAGAGAACTGCCTGGCTGGAAGTGGAGCTGATGGGTCGGATGATCGAGACCCAGGTAGGGCTGGAGATAGTAGAGAAAAGAGTCACTTGAAGAGAGATGAAAAGAAAAGCTGAAATAAAAAGCTGGAAGGAAGAGCCGGACAGCAACAAGGCCGAGGCCCCTGTGGAAACTGCATATGGAGAGACAAAAAAGGTTCCGCCTCCCTCCTACAACAAAGATGAGAGATGGGTTCAGGAATACATGGAACAGTTTGGTGAAGAACCGAGTTTCTTTTAATTCAATTTAGAAATTTCTTGACAACGAAAGGCTTTCCCCGGATGGATAGGGAAAAGCCATGAAGAGGCTGGGTAATGTATAAAAAATGTGTGAAAAGGATCCTGGATTTAATCCTTTCCCTGATCGGGCTGATCGTTCTTGCGATACCGATGCTGATCGTTTCCCTGATTATCTTTATAGATGATCCGGGGCCGGTGATATTTAAGCAGAAGCGAATAGGCATCAGGCGGACTTTTTTCAACTGCTATAAGTTCAGGAGCATGAAGATGTCCACGCCCCACGACGTGCCGACGCACATGCTTGAAAATCCCGAGCAGTACATAACGCGGTGGGGAAAGTTTATGCGGAAGATGAGCATAGACGAGCTGCCCCAGATATTCAACATAGTCAAAGGCGACATGGCGATCGTGGGCCCGCGCCCTGCACTCTGGAACCAGGACGATCTGGCTGACGAGCGCGATAAATATGGTGCGAATGATGTGAGACCGGGGCTTACAGGCTGGGCACAGATCAATGGCAGGGACGAGCTTGAAATACCTGTTAAGGCAAAACTTGACGGCGATTATGTCAGAGTGCTGAACGAAGGAAAATGCAAAGGTTTTGTGATGGATCTGAAATGCTTTTTTGGGACTTTTATTTCCGTTCTGAGGCACGACGGAGTGGTCGAGGGCGGAACGGGAAGCATGAAGGCGGAAGGAACTGCGAAAGAGACACTTGTGAAATGAAGAAGATACTGATTACCGGCGCAAACAGCTACATAGGCACGTCGTTTGAAAAGTATATAAATGAGAATTACCCCGGACAGTATGAGATAGATACTGTTGACATGATCGACGGCAGCTGGAGGGCAAAAAGCTTTTCGGGATATGACAGTGTGTTTCATGTAGCGGGGATTGCCCACTCCGACAGCGGCAGGATCAGCGCGGAAAAGGAAAAGCTGTACTATGCGGTCAACACCGACTTGACGGTAGAGACGGCGAAAAAGGCAAAAGCGGACGGCGCGGGGCAGTTTATCTTCATGAGCAGCGCGATCGTTTACGGCGACAGCGCGCCAATTGGCAGGGACAAGCTGATCACAAAAGATACCCCAGTTTCCCCTGCAAACTGTTATGGAGACAGCAAAGTCAAAGCGGAGGACGGGATTCGTCCGCTGAATGAGGAAAAGTTCAAGGTAGTGATCCTGCGACCGCCGATGATCTACGGAAAAGGCAGCAAAGGCAACTATCCGCTGCTGTCAAAGATTGCGCGGAAAACACCGGTTTTTCCATATATAAAGAATAAAAGATCTATGCTTTACATAGAAAACCTCTGTGAATTTGTGCGGCTGATGATAGAAAACGAAGAGAGAGGCACCTTCTGGCCCCAGAACGCGGAGTACAGCAACACGAGCGAGCTTGTGAGAATGATCGCTGAGGCGCATGGGAAACGGGTGCGGCTGGTAAAGGGATTCGGCTGGGCGCTGAAGCTGATGAGCCATGTGACGCCGGTGGTGAATAAGGCGTTCGGGAGTCTGCGGTATGACATGGGGATGAGCGGGTATACGGCGGAGTATGCAAGGTTTACGTTAAAACACAGTATAGTTTTATCGGAGAAAGAATTGAATATTAATTAAAGGAAAGGTTCAGGCTGATCATGGGGAAAAAGGTTGCTGTGGTTTCATATGTTGCTGCTCTGCCCGGCGAAAAAGGACTTAATCGTATGTATTTTTTAGCCGATTTGCTGCAAAGAAAAGGATTTGAGGTTGACTTTATCACAAGCAATTTCCAGCATTGGGAGAAAAAACAGCGTGATACCAATATTGATACATCGAATTTTCGGTGTAAAGTTACCTTCATGCAGCAGCCTTCATATACAAAGAATATTGAAGTCAAAAGAATAATCAGTTATCGAATTTTAGCCAACAACATCAAAAAGCATCTTGGAAAAAATAAATATGATTTAATATATTGCAGTATTCCTGATAATCATACCAGCGCTATATGTGTTAAATATGCTAAAAAACATAATATACCGGCTGTTATCGATATTGAAGACCTTTGGCCAGAAGCGATGAAGATGAAACTCGATATACCCATAATAACGGATATACCATACTCCTATTTTTCTCATGATGCAAAAATAACATACAAGAATTGTGATGCAGTAGTTGGGTCGTCAGATACATATCGGGATGAACCCGAAAAATATGGGATCAGTGTACCAAGAAAAATCACAGTTTATGTCGGAACGGATTTATCGGTTTTTGATGAGAGCGTAGAACGATATAGCAGAGAGGTAGATAAACCTGAGAACGAGTTTTGGGTAACTTACGCAGGGACCTTAGGCAGCAGCTACGATATTGGTACCCTTGTGGAATCGGCTGATATTATCAAAAAGAAAACCGATAATATAAAGATCAAAATACTCGGCGACGGACCATTGCGGGAGGCGTTTGAAAATAAGGCGAGAACTCTAAGCGGAAATGTTGATTTTTTAGGCTACCAGCCATATCAAAAAATGGCTGCGTTTTTATCGAAGTCTGACATCACTGTTAATTCAATCGTTCATGGTGCAGCGCAAAGCATTGTCTCAAAAATAGGCGATTATTTGGCGGCAGGAGCAGCTATGATCAACACCTGCGAAGACCCGGAATTTTGGCAGAAAGTTGAAACAGACGGATTTGGCTTGAATGTAAGACCCGGAGATGCAGAAGCGCTGGCAAAATGTATTTTATATCTTTTTGAAAATAAGGATGTTTTGACAGAAATGGCAGAGAAAGCTCGCAAGATAGGCGAACAGCAATTTGACCGAAACACATCCTATTTGAAAATTGTGGATTTAATATCAGATTTGCTTAATCATTGAGACAAACGCAGTAGAATTCGTGGGATAAAAACCATATGGGACGATATTGCATCCACAACTATAAGAGCAGATGGTAACCGTAATGATGTCTTTGGATTGCAGATGTGATTTATTTAATTAGTGTGTGCTGATTAAGCTGAATATCCTTGATTTTGCTGACTTTTTGCCATATTCGTGGTACAATAACAGCA
>CANQCF010000073.1 GCA_947589505.1 uncultured Acetatifactor sp. | reverse complement strand
ATATAAAACATCTCCGGATTCACATAGATCCCGTTTCCCTCGGATCTCGGGTAGCCGATACAGGCGGGTTTCCCCTGGAAAATAGTTTTCAGGCTGTCCTCCGAACCCTCTCCCCAGATCGTGCCCCAGTTTACCACCAGGAAATTATCAACGGAAAAAATCTTTCCCTCCGCTACCTCCTGTTTCAGAGTGTCAAAATCCAGGGGACCCGCCATCTCGGAATCGTCCGCGTACTCCCGGGCAAATTCCAAAAACTCCCGGAACGATTCTTCCTTCAAATGGCTCTCTCCCGTCTCCCAGTCTATGAAATCCCTGTTATCGTTGTCGTAGAGGCCATAATACAGAACGATGTCAGTCCCGTCATACCTCCACTGCAAAACCTCCGCGCCGGACTCCCGCACTGCCTCCATCAGCTCCGGCAGCGTATAGGAAGTCCTCTCTCCCGTAAAGTCCTTGGAATACGTCGTCAGCCGCAGGTCAGCATAATAGGGCAGACCATACTGCACTCCGCCGATCTTTCCCGCCTCCATCGCCGCCGGCCAGAAATCTTCCTCATCTTTCAGGACGCCTTCCAAACTCTGAAGACACCCTTCCTCCGCCAGAGCCGGTATATTCATAGCCAGGGCAGAAGGAACGAGAAGGATCAGATCCGGCCCTCGTCCGGCGGAAATTTCCATCTGCTGTTTCCTCCAGAACTCATCCATCGGCGTTTCTCCGGAGGAATCCTGAGCGCACTGTATCGTGACCTTGTACTTTTCACTCATCCTGTTGAATTCCCCGACAGCAATGTCCAGGGCATGATCATTGAGATGTGATGCAACCACGACCTCCTGTTTCTCCGGCAAAGGTTCCTGATTTCCCTCAATCCGCAGCAAAAGCTCCTTCTCCTGCGAACACTGGATACGCAGGAGAAGGCCGCCGTTTTCCAAAGATGTCATTGTATACAGCACCGTTATGGGATAATCCCGTTCGGAAAAGCGGCAGACCTCCTCTGGTTCTCCTTCCTCCACACGCCAGAGGAACCGGCTGTCCGCCAGGTACAGAACTCCTTCTTCGTCATAGACCCCGCGAAAGTTTCCCGGGTTTACCTTTTCAAGAGTCTGGCCGTCTTTCAGCATCGGCGTCCCGTTCTCCAGATCCCATACCCCCGCCTGCTGATCTTTTACACCGTACCATAGAAGCCTGCCGCTCTCCGGATCCTGCAGGATGCCGCTGACCTGAACTTCCTCTCCCAGGTTCTTTTCTTCTTTCAGATGGAATTGTTCGTCGAACACCGTAACCGTGCCCTGTTTCCAAAAATCAAAGTAGACGGCTTCCCCCTCGGAGGTCAGGAAGAATTCTCCGTCGGCCGAGAACTCCCCTTTTTCTCCTTCATAACCGCTGTCCGGCACCCGTTCCAGATCGGCTGATCCTGGCTGCCAGAACGCGAGATAATAAGTACATGGGCCATCGTCTTCCTGGGTTTCCTGATCTGTCTGGGATTTCTGAGTTTCCTGGTCTTTCTGGTTTTCTCGATCCGCCTGATCTTCCTGCCCTTTCTGTTGATCTTCCCCCTGCACTTCACCGCACAGCAAAAGAACCAGTTTCCCTTCAGTCTCACCCAAAATACTCACCGGAACATCCCCGCAGGAGCCGGCTTCTTCCGTTTCCCACTCCTGATAGGGCGGCTTTAGGATCTGTACATAGTTTTTCTGCCGAAAAGGTTCCTCCGTGGTAGAAAACTGGAGAAATCGGTAAAAGGTATCCCCGCATGATCCCAAAATATTTCCGGAGGTCGTGTATTTCTGTTCAAATACATTCGGGATACCTTCATAAGAAGGGAGGGCTGTCTCCTGAAAATGATAATAAATCTGCTCCGAATCCGGCGAACCCGATGTTCTCACTGCGCCTGTTTCCTGATCTCCATTTTTTCCACAGGCTGAAAACAGCAACGTCGCAAAACAGCATACAAGGCAGAGAATGAGGCAGACAACCGCATTTTTCTTCCATGACGCTCTTTCTATCTCTTCATGTTTCATAGACAGTCCTTACCCCTTTCGATTTAGATCAAAGTCTAATCAGTAAAATATTTTAATTATACTCGTTTGCAGCACCACACTGCATATGGCGGATTTCACGTCCTGAAGTGTTTACTGTATACGTATCAGAACAGCCAGCTTCAGTACATGTATATCTTATACCGTTATACATATAAGCTACCATGTAACAGGTGTCTTCTACCACCTCTCCTGTGGGTAACGTTTTATAGAATTTATGCGTCCCCAATGTATATGAATTGTAGTAAAGATATTCCATTTTATAATGATGCTGATGATTTTCTGTTGCTGCAGCGCCTGCGCTGTTTGCATTTGCCGGAATCGCCGTAACCATCAGCATTACACACGCAAGCAAAGCCATAGTTACTCTTTTTATCATATTGTTTTTCATAATTTTATTTGTCCTTTCTTTGTTTCACACTTCACCTTATATCAAGCAACATATCACATCCTGCTTGATTATTACAGAATTATTTACAGTTACCTGCCAATCCTTTTAATGATAATTTATGATTTCCTCCCCACATCACCTTTCTTTCTTTTGTACAATCAATGTTTTTATCACCCCCTTAGTGCAGATTCAACACAGACATTTAGAGTTTGATCACTTTAATCTCATAAAAATGCCATTGATTCATTAGCTAAATGTGTTTCCTTATAAGAAAACATATTCGTCATTTTTATATAAATATAGTATTCTTATCTAGCTCAAATGTCAACATATTATTTTTAAAAAAATATTGTAAAAATTATTTTTTATAATATTATTGACTTTAGAAAGGATTGGAAATCTATGAAACTTGAAAAATGGCAAAAAGATATTTATGAAAATGTCCGGCTGGGCATTGTAGAACTGTTGATTCTGCAATTGCTCCGGGAGAAGGATATGTACGGATATGAGATCCGGAATACCCTGGCTGAACGTACGCTGGAGGCATTTGATCTAAAAGAGACGGCTCTGTACGGCCCTCTTTATAGAATGTCTTCCCGGGGGTTGATCTCCTCCCGAAAAGAGCTCGTAGGGGAAAAGCGTTTCCGCGTCTACTATCATATTGAAGCGGAAGGCATACAATACCTGGAATACGGTATTGAGCAGATTAAGTGCGTTTTTTCCGGCATTCAGAATTTACTGGAGGGAGGCGACAAGAAACCAAATGACTAAAAAAGCGATCATCCAACAATATGTAAGCGAAGTGAAGAATACACTTGTCTGTTCCAAATCCTTAAAAGTCATTTTTTTAAAAGACTTGAAAGAGCGTATTGCCTCCTCTCAGTCTCCGGATCTGGAGATCACCAGGGAAGCGCTCTGCGCGGAATTCGGCTCCCCGGAGGAGATCGCCGCAGGTTTCTTTGACCGGGAGGATTACAAAAACCTGCTGCACAGTGCAAAGATCCGGAGCGTCCGCTGGAGAACCGTCAGCATTCTTATGGCAATCCTGCTGCTGTTGTCAATCCTATTCACTGTTTGTGTGATAAGAGAATCAGCTACAACAGTTACTGTTACAAACCCTATTATTATTCAGCAAACTCGGGAGGAACAAGTCAAATGAAAAAATCAATCTTATCTGCTTTTATCCTGTCCTTTGCTTTATTGTTCAGTTCCGTATCCGCCTATGCAGCGGAGAGGAATCCCTTTGACGCATCGGAAGCAATGGAGGAATCTATTTTCTATTTTGACGATGGAAGCCGGCTGATCATCTCCCCCGTTTATAAAACAGACTCCGTCGCTCCTCTCAAAACAGCGGCAAATACGATTACTGCATCCCGTGAAGCCCGTGTTGAAGATTCTAACGGCAACCTGGAGTGTATATACACGCTTACCGCTTCCTTTACTTATACTTACGGCGTTTCCTCCTCCTGCACAAGCGCCAGTTACTCAAAAACTATCTATGACAGCGCATGGACCTTCTCCAACGGTTCCGCTGAAAAATCCGGCAATACCGCATATGGGAAGGGGCAGTTTACCAAAAAAGTGTTGGGTATAACGATAAAAAATTATGATGTCAACATCAGCTTAAGCTGTGACGCTTACGGAAACGTCACCTGACGGCGGTTAATTTTCCTCTGTTTAAATGCCGCATATACCATACATAATTCCGTATAATTATCAGTCTTTGACTTGCATGATGATTTTTTCACTCCGGCACCGGGCCGATGCCGAGAGCCCCGATAAGGACGAAAGATCCCAGCAGCACCACAAGAATACCCAGCAGCGCCAATGCCGCCGCAAAGATCTGACCGCTGGATCTTCCCGTTGCTTTCCTCCATATCGCGCAGCCCAGCAGCACAGGGAACCCGCCGATACAGAACAGCGGGAGGCGCTATAAATGCACCCAGTTTTTCTGCGTCCATCCCATCATCTCCTTTCGTCACCAGCATATAACTTTCCGCGCCGAATCGCAACCGACGGAACGTCGAATCCCCCAAAAACAGATCGCTGTCAGGAAGCGGCGGTCCAACTACGCCTTCAGATCCCCGTTCGCCGGGTTGTCCAGAAGCGCGCCATCCTCGGCGAACCGGGAGCCGTGACAGGGGCAGTCCCAGGAATGTTCCCGGGCATTCCACTTCAGCGCGCAGCCCAGGTGCGGACACCGCTTTTTGGAAAACGTCAGATGATTCGCGGTGGATTCCGCGCCGTTTACCAAAAGCTGGGGTTTTAAGATATTTCTGGAGGGATCGAATACCTCCGCCCACTGGTTTTCCCGGCCGAGGAGCCGGTCCGTGATCAGTCTTGCCGCCGCCATGGAGGAAGTCATCCCCCACTTGTTAAAGCCTGTGATCACATAGAGATTTCTGGTCAGAGCGCTGTAAGGCCCGATATAGGGGATCCCGTCCAGGCTCATGCAGTCCTGGGCCGCCCAGTAACAGACCTCTTCCGCGTCCGGGTACGCCTTCCAGGCAAGGCTCCGCAGCTCGCTCCAGGCCCCGCCCTGTTTCCCGGTGCGGTGCCCAGCGCCTCCCAGGAGCAGCGTCTCTCCATAATTGCGGAAGGACAATCCCCTGTGGTCCGCGTCCACATACATTCCCTTCACGTCCTGGGCCTTGTCCAGCGCAATCACATAAGAGCGGTGCTGATACATCTTCAGAAAATAACTGCCGTGCTTGTTGAGAAACGGGAAGTGCGTCGCCACCACCACCCTTTTTGCCCGGATCTTCCCCGTCTCCGTCACCGCCGTGGTACCAGCCAGCTCCCTGACGAAAGTGTCCTCATAAATTTTCAGGTCTTTCGCGATCGATGCGATAAATTTCAGAGGGTGGAACTGCGCCTGGCCGGGAAACTTTACCGCACCTTCCGTCCTGATTGGAAGAGGCAGCTCCTCACAGTATTCCGTGGGATACCCGATCTTTTCCAGCGCCCGTATCTCCTTCCACAGCTTTTCCCTGCCGGATGTGACGTAGACGTAATTATCCTTTTTCTCATAGCCGCAATCGATTTCCCCGCAGAGCCTCTCATATTCGCCAAGGGCCCACAGATTTGCCTCAAGATATTTGCGCGCCTTTTCCACGCCCCCGCTCTTTTTGATCTTCTGATAGATCAAGCCGTGTTGGGCGGTGATCTTCGCCGTAGTGTTCCCGGTAACACCGCCGCAGATCCGGTCCTTCTCCACGAGGACATAATCCATCTTCTCTTTCTGAAGAAAATACGCCGTCAGGATCCCGGCTATGCCCCCGCCGATGATCAGCACATCTGTTTGGATATCCTGCTGCAGTTTCGGAAAGGAAGGAAGCTCTGTCTCACTCCATATCGAATCCATATCACCCTCCTATGAATTGTCCGACGCGGTGCGGCTCCTGGGCTGCCCCGGATATCCGTTCCCCTGCCAGTCCATGGTCAGGGAGGGGTCCGGCGTGCCGGCCTTTCCGCCGCCTGGACAACTCCCGATCTGACCATCCGAACAAGCCATTGCGCCGTCTTTCATGACTGCGCCGTCCGACGCCAAACCTGCCTTCCTGCCCTGTCCACCCAGACCGGTTCGTCCGCTATCCGCCTGCTCATCAGCAGCGTCGTCCTGTGCGCGGAGAATTTCGTCCGCGATTTTTTCCGCACTGGAACCGGCTTCCCTATTTACCTGCTTAGGCCTGCTGCTCTCCCAGATTCCTTCCGGCATCGTCCGGACCGTTTCCTTTATTTCCTGTTTATCCTGCATTTTTTCATCCTCCTTCATCAAAACCTTTCTTTCGACAGCGTTTCAAACACTCTCGGATCTATCCGCTGCTCCGAAAAAAGATCCCGTTTTCCGCTTTCGCCATTTTTGCCATTTTTCACGCATACCGCGCCTGATTCGCTGCGATTTAAAAAAAGTATCCCTCAAACTGGTTTTCTTATGCAGACTGCTGCAGGATACGACGTTTTTCGACCCGCCAAATACCAAGGAAACGCTCAAATCGAACTTGCGCGCTTATGCAGTTCTTTGCAGGGTTCCTACAAATTTCTCCGAAAAAAGAACCTTTCAGAAAATTTACAGTCTATAAGATTAGAGAGCATCGAGAAAAAGCGATGGCAGCTCAAGAAAAGCTGCGTTTTTTCAGCTGGAAGTCTAATGAGACGCTCTGATCAAAATAATACGCCTCATTGAAAGAAGCACTCTGTTTTTCGCTGCTCATTTGTGACACCAGTGTCAGCATCTGGGGAATTGTAATATCTGGGGAATTGTAATATTTAGAGAAGAAATTGTCAGGAAAAAGAGCACTAGGAGAAGGCGCGGCATAAAAGGAGATCGGTTGGAGACAAATCGACAGGAAATGAATCGGTCGGAGACAGGTCGGCGGGAACGGGATTGGTTGGAGGGAAAACGGCATGAAAGGAATTGGTTGGAAGCAGATCAGCAGGAACGGGATTGGTTGGAGGGAAAATGGCATGAAAGGAATTAGTTGGAAGCAGATCAGCAGGAACGGGATCAACAGAATGGAAATTGTCAGGAAGAAATTTGCCAGGAAAAGAATCAGTTGGATCGTGGGAGTTCTGCTCCTGGCCCTCACAGGATGCGGGGATCCGGCAGTAATACCGGAGGACGCCGAAAACGCCACGAAGAACTTTGTTACAGATGAAACTGCTCCGTTTTCAGATTCCACGCAGAATACCGATACATCCAACAGCGGGGACCAGAGCATCGGAAATGCAAAAGTTGAAAAAGCCGGAAATGACGAGATGCAAAATCAGACGACAGCGGCCCAAAAAGGGACTAACAGTACTGAAGATCTGCCGGCGTCAAAAAAGGCGGAAACCCTGACCGCTCCCCCATCCCTGGTAGTGAGCACCCTGTATGATGTGGATCAGGTCACCGCTTCTCCCGGCAATTACCAGTGGATCGCCGTTCTGCCGGACGGGACGGCAGGAACTGTGGTCGCCTGTGGACTGCACCCCTTGGATCAGCAGGAACATCCCCTGTTATACACCGCTTTCCCCGCCGGAAGCCTCCCGCCCCTGGAGGACGGCGTCCTTCCGGGATCTATGGTTCCGACATATACCCTGAACTTTGGCGCCATCCCGCCGGAGACGGTAACCGCCGTGCGCTGGCCCGCCTCTCTGATCGGGGACAGTGAGGGCAAAATGTCCAAAGCCGAAAATGTATCTGTGGAAATGGAGGCGGACGCGATCACCCTCATGCCTTTTGGGGACGGGGATTTTGTCTATGAGATCTGCGCCGAATGGGGCGATACCGGATCCGCATATTATACCTTCCGGACGCTGCCCCAGGTGAGGGAAGACTAAACCCTTCGCCTTGCCCGCCCATTGCTGGACACCCGCTCTCACTCCGAACCTCTATCGAAAAGCCCGCGCTCCCTTTTCAAGACAGTTCCTCCCAAGACAGAGAGGCTCCAAAACAGGGCGTCAAAAAAAATGCCGCACCCATTACGGATTTTTGCGTAGTCATGGAGTCCGGCAAATACCGCAAACTATACCGCAGGAGGAAACGCCGCAGATCACTGAACCGAGAGTCAACAGTATCGAAACGCCAAAAAGGCAGCTGCCCTGATTCCCTTTGTTAAACAAGGCGGGATCAAGAGCAGCTGCCTTTTTATGACTTCCTTCTTTTTTCAGATCTTAAAGGCATTTGCAGGTCTTTCTGCACTGTCGGAGCCTGTTATTTCTCCTCCGGGGTATGCCATACCCAGTCCCGAACCTCCGGCAGATCCTGTCCGTAGGTGGAAATATACTGGTTGTGGGCTACCAGTGTATCCCGCATCTTCTGAAGCAGATAAGCGCCCCGGTTGCCAAGCTGAGGCAGATGATTGATGATATCCATGACAAGATGATATCTGTCGATCTCGTTCTGTACGCGCATGTCGAAAGGCGTGGTGATCGTACCTTCCTCCTGATAACCGTGTACGCTTAAGTTGCGGTTCGCGCGGTTGTAGGTCAGCTCGTGAACCAGCTTCGGATAGCCGTGGAACGCGAAGATGATGGGCTTATCCTTGGTGAACAGCGCGTCGTAATCCACGTCGGTCAGACCGTGGGGATGCTTGGTGTGATCCTCCAGCTTCATCAGATCCACCACGTTGACAAAGCGGATCTTTACCTCCGGCATATTGTCGCGCAGGATGGTGACTGCCGCAAGCGCCTCCTTGGTAGGCGTGTCGCCGCAGCATGCCAGCACCACATCGGGCTCCACGCCCTGGTCGTTGCTGGCCCAGTCCCAGATACCGATACCCTGGGTGCAGTGCTTCACGGCCTGCTCCATGGTCAGCCACTGATGGCTGGGATGCTTGGAAGCCACGATCACGTTGACATAGTTCTTACTGCGGATGCAGTGGTCAAAGCAGGAGAGCAGACAGTTGGCGTCGGGCGGCAGATACATGCGCACCACGTCCGCTTTCTTGTTGGCGATGTGATCCAGGAAACCGGGATCCTGATGGGTGAATCCGTTGTGGTCCTGCTGCCATACGTTGGAGGTCAGAATCAGGTTCAGGGAAGCGATCTCCTCTCTCCAGGTAAGCTGGTTGCAGACCTTCAGCCACTTTGCGTGCTGCGCGCACATGGAATCCACCACGCGGATGAACGCCTCGTAGGAAGCAAAGAACCCGTGACGGCCGGTGAGCAGATATCCCTCCAGCCAGCCCTCGCACATATGCTCACTCAGGTAGGAATCCATGATCCTTCCGTCGTAGGCAAGGTCCTCATCCTTCTCGTGATAATCGCCGTTCCAGTCGCGCTTGGTAGCCTCAAATACTTTATAGAGACGGTTGGACATCGTCTCGTCAGGTCCAAAGATACGGAAGTTTTTCTGATCCTTGTTCAGTTCGAAGATATCCCGCACGAAACCGCCGAGCTCGATCATATCCTGCTTCTCCACCGCGCCGGGCTTCGTAACCTCCACCGCGTAATCGCGGAAGTCGGGAAGACGAAGATCGCGAAGAAGCTTGCCGCCGTTGGCGTGAGGGTTGGCGCTGATCCTGCGGTCCCCCTTGGGAGCGATATAGCGAAGTCTCTCCACCAGACGGCCGCTCTCGTCGAAGAGCTCCTCGGGATGATAGCTCAGAAGCCAGTCTTTCAGCATGTCGAGGTGTTCCGGCTGCTCCATGGTGATCGGCACCTGATGCGCGCGGAAGGAACCCTCCACGGGAAGTCCGTCCACCACCTTGGGGCCGGTCCAGCCCTTCGGGGAGCGCAGCACGATCATGGGCCAGAAAGGTCTCTTGTTGCTGCCGTTCTCTCTCGCCTCTTTCTGGATCGCCTTGATTTCCTCGATACACTTGTCGACCGTCTCAGCCATCAGCTTGTGCATGGTCATGGGATCGCTGCCCTCTACAAAATAAGGTTTCCATCCATAGCCGTGGAAGAGGCTTTCCAGCTCATCATGGGAGATATGAGAGAGGACGGTAGGATTGCTGATCTTGTACTCATTCAAATGCAGAACAGGAAGAACAGCGCCGTCGTTCTTTGCGTTGAGGAACTTATTGGAGTGCCATGCAGTGGCCAGAGGACCGGTCTCCGCCTCGCCGTCTCCTACGATCACCGTGGCGATCAGATCCGGATTGTCGAAAACCGCACCGAAGGCGTGGGCGATGGAGTAACCCAGCTCGCCGCCCTCGTTGATGGACCCGGGAGTCTCCGGAGCCACATGGCTGGAGATACCGCCGGGGAAGGAGAACTGCTTGTTCAGTCTCTTCAGGCCCTCGATATCCTGACTGATGTTGGGATATACCTCGCTGTAAGTGCCCTCCAGATAAGAGTTCGCCACGAAAAAGTTTCCGCCGTGCCCGGGACCGGAGATCAGGATCATATCCAGATCGTACTTGTTGATCGCGCGGTTCATGTGCGCATAGACGAAGTTCTGGCCGGGAACGGTTCCCCAGTGGCCCACGATCTTCTTCTTGATCTGATCCCTCGTAAGCGGCTCCCTCAGCAGAGGGTTGTCCAAAAGGTACAACTGTGTTGCCGCCAGATAATTGGCAGCGCGCCAATAAGCGTTTAAGTCTGATAAATATTCGTCTGTTAAAAATTTATCAACCGACATGCCTATTTCCTCCTGTATTTTTTTCTGCCTTTATTATAAACATATCTCAAAAAAAGTACAATATGCGGACTACTGCGAAAACAAATAAAATAAACTTATTTTATGTCTATTTTCCACAATTTTCCTAATCATTCATTGTTAAATTCTAACAGTACAAAAAAGGTAAATTCGAATTCCCGTTTACTCTGAACAAAAAACATACCGGTTGAAAATGCTTTCACGTGGATTGCTATAGAGCGAAAAAATCAGCCTGACAGCCAACATTCTTCTATATACTGAAAAGATTGCGGCGCGTTTCTAAGTCCATAATCCTTGAGCTCCTTCGGTTCGCCGTACTGGATCACATTTTTTAGTTTATATGCGACAGCCTGTTTTCTATCTTCAAAATAACGATCAAAAAATGACTTTTCAATTCCAGATTTTTTTTCCGTCTTTTTCCAGATCATCTCAGGATCATCAATTAAGACGTCTTCCACTTCTGCTTCTCCCACAACTTTCATCACGGGATTTGTAGAATAAATCAATATTTTATCTATCTTTCTCCTGCAGACATTTTTTCTGTATTCATAACCTTTCGTTCCATTTAATATATTTTCAACATGGTTCGGATTAATGGAAAGCAGTATTGTGCACATCACTTTTACTCCTTTACTTTTTCTCTACACCACACTATACTACAATGGATACAAAATTGCAACCCTTTTTCGAACATCAGTTCTCTTCCGCTAAACTCTGAGAAACTCCTCCTTTTTTTACAATCCTAAAAAACTGCTCATCAGTCAGTTCAAAACATCCCCAATATTGTTCACGATCCAGGCCTATGTCTTCTATCAGTTCATGACGAACTATCCTCTTTCTCAAAGCAATATTGTATGTCATTTTTATTGCTTTGCAGCCACCTCTTCTGTACCAGTAATTTAAATCTTCTCTGTCGAACACGCTGTATTTGCTCGCATAAGTGTAAAAATCCTCAAAATCCTGAAATTCCGTCTGTTTTTTTACTTCCTCTACTACACAAATGGAAGTTGCAACCGCCGAATATTCCGCACTCCTTCCCTGTGCGGCTGTTCTGTATAAAACTATGATGTCTCCATATTTCAGACTTTCCACCTGATCCATCGTACATACATATATTTTATGAATAGAATTTGTATAAGATACATCCTTTATCATTTTTCTGTTTTCAGTTGTCAATATAGAATCCGGAAACATAATAGAATGATATTTGGGATATATGCTCAATAAATACTTTTTAACTCCTGCCGGATTGATAAAAGGGAAATCTTTATTGATATCTCCGGTTACCTTTTTCATTCGCTTTAAATATACATTTTCTTTATAAACGCCCTGTCCTTTTACTCCAAACAACTCAAACCCAAACTGTTGAACTAAACTTATAAGAGGTCTATGTTTTTCGTAAATCGTGACATAACATACCTCCGCGTTTTCCTTTAAGGCCCGATCCATGATCACCTTGATAAACTGTTCTCCCAATTTAGTGCCATGAGCTTCTATCTTAAATGTTCCTACCTTTAAGATCTTATCCGCCCGTATCTTAGGGGTCACATCGTCGACAACATGTTCTTCCATTTTTAAATACAGGAGGCCTCTTAGCTTTCCTCCTTCATATTGCACAAATGCGTCGTGATCACCCTTCCTTTGAAACCATTCGTCAAACCCCGGATAATCCTCTTTCAAAGACTGAAAAAAAGGATCCTCCAAATCAATTTCCGAAATTTTTTTATGTATGATATTATTCATTAGTACCGCCTCCTATTTCTCGCAAAACATCTGCAAACTGTTTTCCTGTACATTCATGGGAAATGATCGCCTGTCTAATATGATATTTATTCTGAAGTTCCCTCGCATAAATCTTTTCTTCATTCTGCATTTTCTCAATGATCTGTATACTGATCCCGTCTGAATCCCTGTTCCGCAATCTTTCACAGATCATCTCTGGATCATCCTGCAAAAGCACAATTCCTGTAATCTGAGCACCGGCAAAAAAGGATTCCGGTATACGTTCCACAGATCCCTGCTTATTTAAGATACACAAGTGCCCGTCGAGAATAAAATCTTTCGTATTATGAGCCTTTTCCTCGCGAATCGCTTTGATCAAAATATTCTGGTTATCATTTACATTACTGACCCTCTTATATCCCGCGTCCGTTGCCGGATGATACCTTTCGATCAAACTGCTTGCAGAATATATATCATAATTTCCGATATCTTCTTTTACCTTTTCCAGAAAAAACCCTTTCCAACTCCATGGGCACCCGAAAATAAAAAAACTTTCATTGCAGCTCCTCTCCTGCTTTCCCTTACATTTGTCCCTTCGTTCAGTCCTATTCATTTTGCAAAATGATAACATTAAAGTTTTCTTTTATATCGTAACATATAACATAAAAAATAGCAACCCGACATTGACTTCTGTTAACCCGATTCCCATACAGAACCACAGGAAAATTTCTCCTGCTTTAACAATTTTTGAAGAAATCCCGTCATCTATACCAAAACTTGTATGCGTAAAATCATTCGCTGACCAATAAATTAACGCCGTTTTTCAACGGCGCGGTTTCCTGCATTCGTCTGGAAG
>CANQCF010000072.1 GCA_947589505.1 uncultured Acetatifactor sp. | reverse complement strand
AACGGTATTTTCAATATGCTGCGGAGTGTGATATACTTATTTTACCGTAGTTAATCTTATCTAAATGACATTGATTAAATGCTGTTGGTATATTCTTTGCTGCCAGAATAATAAGTACAACAACTCTTTTTTCGTTAATCATCAATTCTCGGAATGAAAATCCAATATCCGGTGTGATCTGCCGCGCTAAATAGTGTTCCAATGGCTCACCTTTTACATCTCTATGACAAGTAAATGATGTCCCGGTAAGCTCATGCGTATCGTTATGAACGCCCCACACCAGATATGCATTTTCTTCACCATGCATCGCAGCTGCATTAGACAGTGCAGAAATATACTCGGCAATCCCTGCTTCATTGTACCAGTTATCTTTAAATTCAAACCATTCTTCTTCGGCAGGATATGCTCTAAGCTCGTTTATTTTCTGTTCCAGCTTGTCCATCCGTCACACCCTCCTTTTTTTAATTTAATATAACCTATTCCCCCACTTTTATCCCCCACATACATTATAGCATATGTGGGGGATAAAGTGGGAGATAAAATGCTATAAAAACATTTTATTTTGTAAATTGTAGACAGAATCATATCAAAGCTCTTTCTCAAATGGTGTAGTAGCGGTGTAGTAAACGCCTTTTCTTGCTGTGAAACCATTGATTTTACAGACTTTTCCGGAACTTTTCAACATCCTGCCGTGGCAGATGTTGGTTTAACAACCAAAAAGTTGTTTGATATAACACAAATCATAGAGCACAGCCTTTCCACTGTTTCATCTGTGATGCGCCTGACTTCTTCCTCAGTATGGGTATCGTAAAAGGACGGCGGAAACAGTCCGAAACAGTTGCCGCCATTCCTCCCATAGATCGTCAAACATAGTCCGACTATCCAAAAAAGAAACGGCATCGTCAAAGCCTTACTCCGCATTGAAGTATTGCAGCTTCACAAAGCCGTCTCTCCCTGCATCGACAACAAGCACGTCCGTAATGCCGTACAGTTCAGAATAGGCATCGGCTACACGCTGGACTTCAGCAGTCCGAGATCGTTTAACAATCCAGGGTGAGGTCCCACAACCGCAGGTGCCATTTAACAGTCTAAAATGCTTTTCTTCAATACTGAAATTTTTTTTAACGCCCCCTTGACATCATCTCTCTACAAATGTAGAATAAATATAGAGCTACTACATTTGTAGAACTAAAAAGGAGAAAATCATGAAACCATCCATCCGTAAACTGCCGGACGCAGAGCTGGAAGTCATGCAGGCCGTCTGGGAATGTACGCCGCCGGTCTCCCGGACGGACATCGAAGCGATCCTGCAGGAGTCCCATCCCATGGCGCCCACCACCCTTCTCACCCTGCTGACGCGGCTGGCCGAAAAGGGATTCCTCAGGATCGAAAAAACAGGCCGCCGGTCACAGTATATTCCCCTGGTGAAAAAAGACCGGTACCTGGCGGAACAGAGCAGGCGTTTTCTGGACAAACTATGCGGCGGGAGCCTTTCCGCCTTTGCAACGGCGCTCTGCGACAGCGGGCTTACGCGGGAAGAGATCGACGAACTTCGGGACCTCCTGGAGAAAGGAAACTTATGAGCATTGATTTGATGATCAAGTTTATTTACGCTTTTGTGATCGGCCTTACCCTGATAGCCGTCATTTACAGGAACCAGGAAAGCGAGAGCGATCCCCATCGGCCGGAAAGCATCCGGCAGCGATACCTTCCCTATGTCTCCGCTGTGATGCTGCCCTGCATCTTCGCCGCGCTCCTTCTGCTGGCTTCTTTCCAGTTTGGGCCGCGTTACGCCTTGCCCAGGATATTCTCCCTGATCTTCGTGATCTTTCTGCACATTTCGCTTTACTACATGCTCCTGCTGCCCTTTTTGCCCCTCCTGCGCCGAACGATCAGCGCCAGGGTATGCGCCCTTCTCTGGACTCTTCCCAATCTCCTGTATATCCAGTTCTCCTTCGTCAGGGTCCAGAAACCGGCCTGGGTGATCTCCGTGCCGGGGAACCTGATATGGATCCTGTCCGCCCTGTGGATCGCCGGTTTTACGGCCGTCTTTCTCCATGCCCTGCTCTCCCACCTTCTCTTTCGCAGAAAGATCCTGAAAGACTCTCAGGCGGTGACCGATCCGGCGGTACTGGAGATCCTGGACAGAGAAACCCGGGACGCCAACTTCCAAAAGCGCAAATTTAAGCTCGTCCGCTCTCCCCAGGTTCCGGCGCCCCTCTCCATCGGCCTCTTCCGGTCCAGCACGCGGATCGTACTCCCGGAGAAATCCTTTTCCCCGGAAGAATATGCGCTGATCTTCCGCCACGAGCTGATCCACATCGGCCGGGAAGACGCCTGGGCGAAGTTCTTCCTTTTGTTCAGCACCGCCGTCTGCTGGTTCAATCCCTTTCTCTGGATTGCAAGAAAAAAGTGTTCGGAGGATCTGGAGCTTAGCTGTGACGAAACCGTCCTGCAGGGCACAGGCGACCGGCAGCGGTACGCGGAACTGATCTTAAAGGCGGCCGGGGACGACCGGGGCTTCACGACCTGCCTGTCCTCCGCGGCTTCCACCATGCGCTATCGCTTAAGGGAGATCACCCGGGCAGAGAAAAAGCGCAGCGGCATCTTTACTGCCGCCCTTATCTTTTTCATCCTCTTTATGAGCTGCGGATATGTGGGGCTCGCCTTCGGGGAGCACAGGGGAAGCGAGGCCATCTTCCCGGAAACAGACCCCAGCCTTTCTTCCCTGGACAGCATCCGGGTGGAGGGCGGAAAATACTATCCGAAGCGGGATTTTATAGACGCCGCGGCGCTGAACTCCTATCTCTCGGACCTGGAACTGCAGGATATCGCCTACTCTTCTTTCTCGGACGAAGAAAAATTTATCGAATTTCAGTACACCAGCCCAGACGGTCTGCAGTTTGTCCGGCTCTATGACTCCTATCTGGAGATTAGCAGCATGGACAGGAAAGAAATCTACTACCTGCCGGAACCCACCGACTGGGAGACTCTTAACGCCCTGATACCGGAGATCCCCGCCGCGGAGATCAAACTGCTGGCTGAGGACAAAAGATCGGAATACTCTTTAACGCCCACCGTCACCCGGCTGGTCCGCGTCTCCGACGGCAGGGAACAGATTCTCAGGGACTGGGAACTTCAAAAGGAAGAGGTAACCGGCATCATCTATGGGAGCGATCCCCGGCTCCGCGAGATTTTCATCTCTTTCTCCCTGCCGCTCCAGTCTGAAATAGAAGTCTTTATCCAACCCCAGGATCAGGAAAGCGGCTATTGGGTGACGCCGCAGGAAGAAGACGGGACATGGCGCTTTTCTCCCTCAGCGGCTTCCGCCGTGTACACGATCCGGGCAGATTTTTCAGGGAAAGACGGGGCTGCCTATCAGACGGAATTTACCTTTTCCATTGAAGTAAACTGACCGTAACCGCAGCAAAACAGCCGGCCTCCCCTTTCCGGGAAGCCGGCTGTTCTTTGTGTGCTTTGTGTACTTTGTGTTTTTTGTATTCCCTGTATTCTTTGTTTGGATCATAACCGTTCCGTCAGCCGCAAAGCGCCGCAGAAGTAAACGGGCGAGACTTTTCAAATGACGTGGTTGAACTGTTGTATTTGATTCCTGTCCGACTAAAGGCTTGTACGGATCGCCCCCAGTCCGTCAGAGTTTTTTATACCTGGGCTACATCCTTCATGGAGAAGCTGATCCGGCCCATCTTATCCTTTCCAAGGCAGACAACCGTCACCACATCTCCCAGGGTCAGGACATCCTCCACACGATCGATCCTCTCCTTAGCGATCTTGGAGATATGAACCATGCCCTCCTTGCCGGGTGCAAATTCGATGAACGCGCCAAACTCCTTGATGCTGACAACCTTGCCCTTAAAGATCTGGCCTTCCTCAAAGTCGGTGACGATCATCTCAATCATCTCCTGAGCCTTCTTCATCATCTCCTTATCGGTGCCGCAGATGGATACCATGCCGTCGTCCGTGATATCGATCTTCACGCCGGTGCGGGCAATGATCTCATTGATGGTCTTTCCTCTCTGGCCAACGACATCGCCGATCTTCTCAGGATCGATCTGCATGCAGATGATCTTAGGCGCATACTTGCCGACCTCGGGTCTGGGAGCGGCGATAGCTGGCTTCATGCAGTTGTCCATGATATAAAGCCTTGCCTCGCGGCAGCGCGCGATGGCGCCCTCCACGATGGGTCTGGTCAGGCCGTGGATCTTGATATCCATCTGGATGGCAGTGATGCCCTCCGTCGTACCGGTCACCTTAAAGTCCATATCGCCAAAGAAGTCCTCAAGGCCCTGGATATCGGTGAGCAGTACGAAATCATCATCCGTTTCTCCCGTCACAAGACCGCAGGAGATACCTGCCACCATCTTCTTGATCGGTACGCCCGCAGCCATCAGGGACATGCAGGACGCACAGGTCGAAGCCATGGAAGTGGAACCGTTGGACTCAAATGTCTCAGAAACCGTGCGGATCGCGTAGGGGAACTCCTCCTCGCTGGGAAGCACAGGAAGCAGAGCCCTCTCCGCCAGCGCGCCATGTCCGATCTCTCTTCTTCCGGGTCCGCGGGAAGGCTTCGTCTCGCCTACGGAATAGGAAGGGAAATTATAGTGGTGCATATACCGCTTGGAAACCTCGTTCTCGTCAAGGCCGTCGATCTTCTGGGCCTCAGAAAGAGGAGCCAGCGTACAAACATTGCAGATCTGGGTCTGTCCACGGGTAAACATAGCGGAACCGTGTACCCTGGGGATGATATCCACCTCTGCTGCCAGAGGACGGATCTGCGTGATCTGACGCCCGTCGGGACGCTTGTGATCCTTCAGGATCATCTTTCTCACGGTCTTCTTCTCGTACTGGTAAACCGCCTCGCCGAGGATGGCAAGCCAATCCTCCTTCTCCGCAAAGGCCTCCTCCAGCTTTTCGGTGATCTCACGGATATTGTTCTCCCGGGTCTGCTTGTCGTCAGTGAATACAGCGACCTCCATCTCCTCGGGGGGAACGATCTTCTTCATCTCTTCAAACATCTCGGCGGGAACCGCACAGCTGGTATATTCATGCTTGGGCTTTCCGCACTCCGCAACGATCTTGTCGATGAACTGAATGATGGTCTGGTTCACATCGTGAGCCTTGTAAATCGCCTCAATCATCTTCGCCTCGGGAACCTCATTCGCTCCCGCCTCGATCATGATCACCTTCTCGCGGGTGGATGCCACGGTCAGATTCAGATCCCCCTCTTTCCACTGCTTCTGGGAAGGATTGACGATCAGCTCCCCGTCGATCATGCCGATCTGGGTCATAGCGCAGGGACCATCAAAAGGGATATCCGAAATGCAGGTGGCGATAGCAGCTCCCAGCATTGCAACGATCTCCGGACGGCACTCCGGATCCACGCTCATCACCATGTTGTTCAGCGTAACGTCGTTTCTGTAATCCTTCGGGAACAGAGGGCGCATAGGCCTGTCGATGACACGGCTGGTGAGAATGGCATTCTCGCTGGCCTTGCCCTCGCGCTTGTTAAATCCTCCGGGGATCTTTCCCACAGAGTACATTTTCTCCTCAAACTCCACGCTCAGAGGGAAAAAGTCAATCCCCTCCCTGGGTTTCTCGGACGCTGTCGCCGTAGACAGAACGGTGGTATCGCCGTAGTGCATAAAAGCACATCCGTTGGCCTGCTTTCCCACGCGGTTCACATCCACCACGAGTTTACGGCCGCCTACTTCCAACTCATAACTCTTGTACATAATTCCTCCTTCTCTTCCGGACTTTCCTACCCGGAAATTTTATTTTTCATCAGAACGGAGGATACCGAAACTACTGAAAAAAGCAGGAGGTCTTTCCGCTTCCCGCCCTTTTCAGCGGTCTCGGGATCTTCTTCCGTTCTGAGTTTAACAAAGCATAACACAAGCGGAGAACCCGGTTTCACGCATTCTCCGCCCGCCAGTGCACATTATTTTCTTAATCCGAGCTTCTCGATCAGCGCACGGTATCTCTCCAGATCCTTCCTCTTCAAATACTCAAGAAGGCCGCGTCTCTGACCTACCATCTTAAGCATGCCGCGACGGGAATGATGATCCTTCGGATTCTCTTTCAGATGCTCGGTGAGCTCCTGAATCCTTGCGGTAAGGACTGCCACCTGTACCTCAGGTGAACCGGTGTCTCCGGGGGTCCTTGCATACTCGTTCATGATCGCTGTTTTCTTTTCCTTTGAAATCATTTTTCTTCTCCTTTCTGATCTCAAAAATCTGCCTGTTAACACCTGACACTAAGACCGGGTAGGAGTTGTCCCTGATCTGAGCGTCGGTTTGCTCACGCTCTGCTAGTATAACATAAGCATTTCAAAAAGTAAACCCCATTTTTTCAAATGCTTCAAAGCGGTCCAAAGCAGCAGAAATCACCTGATCCATGTCATAATACTTATACTCCGCCAGCCGTCCGCCGAAAATGACGTTCTTCTCGCTATCCGCAAGCTTCTTATACTCCGCATAAAGGGCGATATTCTTCTCATCGTTCACCGGATAGTACGGTTCATCGCCGGGCTTCCACTCGCTGCTGTACTCACGGCTGATAACAGTCTTCGGCAGGTCGTTCCCCTGCTCATCCCTGCCAAACTCAAACCATTTATGTTCAATGATCCGTGTCCACGGCGTCTCGCGGTCGGTGTAATTCACCGCTGCATTCCCCTGATAATTCGGCTGATCGAGCACCTCCGTTTCAAAGCGCACGGAACGATATTCCAGTGATCCAAACCGATAATCAAAATAAACGTCAATCGGTCCCGTGTAAACAATGGTTTCCGCGAGGTCATCCAGCGCTTGCTTTTGTGCAAGATAATCCACATTTAACCGCACTTCAATACCCTCCAGCATTCTCTGCACCATTTTCGTATAGCCGCCGATGGGTATTCCCTGATACAGTGCATTGAAATAGTTATTATCAAAAGTAAAACGCACCGGCAGGCGTTTGATGATAAAAGCAGGAAGATCCCTGCAGTCGCGCCCCCACTGTTTTTCTGTATAACCTTTCACAAGCTTTTCATAAATGTCCGTGCCCACCAGACTGATGGCCTGTTCTTCCAGATTCTCCGGGTGGGTGATGCCCGCCGCCCTGCGCTGCTCGTCGATCTTTGCCGCCGCCTCTTCGGGAGTCGTCACGCCCCACATGCGGTTGAACGTGTACATATTAAACGGCAGCGAGTAGAGTTCGCCTTTGTAATTGGCTACCGGTGAATTTGTGAAACGGTTGAACGCGGCATAGCGGTTGACATAGTCCCACACAACTTTGTCATTCGTGTGAAAAATGTGCGCGCCATATTTATGAACGTTGATGCCCTCAACGCACTCGGTATAGACGTTGCCGCCGATGTGTGAACGCTTATCAATGACAAGAACCGATTTGCCGGCGGCGTTGGCCTGCCGGGCGAACGTGGCGCCATATAGACCGGAACCAACAATTAAATAATCAAACTTTTCCTTGCTCATTTTGTTTTACTCCTTTCATCAGAATTGAATTGGATACAGGACCTAATCCCTCTAACAGATCCAAAATGGATTCAGCTAGCCTACCGGGTCTCGGCCCTTTACTGTCAATTCTAACATTGGTTTGTCTGTTTTTTCAAGATATGCGTCCGAAAGTTTTAAGGCCTGATCATATCCATCCCGGTTTGACACCGGTTTCTCTTTGCTATATACTGATTAGAACAACAGAAAATATGTTGGAGGTAAAATACTTGAAGATAAGATGGATTCATTTTTCCGATCTTCATCTGGGTGATGATCGGGCAGTCGATACACGCCTGATGCGCAAGAAGCTGCCGGAATATATCGCCGGTTTAAATCAGACCTTTGAGTATGCTTTTTGTACCGGTGACGTTAAGCAGTGGGACTCGGACTATTCTGCAGCGCCGGACTATATTCGAAGTCTGTGCAATGCATCCCGCACACCATTGGATCATCTATTTATCGTTCCCGGCAATCACGATGTGAACCTCGGAGGGAATGACAGGACTAATCTGATCGATCGCATTACGGATTGGAGATCAGATTACTATCAATCAATCGACGGCCATATCTCAAAGCAAGATTACGCTATGCTGAAGTCAGGGCAAGATGACTTCAGGACATTTATAGCCGGGTTTCTTGGCTGCGACAGGGCAGAAAAGTATAATGATCCGCATTTTGTTATTACAACAGAACATCTGAACATCCTGCATCTGGATACAACCTTAACCTACGGGGATGGTCATGAACGAAACTTTGTGGTTGGGACACAGGCTCTCATGGATGTGCTTGATCAGTGTGACCCCAAGCTGCCGACTATCATCCTGACACACTATTCTTATGACTTTCTGATCCAGAGCGAACGTGATCAGTTGGAGACAATACTAAACGATTACAATGTGCAGCTATGGATTGCCGGGCATGAACATGAGCATCTGATCCGATGGCAGCGGGAAAAATTCCTTGAATGCCAGTGTGGAAATCTTTCACTACAGAAGGGTGCTCGCTCCTGTTTCCTGACAGGTGAGTTGGATTTGGAAACCGGGGACGGGGTTATTACCGTTCATGCGTGGTATGAAGGTAAAAATTGGGAACAATACCCGTTTGCCAGAAATGGCTCAGAGGATGATCGTTGTTTTCCTTTTCAATTAAGGCTTCCCGGGGAACACATGACTTATGATGTGTCCGCAGAGCTGGTAAATGCCCGCGAAGCAAGTAATGGTTTGCTTGCCGCAGGCGGGAATTTTTCAGGAGTCTCTATTAATCCTGCGATTCTGACAGATCTGGAAGTTGGGGGCTCTATTTTTATCAATGATAAAGATATTCTTCCATTGACCAGGGTGATAGACAGGCTTTGGTCAGACAAACGGAATAACCCGGAGCTATCTTGCAATGCTCTCATTCTTGGTGATGGAGGGATGGGAAAAAGCACCATGATGTTTCATGAGTGCCAGCGGCTTCTTTCAGAACAACAATTATCTGTATATATATCCCTTCAAGCGCGGGAAAGCTCAGACAGCGAAAGTCTGCTCGGGTATATTTTACGCTGCCTGTATAAGTCTGAAGATGAGCGGGCGAAGGAAAAACTACTCAGATTGACTTCCTCTATGCATCCGCATCCGGATCTTGTGCTGTTTATAGACGGCTTTAACGAACTATCCGGCGAAGGGGCACAACGGTATGCAGCTGAGATGAAAGCTTTGTCTCAGTACCCCGGCATTCAAATCATTGTTTCATCGCGTTTAGATTTTCTTCGCGACTATGGTCTCAGTCACTTTGGAATGATCCATACCTGCGATCTTCGTGAAAGTCAAATAGAACAATTATTCAAAGAGAGACCGGATGATTGGCATCAGGTGCTTGCTCAGAAGAACCTTCGGATACTTCTCAGGAATCCGATGATGGCATTGCTCTACGCAAGTACCTGTCCCATAGTGGAGCGGCATTCCGATCTGGATTACCTTGGCTGGATTATGCCTATCACGAATGCTTCCGATCTCCTTCATGATTATTATATGGCGCAGATTGCTATACTGATAGATAGGCAGAGCATAGTTGGAAAGCATATCTTTGAATGCATGGTGGCGATTGATCATCTGCTTCCTGCCCTGGCTTACGAGGCCGAGCGGAATAATACAACTGCGTGGGCGGAATCGGAATTTGATGCGAAGCTTCGTGAAGTTACCGAAACGGTGAACAATACTACATTGAAAGGCCCCCTTCCGGAGAAACTGCGCAGGATAAAGCGGAGGCTCCGGGTTTCTGAAGACCAAGCAGGCGATTTGTATGATCTGATAATCTCTGAAATGGTGCTTCTGAAATCCGGCAATGGGCGGGTTTCTTTTGCCCATCAGGTGTTCCGTGATTATCTGGCTGCAACATATCTGCATAATTGCCTGCTTGATCAAATAAACGTGGACAGGCTTTGGCATAAAGAAGAGATTCATAAGGGGGTTGTCCAGTATCTGAGATTCATAGGAAACGAAGCCACCTGGGGAGCCACAGGAACGGTCAGCAAAATGCTCAAGCCATATCGCGGCAAGGAAGCAAGCGATGGCGACCGTTTTGTTTCGAATGTCTTAAACTGCTGGCTCTCTATAGGCGACGGTGAGCGTGACCTTTCAGAATTGGATCTTCGAAAGGTATCCCTTTCTGAATTATTAAAAACGGAGTTTTCCGGAACAATCAACATAGATGGCGCATGGCTCTCAAAAGATACGTTAATTAACGATATAAGCCACAACAAAATTATCGGTATAGCATTTTCTCACGATAGCCATACAATGGCGGCGGTATCCATGAATGGAGTGGTATCTGTCACAAATCTCCTGACACAGAGTCAAATGATTGTGGGAAAACTGTCTGAAGGCTCAGACTCTCACATTGGATTTGATGCTGAAGACTGCCTTATTGTAAAGATAGGGCAGAACACATCTAAATGGCCAACTATAGCCTACGACAAAATTGAAGATGGCAATTCAGATGAAATCATAGAGCTCTCAGCTTATGATGAAGAAACAAAAAAGCGCATATCTTTTCTTAAGAAACGCCTTCAGGAATCCGATTTAGAGGGAACGATTGAAAAGCTATCTGAAAATGGACGATATCTTGCTGTCGGATTTGACAGCGGCTTTATTCAAGTATGGGATGTGGCGGAACAGGATTGTATCGCCAATCTGTCTCTGAGCGACAGTCAAATTGCAGCTGCCGCATTCACAAGGAACGGAAAAACAGCCGCATTAGGATCCGGCGGCAAGATCGTTCAGATCTGGGATATGGAAAAGGGCAAGTGCTCCAATACTTTGTATTTTGATCAGCGCGTAAGCCTGTTAAGGATGCCTGTTGACGAGTATACATTGGAATGTCAATTCTCCGATCTGAGTTATTGCAGAGTGGATCTTCGAACGGGCGCGCGAACCACATTCGAACAACCGACAACAAAGCCCTTTGTTTCTAAGGCATTGCTTAAACAGCTGGCTGGCATGAATATTCTTGATTCTAAGATAGAATCTGCTCCCGGCGGGAACGCAATTATCTTAACCAAGAAGGGAGAGGCGTTCACTTGGGACGAAAAGATGAAGCAACTGAACAGCTGCCCGGGCCATATGGGAAAGGTCAGCTCAGTTGCGATGTGTACGGCCGATACAAGGTTTGCAGCCAGTTATTCCCCTGAGCTATATAGGGCAAATCGAGACGACGGCCGCAGACGCGGCTTACTTAATAACCAAAAGCTGGTAAGAGTAAGAATCGTTAAAACCGGTCAGTGTCAATGGAGACTCCCCACAAACGGACGATCCATCATTAAGCTGCAGTTTTTTACCAGCAACAGGATAATATTGGCGGGTTTTGCTTCAAATGGTGACATTCTGCTTTGGGAGCTGATCAATGAAGGCCCGTATGGACATGAACGAGGACACTGGGAAAATGTTGAGATTGTTCATAACAATCAGGCAGAACCTATCGAGTGTGCCTTTCCGGATAATAAAAAGAACTTTATAAGTGTATATAATGATGGGACAATCCTTGTTCGCCCTTTTGCAAATAAAGGATTTGAGACACGTATAGCAACGCTTCCGGGTATAGACGCAAGCGTGCTGCGGTGGCAGGAACTCAAGTGTGATGACCAGTTAAAGCAAATGCTTCTTGGCTACCCGCATCAGGAGTGAACTGTCATGGCACGACTAAAGAAGAAAAGCCGAAGCACCAACACAGGATGTCACATCGAATATTCTGAAATCCAGTATTCCCGGTACTTAGCTAAATAGGTTGCTGAGGACTTCATCTGCCTCGGGGAGTAATTTTTTCACCGAAGCCCCTCCTTTCAGTGAATTACTGAAACCCATTAAATCATTGAAATTTCAAAAAATCGAGTAATTTCATAAAATATTCTGGTTTCATTAAAACACTGAAACTAGCATTTTCATTGAAACAAATCTTATCAAAAAGCCACACCGTTAAAATTTGGCAGTTGCTCCAGGATTCACAAAACCACCTGATTTTCCAAAAACTTCTTTACATTTCGCACCTTTTATGCTATCATCAACCTATCTTATCTGTGGCCCCAGCGGCCTTCAGACCTACGGCGATTCGCCGTATCTTCCAAATAAGGGATATTTTAACACGAGAACATTACACCATGAAAGGAGAGATAGTCTATCATACCCATCACGTTACATTTAGAACGCTTAGAACATTTATGCTTTTAAGAGCGCACCTAACCACACAGCCGGAATCTATCCACCACACAACTTTACTAAGAGGAGGAATCTAATCATATGAAGAAAAACAAATTACAGCAGTATTTTCCCATGATCCGCACACAGGATGAGATCCTGAAAGAGATTAAAGCAAAACCGTCCTTGACGGGAAAATTCAACGCCCTAAAACCGGAGCAACAACAGGAGTTCCTGGACTTCTGCAGCGGCGCGAAAGGCGTCCGCATCCTCTACGACTCTTTCTTTAAGGCAATCATGGATCCCGACCGGGATTCTTCCCGGCTGAGCAAGTTCCTTTCGCTCCTCCTGAATCGTCAGGTCTCTGTCGTCTCCGTCCTTTCGAAAGAAAGCCAGATCATGCCGGACACCCTGATCGTCATGGATATCATCGTCCGCCTGGAGGACGGCAGCATCACCAACGTGGAGGTTCAGCGCTACGGCTATGCCTTCCCCGGTCAGCGGGCCGCCTGCTATTCCGCGGATCTCCTGCTGCGACAGTATAAACAAAAGCACGACCAGGCTGCCGCCAACGACCAACGCATGAACTACCGGAGTCTGCGCCCTGTTTATACCATTGTTTTGTACGAATCCAGTCCTTCGGAATTTCATAAATTCCCCAGGAACTACATCCACCGGTTCCGCCAGACTTCCGACACCGGATTAGAAATGAACCTCCTGGAGGAATATGTCTTCGTGCCCCTTGACATCTTCAAGAAAATCGTACACAATAGAAAAAAGATCAACAATGATCTGGAGGCATGGCTGGCATTTTTCTGCATAGATGAACCGGAGTGGATCCTGAAACTGTCGGAAAACTATCCCTTATTTCAGAAGATGTACCGGGAGATCTATGAGATGTGCCGAGATTTGGGTTCTTCTATAAAAGTTGGTGATTCTTCTCAGTTTCTTGGTGTTTCACCAACTTTTTTAGAAGCTCTTCTCTGTTCTATGGTGTTGCACAAAAGCTCCTCGTTTTTGTGGTGTTTTTTTGACAAACCCCACGTTTCTTAGAAGAGCTTCTCTGTTTTTTGGTGCTGCCCTAAAATAATCTTTCTGGAACAGCCTGCTCCTGCTTTGTTCAGTCTGCCTGCATTACCGGCATTGATCAAGCC
>CANQCF010000071.1 GCA_947589505.1 uncultured Acetatifactor sp. | reverse complement strand
GGAAATATCATGCGGACTGCCTGGAGGACGTGTATATGCAGCTCTTCAGAGAGGAGGAAAAGCCTGAAAATGAGAAGCCATTTACCTAAAGTGATACGCCTGACCCTCTTCGAACTGCAGAAACTATGGCTTCGGCGGGGTTTTCAGCTTGCCGCCTGCGCGCTCCTGCTGATCGATCTCTTTTTCCTTTGGTACGCGGACCCGGGGGATAACGGAAAACCAAAGCTGGGGGCTTACAGAGCTTTTCTTGCAGATACCGCGGGGATGACGGAGGAGGAAAAGTCCGCTTTCACAGAAAACTTAAAGCAGACCATCGACGGCGTGTCTTTTGTGGAGCAGGTCTTTGCCATGCAGAACAGCGAGATCGGCGCGGTCTTTGCGGAACAGGAGATGGCCGCAAATCCTGGCTTATTCGAAACTTATTTGGAATCATACCGCTCCGGGGATTATCTGCGCTATACGGATTCCCTGGAACAAGAGAGCGCCTTCCTCAGCGAAATCTATGCCGAGGAACAGAAGGTCGCGGATTACGGTTCCTACCTGGCCTCTATTCAAAAAAAGAAGGACTCCCTGAACGGGATCTCCGTTTTTGCGGCCCGTGAGACCGGCGGTTTCGCCTCCGAAAATATTGCCAAAAGCGCCAAGGACTTCCGGGCGCTGTCCCCGGAGGGGATCAGGTGGGCCCCGTCCAAAACCGTGACCTCGGCCATGACAAACCAGGGGACGGACGTCCTCCTGGTCCTGTTCTCCTTTCTGCTCATGGGAGGGCTGATCTCCGACGAAAAACAAAAGGGCCTGTTTTTCGTCACCCGCTGTACCCGGTATGGAAGGGGCTGCTGTATCCTCTCCAAGCTCTCCGCCCTTTTTCTAAACTGTTTTGCCGGAACGGCCTTATTGTATGGCGTAAACCTCCTGTATTTCGGCCTTGCCGCCGGTTTCCCGGATATGACGGCAAGGCTCCAGTCTTTGGCGCCGTACAGGGGGAGCAGTCTGTCTATCAGTATTCTCGGCTTTATCGCGCTGTCCATCCTGACAAAAGCCCTGGTACTGTTCGCCGCCGGCGCGACCTTAACAGCCGTCTGTATCCTCTCGGAAAACGGCACGCTGCCCTATTTTTGCGGACTGCTGCTCTGGACAGCCGGCTGGGGCCTTTACCGCTTTATCCCGGCGACCTCAAAGGCAGGCGTGTTAAAGTACGTCAATCTTTTTGGCGTGCTGCGGGCAGAAGATGTCTACGGCGCTTACCTAAATCTCAACCTCTTTGGCCACCCTGTATCCAGGATCCCCCTGTCGTGGCTGTTCCTCTGCGCCGTCTTGTGCGCCGGTGCGGGCTGCAGTCTCCTGTTTTTTATAAAGGGCGAAAGGTTGGGATACCGGAAGGCCCTGCGGCCCGCGATCTTCCGTTTCCGCCCCCATGCCTCGCTGTTTCGACACGAAGCCTATAAACTCCTTGTCACAAACCACGGGCTACTTGTCCTGGCCGTGTTCTGTATCCTGATCGGCCGCAGCGTCTTTCAGCGCGTCTATACGCCCACGACCCAGGAGAAGTATTATCAGGATATCATGCTCCGGCTGGAGGGGGAATTGACGGAAGAAAAGACCGCCCTGATCCAGTCGGAATCGGCCAGATTTCAGGAGGCTTTTGCAGAGATTGAAAAGATCGACAGCTCGGTGGCCTCCGGGGAGATCGACGGCGAAACCGGGGAGGCGATGAAGCTGAAGTGGTACGGCGTCACCGCTTTTTATCCGCAGTTCAGGCGGGTGGAACAGCAGCTTGCGTCCGCACAGAAAGACGGGAGCAAGTTTCTTTACGACACTGGGTACCTCTATCTGTTCGGCATATCCGGCGACGGCGCGCTGAGTGATTTTCTTCTCCTCACGACGGGGATCCTCCTCGCCTTCAGCCAGGCAGTCTCCATGGAGTACCAGAGCGGCGCCTGGGCGGTCCTGGGGGCCACGGCCTTGGGAAAGCGCGGCGTGCTGGCCAGAAAGGCCGCGGTGTGCGCCCTGGCAGCTTCCGTCTTTTCTGTCATTCCTTTTGTTTTTCGGTGGATCCGCATCGCGCGGGTCTTCCCCACCCACGGGCTTTTCTTTTCCGTCCAAAGCCTTCCCTGCTATCAGGGATTTCCGGCGTTCCTGCCGGTCATCGCCCTCATCGGGCTGAAGATGCTCCTGCAGGCCGCTGTGGGAGTGACGCTCGCCCTGATCACGGCCGGGTTGTCGGGCTGGAGAAAAAACCACGCGCAGACGGTATTTTTCGGACTGCTGCTCCTCTGCGCGCCGGTGGTCCTGGCCGCCCTGGGTCTGGAAAGGGCGCTGGCATTTTCCCTGTATCCGATATATACCTGCACCTTCCTGCCGCCGTCCTGATCATGAGGCAGCTGCCCTTTCGTTCACGCTGCCGTTCCGAGACCAAGGCAGTTACCCTTTCGTTCACACAACTGTCCCAGAACCAAGGTGGATCCTTTCGTCCACACTACCGTCTCAGGGTCAGGGTGATTACCCATACATTCACACAACCGTCCCGGACCCCGAGGCGATTGTCCCTTCGTTCACGCTGCCGTTCCAGGGGCCCAAGGCGGCTGCCTTTTCGTTCATGCAATCGTTCCCGGCCCCAAGGCGCTTACCTTTTCGTTCACACTGCTGTTCCGGGCCCGAGTCAGTTACCTTTTGTTCATGCTGCCGTCCCCGGGCTCTAGGCGGTTACCCCGCCGTCCCGGGATGCCTGGGCCTTGGAGATTCCGCGCATCAGGCGCCTGAGGACAAAGACGGCCGCTACGGCGAGGACGACTTCCGCCGTAAACTGCGCGTATGCCAGTCCATACAGAGGGAACAGCGCGTTTAACACAAACAGTGCTGGGATCTCCAAGACGATCTTCCGCAGGATGGCAAAGAGCAGCGCGTTCCTGCCCAGCCCGCAGGACTGAAAGACCCCGACCCCCAGGAAATCCATGCAAAGGAACGGCATGGCCAGGCAGAGGCCCCGCAGAAATCTCGTGCCGTAAGCCACCACCGCCGGATCCTCCATAAACAGCGCGGAGAGCTGTCCCGCCCCGATCAAATACCCGATCGTCACCACCGCCATAAAGGCCATGATGATCTTTCCGGCAAAGAGGATGGTCTTCCGAAAGCGGTCCGCATCCCCCGCCGCATAGCTGTATCCCACCAGAGGCATAATGCCCTGGGAAAAGCCCAGCGCGATCTGCACCGGTACCATATTCACCTTCTGGGCGATTCCCATCGCCGCCACCGCGTCGGAGCCGAAGGCCGACGTAAAGTTGTTCAGCACCGTCATTCCGGTCACATTCAGAAGGTTCTGTATGGCGGCCGGGATCCCTACGGCGCAGATTCCCAGGACGATCTGCTTCCTCCACTTCAGTCTCGCGGGATTGACGCAGACATAGGTCTTTCCCCGCCTGCAGAACAGGAGCACAAAGAAATACAGGCAGGCGGCGCAGTTGGAGAGAAAGGTTGCCAGGCCCGCGCCCGCCGCCCCCATGTTGAGCCCCCAGGGCAGGATAAAGACGGGGTCCAGCAGAATATTGAGAAAGCACCCGCTCATGGTGCCGATGCTGGCATGGAGGGAGGAACCCTCGCTGCGGACCAGATAGGCCAGCACCACGTTCAGGATCGACGGCACCGCCCCGAAGGAAACGGTCCACTTCAGATACCCGGCGGTGGCCTCTACAGTGGTGGCGTCAGCGCCCAGCACGCCTAAGAACGGGACGCGGAAAGCCGTATAAAACACGGAGAATAAAACCGCTGAAAACAGCGCGCTGTAAAAACCGATCACCGAGCTGTCATAGACCGTCTCGTGGTCCTTTCGCCCCAGCGCCCGGCTCATCATGCTGGAGGCACCTACGCCGAACAGATTGTTGACCGCGTTGAACGCCAAAAGCACAGGCGCCGCCAGCGTCACCGCAGCGTTCTGGATGGGATTGTTCAGCATGCCGACGAAATAGGTATCCGCCAGATTATAGAGGACCATCACAAGGGAACTGATGATGGTCGGGACCGCCAGTTTCATCACCGCCTGCGGGATCGGCGTCCGCTCAAACAACTGTACTTTTTGTGTGTCTTCCATTAAAAAACCTCATACTCCTTCCGTCTCGCCGCCCCATAAATTCAGCGATGTTTCCGCCGTCCCCCTCAGTCTGCCGCAAAGCTGCTCTCCGTAAGAAGCATCTCCACGTTCTCCCGGTTCAGCTTCATCGACGCCCCCCAAACACAGTGTTTACGCCCTGCGCCGAAAGGGAATCCGGCAATCTTACAGTTTCATCGCCGTTTCCCCAAGCATCTTGTTTACGCTCTCTTCCTTACGGCTCAGGGATCGCTGCCGGAGCATTAAGTCGCTCTCCTCCTTTCCCCTGCGGTCAGGGAAAAGGCAATGACGGCGCTCAGAGAAACTGCCGGGTCCTTGAAGATTATAGCAGACATCAGCCAAAAAGTCCACAGAACGGATTATGGGTATGATTTGTATTTACCGGAGATTTCTGATCATGTTATTCTGAAACAAAGGAAATCTGTTTGAAACATTCCATAATTTTTCAATCTTGTGTGACCGTTTCCCTTGCAAAATTGTTTTATAAGGGAAAGGAGGAAGTCGAGCAATGAATCAAACCCTATCGATCCGACAGCTGGAGGAAGCCTACGACGCTTATGGCACGGCTGTATACCGTCTGTCAATGGCTTTTCTGGGACAACGCTCCGACGCAGAGGATGTTACCCAGGAAACTTTTTGCCGGCTGCTATACCACGCTCCTGTTTTTTCAAATGAAGAGCATCTGAAACGCTGGCTTCTCCAGGTCGCTGCCAACCTGTGCCGGAACCAGCTTCGAGGCTTCTGGAGAAAACGGGTGGCTCAACTGGACGACACCATTCCCGCCATTACTCCGGAGGAACGAGAGGCCCTGAAGGCCGTCCTGAATCTTCCGAATAAGTACAAGCTGCCCGTTCATCTGTACTATTATGAGGGCTATTCGGTGGCTGAAATTGCAGAAATCCTGAAGCTCGGACAATCGGCGGTGAAGATGCGGCTGAAACGGGGCCGCGATTTGTTGAAAACAGAATTGGAGGGATCAAATTGAACATCAACGACTATCGAAATGCAATGGATCATATTGTCCCGGACAATGATTTAAGAGAACGGATTCTGCGCCAGGAAAAACCTCAGAATCGTTATGTCCCTGTACGCCGGATCCTCGTCTGCACCCTGACAACCGTTCTCCTGCTGACCTGCGGCACCTGTGCTGCCCTTGCCGCCAGCCCCAAGCTGCGAACCGCGGTGCTGTCCTTCCTTCACCTGCAGGAACAGGAGCATGTGCCCGGCCAGAACGACATCGATCAGAACGGCACTGACCAAACCGAAGCGGAACAGCCCGGCATCGTTTCGCCCGACATCAGTCAGGCCAGCATCGGAGATCTGGTCAAAGCCCAGTATATCGAAATGGATCAGTATTACGGCCTCTCCGGCAGTCTGTTCAATCAACTGACCTGGAGCGATGACGGACGGACGCTTTTAGATGCAAAGTTCTGGGAGCTTCGGGACAACGAACTGATTCCCGTCCAGCCGGACATGCAGACCAGCAAAATTGACATTACCTTCCGGGACATTCACTATCAGGGCAGCCTTTACTGGTTCATCCGAAACGGAGAACTGTACTTTTTCCAGGGCACTCCTTACGGCGTCGACACACGCCCCGAGGATGAATGGTACGTGGAGACCATCCCGGGGCATACCGATGTTGTGCTTCTCAAACTGGCGCAGGGCAGTCAGATCTACTACACCGAATACCCCCTGCTCTACTATTTGGGTACCGGCCGGACAGAAGACTTTCTGGCGGGTACGGACGCCGATCAGTTGGAACATGCCTACGACTATTCCTGGTCAAAGGACATGCGCAGAGTGTTGATCTCCTGCGGCGTCGGCACAGACGGACTGCAGGAATGGCTGTGCGATCTGGATGCCGCAGCCCTCATCCGTCTCGACGAGCTGACCGGCATGGGCGAGAATGTCAGCGCCGGCTTCGCAGACAACGACACGCTGATCCTTACCACCCACACCGTATCAAAAGAGGATGAAACCTGGATGACCGTCACCTGCTACGCTTATGATATTCCCACCGGACAGACGACCAAAACCCTGGACGAAACGCATTTTTACCGATGGTGGGATGAACCGTACGGCGCACAGCTGTTCGGCACCCGCTGCGTTCTGATCGATCAGGACGGGCAGGTGCGGCTGGCCGACTTAAAAACCGGAACCCAGACCGTGATAGAAGGCTTCCGATATCAGGCGGGAGACAGATTCATGCCCAGCCCCTCCGGAAATAAACTGCTGTATTATGCCTCCGACTCCGGGACAGACGGCCTTGGCATCACCCAGCTCGGCGTCGCGGATCTGGATAAGGGAACGTTTATCGCCTTCGACAGAGACGGCTATGAAAATCTGTATGAGGAAGGCATCGGCTGGAGCAGCGACAGCACAGTGAGCATCCATGCCCGCTCGTCCGACAGAGAAACCCGGTATCTGATCCTATATACGTTCTGACCACAGGGAGTTCCCTTTCTCCTAGGGAAGAGAGTTCTTTATTTTGTGTAAACGAAACGAATCCATGAAAAGGCCGTCTCCTTCGCTGAAAGCAGCGGGCTGGCCGCTATCGCCGCTTCGGCGGACTCCAGCGTCCTCTTCGTCTATCCGACTAACGAGGGCGGCTGGGAAAGCGCCACGGAAGACTCTTGACAAATTCATGACAAAAACATGCAGTTTTTTAATCCCAAGTCAGATTCAAACAATCTTACCGTCAAAATATAAAAAGGAGAAATGCCGGTTTTCCCGCATTTCTCCCTATCCTCCTGTTGATACCATTTCTGCAAAGATCGGGGTGACAGGATTCGAACCTGCGACTTCCTGGTCCCAAACCAGGCGCTCTAGCCAAGCTGAGCCACACCCCGCAGATAGGACTGATTATAGTAAATTCCCGTGGAAATGTCAAGAGTTCCACGGGAATTGTTTGTCAGCCCCTATAAGCTTCAACAGTGCGGTCAGATTTTCAAAATTACCGCACTCCAGATTGACGCCGAACAGATAGGCAAATGTGTTGCCGCAATTGAGCCGAAGGGGAGTTACACAATTTTCGGTTCAAAGACCTCTCCCAAGTCCTGCTGATCCCGCAGCATATTGCCCGTTTTACTTCTTAAAGATAGGCGATGGTAAAGTGTACTTCCCCGAAACGGTCGATCTCCATGATGCAGTAGGAGGGTTTTCGGCCGTCCTGTCTGGGGAAGGAGAGACTGCCCGGATTGACCACATACACACCCTCCACTTTCTGCACGGAGGGCTTGTGAGTGTGTCCGTAAAAGACGATGTCTTTTCCCCTGGCCTTGGCCTCCTGCGCGATGTATTCGATGCTCATGGAGACATAGTATGTATGGCCGTGGGTGACCCAGACCTTGTAGCCGCCGATCTCCAGCTCCAGCTCCCTGGGCAGGTCCGAGAAGAAATCGTTGTTGCCCAGCACGATCTTTACAGGGCAGTCCGCGGCCTCTGTCAGCGCATACTCGCTGCCCTCCGCGTCCCCGCAGTGGATCACCAGGTCCGGCTTATGCATTTCCAGCACCTTAAAATAATTTTCGTTTCTTCTGTGGGTATCACTGACAACGATCACTTTCATGTCTCTTCAATTCCTCTTTCATCAGGCGCAGGGCCTTTCCTCTGTGGCTGATCTCGTTCTTTTCCTCCTCGGAGAGCTGGGCGGTGGTTTTTCCGTACTCCGGCACATAGAAGATCGGATCATAGCCAAAACCGTTGTCCCCAGCCTCCCCGTAGCCGATCCGGCCCTCTATGACCGCCCGGGTGGTGAGCTCCTCTCCGTCCGGCAGGACTGCGGCGATGGCACATACAAACCGCGCGGTCCTCTTCTCGTCCGGAACGCCTTCCAGCCGCCGGATGATCTCCGCGTTTTTCACGCTGTACGGGGTGTCTTCCCCCAGGTATCTCGCGGAGTAGATCCCCGGCTCCCCGCCAAGGGCGTCCACCTCCAGGCCGGAGTCGTCCGCCATGACGATGTACCCCGCTGCCTCCGGACAGCCCGCCACGGTCCTGGCCTTGATCAGGGCGTTTTCCGTGAAGGTGCTGCCGTCTTCCACGATGTCCGTCTGGACGCCGGCCTCTTTCATGGACAGGATCTCATACCCGGCGTCCGCCAGGATACTTCTGATCTCCCGCACCTTTCCGGCGTTGCCCGTGGCGAATAGGATCTTCTTATCGTTCATCTTTTTGTGTTCCTTTCAGTTTTCTCTCTTGCGCTCCCGGTTCTTTCGCTTCCGGCTCTCCCTGCTTTCGGCGGCCTGGGTCCCAGGAACTGGTAATAGTAAGTCTTCATCATGCCGTTGTAGATCTTGCGGTTTTTGTCCGCCTTTCTGCCGATATCCGCCTCCGCGTCTTCATAAGAAGTGATCAGGAACAGGCTCCAGCTGTCCAGCGCGCGGAACCGCTCCCCGATGGTCCGGTAGAGCTCCGGCATTTCCTTTTTGTCCTGCAGCCTTTCCCCATAGGGCGGATTGGTGATCAGGAAACCGTATTTTTTCGGATGGCTCAGATCCTTTACGTCCCGGCGTTGGAAGTGGATCAGCTTTTCCACCCCCGCCAGCTTTGCATTCTCCCTGGCGATGGTTACCATTTCATTGTCCAGATCATATCCCTGGATATCGGTGTCCACGCTTAAATCCATCATCTCATTCGCTTCTTCCAGGGAATCGTACCAGTGCCGCTTCTCCACCAGATGTTTCCAGTTCTCCGCCGTGTAACTCCGGTTCATGCCGGGGGCTATGTTCGCCGCCATCATGGCCGCCTCGATGGGTATCGTCCCGCTGCCGCAGAACGGATCCACCAGAATCCGGTCCGGCTTCCAGGGGGAGAGCAGGATCATCCCCGCCGCCAGATTCTCCGCGATGGGAGCTTTTGCCGCAAGCTTCCGATAGCCCCTCTTGTGCAGGGATTCCCCGGTGGTATCCAGTCCGATCACTACTTGATCTTTCAGGATGGAAACCCGCAGGGGAAAGGAGGCCCCGGTCTCCGGCAGCCGTTCAAAGTGATATTTTTCCTGGAGCCTTAAGGCGAGGGCTTTCTTCATCATTCTCTGGATGTCCGAGGGACTGAAGAGTTTGGATTTCACGCTGGACGCCTTTGCCACCCAGCATTTTCCGTCGGAGGGGATAAATTCCTCCCAGGGGATTCCATGCGTCCCCTCAAAAAGTTCGTCAAAATCTCTCGCCGGAAAACTCCCGACTTTGATCAGCACCCTCTCCGGAGTCCGGAGAAAGATGTTGGCCCGGGCCACCGCTTCCTCGTCGCCCAGGAAGGAAACCCTGCCGTCACTGACCTCGGAGACATCGTATCCCAGGTCGGTCACCTCTCGTTTTACCACCGCTTCCATGCCGAAATGACAGGGAAGGATCAACTCGTATCTCTTCATAAACCTCTTTTTTCGCCGCTCCTCACTTTTTGTAAGACTTCGAAATCCCAGTAACATAGTATATCGGATTTTTTGAAATATGTAAATAGGGATACCCGAAGGCATCCCTATATTTGTTACGGTTCCGACGCTTCTATTAATACTCGTCGTTCATCTTGTTCTGGCTGTTGGTATTCTCAGCAGAGTTCTTGGAGCTGTTGGAAGAACTGTTCTGGCTCTTGTTGCTGGTGCTGTTCTGGCTCTTGTTGGAGCTGTTCTGATTGGAACAATTCCGGCTGCTGTTAGAATAGTCGTTCTTGTCGCAGTTCTGATTATTGGACATTTACTTATACCTCCTGTGAGATTATTTGTTACACAGGTAGTATGACCGTCGTCCAAAAGAATTATACACGTCAATGCAGCCAATCTTTAAAAAATTTAAATAATAGCACCACCACAAAAAGCGGAAGCAGGATCGGCGCCAGGAAAGCAAACACAGAAGTTATCAGCCATAAGATAAAGCTGAATATTAAAACAACAATTGTTATTTTTGCCCAATGGGGCAGTCTGAAGACTTTTCTCACAAACCTCTGGGCATTACTCTGCCGATAGTCGGATTCCGGCTCCTGATAGGTCTCCGGGGTGTCCTGCTGGGTGTCCGCGATGGTCCTGGCAATCAGCCTGGGCGAGCCTAACTCACTCAGAACCTCTCCCTCCGTCTTTCCCATCCGGATCTGTGTATTGATATAGTCCTCATAATACCGCACATTCTCCGTCACCTTGTACGCCTCGATCCTGCCGGAGAGCGACTGGCGCAGCTGTTCAAGAAACTCGGTCTTATCCATGTTTCCTCCCTGTTGCAAATATGTAATACTTTTTTATAACTGATCCGCTCCCGGCCTGTCCGTCAGCCTGCGGATGTAAGTTTCCGGGTCCGCCTTCATGTCCAGCATGGAGCGGAAAGCCCCCAGAACCATGGATTCCTTGTTGCAGCTCCGGGGATTCTTCCCGATCTCCCGGATCAGGTTGTACCTGTCCATCTGCCATACATAGATATCCGTCAGCCCGTACCCCGAAAACTTTTCCTCGTCCAGAAAAGAGTGATGATCCAGGTAGTACATCCACTCCTTCATCAGTCCTGCATCCCCGAGCAGATCCTCCCACAGCCTGCTCAGCCATTTTTCTTCCCGCCCGGCGTACTCCCCCAGGGACATCATCCCCTCATATGCTCTGATGCGCCTGGCGTCGTAAATGATCCCGTTCATTTCCGCGCCTCACCCGTCTTTGATCTTTTTTATTTTAACATGCAATCTCTATTCCGTAAATATATGCAATCGAAAGCTTTTCTAAACTTTTTATAAACTGCTTCGGCCGGAACCCTTGCAATCTTTTCCATATTCCAGTATAATTTTCCATAGGCGGTTCTTACCGACGGTCACAGTGCAGTTCAGCCCGCATCACTCTGCAAAGCCGCTCTGACGGGCTTTCCGGCGAGCCGGACTACAGCAAAAACTAAATGGAAAAGGAGAGCAAGGTATGAAATTCGGTTACTTTGATGACGCCAGAAAAGAGTACGTCATCACAACGCCCAAGACTCCGCTTCCCTGGATCAACTATCTGGGATGCAGCGAGTTCTTTTCCCTGATATCCAATACGCAGGGTGGTTACACTTTCTACAAGGACGCAAAGCTTCTTCGCCTGACCCGTTATCGCTACAATAACGTGCCTTACGATATGGGCGGCAAGTATTTCTACATCAAGGACGGCGGGACCGTCTGGAACCCCGGCTGGCAGCCCACCCAGACCGAGCTGGACAGCTATGAGTGCCGCCACGGCATCGGCTACAGCCGCTTCACCGGCTCCAAAAACGGCCTGAAGGCCTCCGCGCTGGCGTTTGTTCCCATGAACGACAACTGCGAAGTCACCCGCCTTACCCTGACCAACGAGAGCTCCTCTCAGAAGTCCGTAAAGGTCTTCTCCTACGTGGAGTGGTGCCTGTGGAACGCGGACGACGACATGAAGAACTTCCAGAGACTCCTGAGCTGCGGCGAGGTGGAGATCGAGGGTTCCACCATCTATCACAAGACCGAGTACAGAGAGCGCCGGAACCATTACGCAGTCTACTCCGTAAACGCTCCCATCGCCGGATACGACACCAGCCGGGATGATTTCCTGGGCGCGTACAGAAGCGCCTCCAATCCCGAAGCCGTGGAGAAGGGCCAGTGTGCAAACTCCATCGCCAGCGGCTGGTCGCCCGTAGCGGTTCATCAGCTGAACGTGGATCTCGCCCCCGGCGAGAGCAAGGATTTCGTCTTTGTCCTGGGCTACATCGAGAATCCCGAGGACGAGAAGTGGGAGGCTCCCAATGTGATCAACAAGAAGCGCGCCCACGAGATGCTGGCGCGTTACGCGAACGTTGCGGACGTTGAGAAAGCGCTGGACGAGCTTCACGTTTACTGGGAAAACCTGCTCTCCAAGTATCAGGTTTCCTCCAAAGACGAAAAGGTCAACCGCATGGTGAACATCTGGAACCAGTACCAGTGCATGGTGACTTTCAACATGTCCCGGTCCGCATCCTACTATGAGTCCGGCATCGGCCGCGGCATGGGCTTCCGCGACTCCTGCCAGGATCTTCTGGGCTTCGTGCACCTGATCCCCGACCGGGCAAGGGAGCGCATCATCGACATCGCTTCCACCCAGTTTGAGGACGGCAGCGCCTACCATCAGTACCAGCCTCTGACCAAGAAGGGCAACTCCGACATCGGCAGCGGCTTTAACGACGATCCCCTGTGGCTCATCGCCGGCGTAAGCGCCTACATCCGGGAGACCGGCGACGTCAGCATCCTGGACCACATGACGCCTTTCGACAACGACGAGAGCAAGGCTACGCCTCTCATGAACCACTTGAAGAGATCTTTCGACTACATTGTAAATCACAAGGGGCCCCATGATCTGCCTCTGATCGGGCGCGCCGACTGGAACGACTGCCTGAACCTGAACTGCTTCTCCGAGCATCCCGGCGAGTCCTTCCAGACCTTCGGACCCAGCGAGGGACCTGTGGCGGAATCCGTGTTCATCGCGGGCATGTTTGTAAAGTACGGCGAGGAATACGCCCAGCTCTGCGAGCTGAAGGGCGATCAGGCGGAGGCGGCCCGCGCGAGAGCGGAAGTCGATAAGATGTATGCCGCCGTCCTGAAAGACGGCTGGGACGGCGACTGGTTCGTCCGGGCATACGACGCGTACAGCCACAAGGTCGGCTCCAAAGAATGCGAAGAGGGCCAGATCTATATTGAGCCCCAAGGCTTCTGCGTACTGGCAGGCATCGGCGTAAAGGAGGGACTTGCGGAAAAGGCCCTGAACTCCGTAAAGGAAAAGCTGGACACCAAGTACGGCGTGATGATCCTCCAGCCCGCCTACACCAGATACCATCTGGAGCTGGGCGAAGTATCCTCCTATCCCCCCGGATATAAGGAGAACGCCGGGATTTTCTGTCACAACAACCCCTGGGTTTCCATCGCGGAGACCGTGATCGGCCGGGGTGACAGAGCCTTCGAGATCTATAAGAAGACCTGCCCCGCATACATCGAGGATATTAGCGAGATCCACCGCACTGAACCTTATGTCTACTCCCAGATGGTGGCCGGCGCCGACGCGCCCAGACACGGCGAGGCAAAGAACAGCTGGCTCACCGGTACGGCGGCCTGGACCTTCGTCAATATCTCCCAGTACATCCTGGGCGTATATCCCACCCACAACGGCCTGCAGATCAACCCCTGCATCCCCGACGGGTTCGGCGACTTTGAACTGACCAGGACCTACCGCGGCGCCAACTACCACATTCAGGTGAAGAACCCGAAGAATGTCCGGAAGGGCGTGGTGAAGATGACCGTGGACGGGAAAGAGGTATCCGGCAATATCATTCCTCACGAGGCCGGAAAGACCGATGTGAACGTAGAAGTGATCATGGGTTAATGAGATCCTAAAAAAAGAGTTATAC
>CANQCF010000070.1 GCA_947589505.1 uncultured Acetatifactor sp. | reverse complement strand
TCATTGTAAGTGACGATGACCTTGATCTTCCAGCCATCGGCAAGTCCATAGATCATATGCAGTTTTTGGGAGTCCACACAGCCTGTCAGGGCCGCCGGGCCCCTCCCTTTCCGCATCGCCTCCCTGACCTGGTCGTACTCCGCCAGCTCCTTCAGGGGCGCCAACATTGCATACATGAAATGCCCTCCATGAAACCTAAGCTTTTGAAAACCACAGCATCACTTCCCGCCCGTTTCCAGGTGGTTCTCCCGTCACACACTCTGACTGGGGCAGTGCTTCCAAAACCGTCCTTGCTGTCCGTTCGTCCGTCACACTCTCTAACTGAACACAGAACCGCCATAACCGACATCTCTGTCATATTTTCTTGTTATATTCGTTCATGGCGGCATCCGGTCCCTGAGCCATGATCATGCGTATGGCGTCCGCCCCTCTCTCCGCCGCATCCTCCATGAGCTTTCGCTCGTCCGCGGTGAAATGTCCCAGGACATAATCCTTCAGATCGTAGCCCGCAGGCTTCTCCCCCACGCCCATCTTCAGGCGGATGAACCCATCATGCCCAAGGCACAAAATAATGTTCTTCAATCCATTGTGCCCTCCGGCGCTGCCTTTCTTCCGGATCCGAAGCTGGCCCGGCGGAAGGCTGATGTCGTCGGATATGACGATCAGCTCCGCGGTCTCGTCGATCTTGTAATAGGACGTCAGCTCCCGGACGCTCTCCCCGCTGAGGTTCATGTAAGTCTGGGGCTTTGCCAGGATCACCTTCTGCCCGTCGATCACGCCCTTGCCGATCAGCGCCTTGTGCTTTTTTTCCAGCACGTCTATCCCGCCGGCCTCCGCCAGCTTATCCAGGGTCCAAAACCCGATGTTATGTCTGGTATTCTCATATTCCCTGCCCGGATTCCCCAGGCCCACGATCAGATACATATCTTCTCCCGGCTCCCTTCCCCGTCGGCGTCCGCCGCCGTTCTCTTTCGCAGAGCTGCGTCCGCACCGCTTTCCCTACCCATGATAATTCCCCGCCAAAATTCTGTCAACTCCCTTTCCGCCGCTGTTTTTTAGTTGACGATTTCATGGCGCGGACCGCCGGTTCCGGCATATACTATTGCAAACTGTTTTTTAAGGCAGCAAAACGATATGAAAGATCCATACGGTTCTATCAGGGATTGTCAGGACATTCCTCTGTCCTTTCCTCCGCAGCACCAGGACAGACAGCCGGGCCTGGAATATGTGATGGACCCGCTCCCCCAGTCGGAGTGCGGGAAAAAACACTGTAAGCTGAAAAACAAGACGGCGCTCATCACCGGCGGAGACAGCGGGATCGGCCGGGCAGTGGCATACGACTTTGTAAAAGAAGGCGCCTCCGTGGCCATCGTCTATTACGACGAAGACCGCGACGCCAGGGAGACTGCCGAAAGGATCGAGCAGCTGGGCGGGAGCTGCCTGCTCCTGCGGGGAGACTTAAAGGATCCGGACTTCGCCAGGGAATGTGTGCGCCAGACCATTCAGAGATTCGGCCAGCTGGATATCCTGGTGAACAACCACGCCATTCAGATCGTCCAGCGCAGCATCCTGGACATCTCCCACCAGCAGCTGGAATGTGTCTTCCGAAACAACGTGTTTTCCTTCTTCTATCTGATACAGTACGCACTGCCCTGTCTGAAAAGGGGAGCCAGCATCATCAACACCGCTTCCGTGACGGCCTACCAGGGCAATAAAGATCTGATCGACTACAGTTCCACCAAGGGCGCCATCGTGGCGCTGACCCGTTCCCTTTCCCTCTCCCTGGCGGAGCAGGGGATCCGGGTGAACGCCGTAGCCCCAGGCCCGATCTGGACACCGCTGATCCCCGCGTCGTTCTCCGCGGAGGAAGTTTCCACCTTTGGAAGAAAGACCTCTCATGTTCCCATGGACAGGGCCGGGCAGCCCTGCGAGGTATCCCCCTGCTACGTCTTCCTCGCTTCGGACGATTCCAGCTATATGACCGGCCAGGTCCTGCACCCCAACGGCGGCACCATCGTGGGTTCCTGACCGGGCGGCGACCCTTAAGGACTGTCAAATGCAAGAGGAGGGGCCGTCTCTGCGGTCCCTCCTCTTACTGCACTTCGTAACCCCTTTGCATTCGTCAGGCTTCATCCGGTTCGTTCAGCGCCATCTCATATTTCTCCATGATGATCTTCTGAATCGCTTCTCTGGTAGCAGAATTGATGGGATGTGCGATATCCCTGTACTCTCCGTCCGTAGCCTTCTTGCTGGGCATTGCGATGAACAGGCCCTTTTCCCCCTCGATCACCTTGATGTCGTGAATCACAAAGACATCGTCGATGGTGATCGACACAATGGCCTTCATCTTGCCCTCCTTCGCCAGCTTGCGCACGCGTACGTCTGTTATCTGCATTTTACCGCCCCCTTATCCAAAGTATTGCCTTAAAGCATAAACCTTTCATTTTTCTCCAGGATGATCTCGATGCCGTTCTCACCCACATAATTGGAGTTCGCCTTGATCGTTCCGTGGCTCTCCACGATGCAGTTCTCGATATGGGTGTTGTCCCCGATGTACACATCGTTCATGATGATGGAGTTTTTGATCACGCAGTTGTTCCCGATGTAGCTCTTCTTAAAGAGAACGGAGTCCTCCACGGTGCCGTTGATGATACATCCGCTGGAGATCAGGCTGTTCTTGATGTTGGAGCCCACATTGTACTTCGCGGGGGGCAGATCGTCCACCTTGGAGTAAATGTCGGGGTACTGCCGGAAGAAATAGTTCCTGACCTCGGGCTTCAGGAAGTCCATATTGGTGGAGAAATAGTCCTCCACCGAAGCGATGTTTCTCCAATAGTCCTTCATCTTATAACCCACAATTCTCTTGATGCCCCGGTAGCGCACCAGGATATCCCGCACGAAATCGTAATTGCCCTCTTCCACGCACTTTTCGATCAGCTCGATGAGCAGACGGCGGCGGATGATGTAGATACCGCAGGAAATGGTGTGGCTCTTCGCCTGCAGGGGTTTTTCCTCAAATTCCTCGATCACAAAATCCTCGTTCATGCGGACCGTGCCATAGCGCTCCACGTTCTCGTCGGGAGCCATATCCTTGCAGACGACGGTGATATCCGCTTTCTTATCGATGTGATACTCCAGCGCCTTTCCGAAGTCCATCTTGTAGATACAGTCGCCGGAGGCGATCACCACATACGGCTCGTGGCTGTTCTTCAGGAAGTTGATGTTCTGATAGATGGCGTCCGCCGTTCCCCTGTACCAGTTGCTGTTGGAAGCCGTCACCACGGGAGTGCGTACTTCCAGGCCGCCCTGTTTGCGTCCGAAATCCCACCATTTAGAGGAATTCAGGTGCTCGTTCAGGCTTCTCGCGTTATATTGCGTCAGCACGGCCACCTTCTGGATATGGGAGTTGGACATATTGCTCAGCGTAAAGTCGATACTTCTGTAACTGCCCGCCATGGGCATTGCGCAGATCGCGCGCTTCTGGGACAGTTCCTTCATCCTGTGATTGTTGCCGCCCGCTAAAATGATTCCGATTGCTCTCACTGTTATTCACCTGCCTTAATCAAAGTTTTTCCGCTCGCAAGATAGAGGTTGTCATAGTCGGCGGCGGTGGTCGTGCCGAATACTACAGAGTTCTTTCCCACGGTGACGCCGTCGGGGATCACGCTCTTCTCGCCCACGGTGACGATGCCCTGATTATAGATATGAGGCGCGGTATCGTTCGGCGCTTCCTCGCCGATACCCAGTCTCACGTTTTTCCCGATCTCCACATTCTCGGCCACGATCGCCTTGTTCAGCTCACAGTTTTCTCCGATCACGGTCTGATTCATGATGATGGAATCCCGGACCACGGTTCCGGCGCCGATGGTCACGCCGCAGCCAATGACTGAATTATATACCTTGCCGTAAATCTCCGTCCCCTCACCGATAATGCTTCTCTCCACCACGCTGTCGGAGGCGATGTACTGGGGCGGCTGGATCTCGCTCTTTGTGTAGATCTTCCAGTACTCCTCATACAGGTTGAACTCCGGAACGATGTCGATCAGCTCCATGTTGGCCTCCCAGTAGGAGCTCAGGGTTCCGACATCCTTCCAGTAGCCGGTAAACTCATAAGCGTACAGGGGCGACCCGTTGGCATGACAATAGGGAATGACATGCTTGCCGAAGTCCAGCGCCGGCTGATCCGCGTTCTTGATCAGGGCCTCCTTTAAGGTCTTCCAGTTAAAGATATAGATACCCATGCTGGCCAGGTTGCTCCTGGGGTTCGCGGGCTTCTCCTCGAAGTCCGTGATCCGCTTCTGGTCGTCCGTGATCATGATGCCGAAGCGGCTTGCCTCCTCCCAGGGAACAGGCATAACGGCGATGGTCACCTCCGCGTTGTTCGCCTTGTGGAAATCCAGCATCACTTCATAGTCCATCTTGTAAATGTGGTCGCCGGACAGGATCAATACGTAGTCCGGGTTGAAGCTGTCCATATATTCCAGGTTCTGATAGATCGCGTTTGCGGTTCCGGTGTACCACTCGCTGTTGTCGCTCTTCTCATAAGGCGGAAGCACCGTCACGCCGCCGATATTGCGGTCCAGGTCCCAGGGAATACCGATCCCGATATGGGTGTTCAGACGGAGGGGCTGATACTGTGTCAGCACGCCCACGGTGTCCACGCCCGAATTGATACAGTTCGACAGAGGGAAATCGATAATGCGGTATTTTCCTCCGAATGCAACGGCAGGCTTCGCCACCTTGGACGTCAGTACCCCCAGACGGCTCCCCTGTCCTCCAGCCAACAACATGGCTATCATCTCTTTCTTGATCATGTCATCACCTCTTCCAGCCTATTGAGCAGTTCCCTGCCCTTCTGAACAGGAGCGAGTCCTGTCCTTTTGTCCATTATATCATAGAGTTATCCGAAAGTGAATAAGAAAGTACAAAAATTTTCCACTTTTTGTCTCCTTTTATAGCAATTTTTTATAATTTTTACAATTTTTCTACATACCTTTTGTATGTTTTCACTATATTCTGAATATTGTAAAGAGTTTTTAATTGTGATTTTTACTAAATGCTCAAAATCATTTGTTTTTTTATGGCGTCTTGTATATAATGTATGTGAGGTTTTGGATCGGAATCTTCCGTCTCCATTTTAATATGACCCGAAAGGAACGCTTTATGTACCAGATAGATTTAGCAAAACCTGTCTCCGTTTACTTTGTCGGCATCGGCGGCGTCAGCATGAGCGGCCTCGCCGAGCTCCTGAAAAGCGCGGGCTTTCCCGTGTCCGGATCGGACCGGGCAAAGAGCGACATCTGTACCCATCTGGAATCCTTAGGGATCCGGATCTTTTACGGACAGCGGGCCTCCAATATCACGGAGGATCTGGACTGCGCGGTACTCACCGCGGCGATCCGGGAAGACAACCCGGAGTATATCGCGCTGAAGGAAAAGGGGATCCCCATGCTGACCAGGGCCCAGCTCCTGGGGCAGCTCATGAGAAATTACCGGACCCCCATCGCCGTCAGCGGTACCCACGGAAAGACCACGACGACCTCCATGGTCAGCGAGATCCTGCTGCAGGCGGACCTGGACCCCACGCTCTCCATCGGCGGGATCTACAAGAGCATCGGCGGCAACACCCGGGTGGGCGGCAAGGACTATTTCGTCCTGGAGGCCTGCGAGTACACCAATAGTTTTCTCAACTTTTACCCAAAGATTGCCCTCATATTAAATATAGAAGAAGATCACCTGGATTTCTTTAAGGACCTCGCGGATATCCGGAACTCTTTCCATCAGTTCGCCCGGCTGTTGCCGGCGGACGGCTGCCTCATCATCAACAGCGAGATCGACGACCTGGAAGAGCTGACCGCAGATCTCCCCTGCCGGGTAGTCACCTACTGCGGCTGCCGGAAAGAGACGCCCTCCGGCGATTACCGCCCGGCGGACATCACCTTTGACGAAAACGACTGCGCCAGCTTTACCGCCTGCCGCCCCGGGAGGCCGGATCTGCGCATTTCCCTGAAGGTCTCCGGGATCCACAACGTGGGCAACGCCCTGGCGGCGCTGGCCGCCGCGGACCTTTTAAATATAGAAGATACCGTCTCCGCCGCGGCCCTGGGGAGCTTTGCCGGAACGGACCGGCGCTTTGAGCACAAGGGAAGTGTCGGCGGGGTGGCCGTGATCGACGACTACGCCCACCATCCGACGGAGATCCGGACGACTCTCACCGCCGCGGCCGCGACGAAGCACAAGGACCTCTGGGTGGTCTTTCAGCCCCACACCTACACCCGTACCAAACGGTTCCTGAAGGAATTTGCTTCAGCACTCTCCCTGGCAGACCACGTGGTCCTGGCGGATATCTACGCCGCCCGGGAGACGGACACCCTGGGGATCAGCTCCGAAACGCTCCGGGAAGAAATCGCCGCGCTGGGAACCGACTGCCATTACTTCCCCAGCTTTGACGAGATCGAAAATTTTCTTCTGGAAAATTGCACAAAGGGCGACATGTTGATAACTATGGGGGCGGGAGACGTCTATAAAATCGGGGATTTTCTCCTCGGAAAATAGTTTTCCACAATATCCACAGTTCCGGGCGGACTCCAAAGCCCAGGAATCTGTGGATATTTTTTTCCGGAATGTGGATGGCCCGCCCCTCATAACATTCTGATTTGAAGCCAAAAATCCGTGGATTTCGACATTTTCAGAATTGAGTTATCCACCTTTTCCACCATATCCACATTTTATCGGCGGATGGGACGCCGACGGTTCATTCTGGCATTTTTACTATTTCTTTTTCCGGATCTCTATGCTATACTTTTCATTGTTCGGGAGGTTGTCCCGACCAGAAAAGGCCGATGGGCAGCGGCCGGAAGGTAGTGTGGCAGAATGGCAGAAATCACTTTATACAGGGAACAGTCCGCGGACTCCACGGTGATCCCCAATCTCTTTATCGACCAGTATATGAAGGACGCAAACGACGCCCAGCTGAAGGTGTATCTGTATCTGATCCGCATGCTGGGCGCCGGTCAGTCTACCAGTATATCCGACATTGCGGACAAGTTCAACCACACGGAGACGGAAGTCCTGCGCTCCCTGAAATACTGGGAAAAATGGGGCCTTCTCTCCCTGGAATACGATTCCTCGAAGACTCTGACCGGGATCCGTGTGAACAGTCTGCGCTCTGATACCGACCTTCCCGTTTCCCGGGAGAAGGAACCCGTTAAATCTTCTGCCATGCGCGCAGAATCCGCTCTGCGCCCTTCTGCAGAGATCCGGCTGCAGGAACCCATGACGCCGCCGGAGACGCCGAAGCGGTTCTCCGAGACGGAGAAATCCGCCCCGAAGGAAATTCCCTCTTTCACAAAACCTGTCTACTCCACGGATCAGCTCCGTGAATTTAAGAACCGGGAAGATACCGCCCAGCTGCTCTTTATCGCGGAACAGTACATTGGAAGGCCCCTGACCCCCTCAGAGATGAAGACCATCCTCTTCTTTACGGATGAGCTCCACTTTTCGGACGACCTCATCGACTACCTCCTGCAGTACTGCATGGATCGGGGCAAAAAAGACTTTAAGTATATCGAAAAGGTGGCCGTCAACTGGGCTCAGGAGGGCATCACCACTCCCAAGGAGGCGCAGCGCACCGCTGGAAAATATGACAAGGATGTCTATACGATCATGCGGGAACTGGGGAAGGACGGCTCCCCCACCAATACAGAAGTGGAATTTATCAACCGCTGGATTCGGGAATACGCCTTCCCTCTGGACATCATTCTTCTGGCGTGCCGGCGCACCGTCCTCGGCACGGATAAGAACCGTTTTCCTTACGCGGAGGGGATCTTGAAGTCCTGGAAGGAGTCCGGCGTGCACTCTGAGGCCGATATTCGGAAGCTGGATGAGCAGCACCAGAAAGACCCTAAAAAGAAGGCAGGCGCAAAATCCGGCGGAAACAACAGCTTTAACCAGTTCAAACAAAACAACTACGATTTTTCAGAGCTGGAAAAAATACTGATCAGCAACAAATAAACTGCCGCGCACAGAAACCTCAAAGAAAGGGATATCCCGTATGGCTTTGTCCGACTCCCAGTACCAGGAAATCATGAGAGACTATGAAAGGACCCGCGACGAGAACCGCCGCCTCTCTGAAGAGCGCAGAGCGGAAATCTACCGCGAGATCCCGGAGATCAAAGAGCTGAACGATTCCGTCGGCAGCATCGCCAGAGAACGCCTTCAGCTGCTTCTGAACCAGGACGAAAGCGCCGGTTTGGACCTCTCCTCCATCCCGGAAAGCCCTTATCAGGCGATCTCCGCCCGGAGAAAAACCCTCCTGCGCGCCGCCGGCTACCCGGAGAACTACCTGGAACCCATCTATGACTGTCCTGACTGCCGGGATACAGGTTATATCACACTTCTAAACGGCCTGAAAGAAAAGTGCGAATGTCTGCGCCGGAAAGAAGCCGCCTACACCCAGCGGATGGCAAACTTCAACGGGATCTCCCCGGAAGACCGTTTTTCCCGTCTGACTTACCGCTATGTCCAGGGAAAGGACCTGGACATGCTGCAGAAGACCGTAGGAACCTGCCTGGATTTTGTCCGGAATTTTCAGACAGCTCCCGGACGGAACCTCCTGTTTTTGGGAACGGTGGGAACCGGAAAGAGCTTTCTCTCCGGCTGCATCGCCAACGAACTGCTGGAGAAAGGCTGCTCCGTCGTCTATTTCAGCGCCGTGAGCTTCTTCGACACCCTCTCCCGCTATGTTTTTTCCTCTGCTGACAAAGAAAGTCTTTACAATTACTGTCAAAACTTATACAATTATGATTTGGTGATAGTGGACGATCTCGGCACGGAAGTGCTCAGCAGCTTCGTGACTTCACAGCTCTTCGCCTTTCTGAACGAGCGGGGAGTCCGCAAAAAATCCGTTATCATCTCAACAAACTTAAATCTGTCGGAACTTCGGGATCGATACTCCGACAGAGTTTTTTCCCGGCTGTCAAAAAACTTTGACATCTGCAAATTTTCCGGGCCAGACGTAAGAATGTGCCAAAAGCTGGGCGAGTGAGCGCCAGCCGGGGTTGCAAAGCGAATAAGAAAGCGAGGATTTTTCATGCCTGACCGTGAGGAAAAAAGAAACCTGGAAACCATACCCGTGGGCTCCCTCGGGATCATTGCCCTGGAGGGCTGCCGCAGCCTTGGCGAAAAGGTGGACAAGTATCTGGTAAAATGGCGCGTGGAGAGGGAGAACGAGCACAAGGATTCCCTCGCCTTCTCAGGCTACCAGCGCGACACCTATCTGCTCGGCGCGAAAGTCCCCCGCTTCGGCTCCGGCGAGGCAAAGGGAATGATCCTGGAATCCGTCCGCGGCACGGACCTCTATCTTTTGGTGGACGTCTGCAACTACTCCATGACCTATTCCCTCTGCGGACATGAGAACCACATGTCCCCCGACGATCACTACCAGGATTTGAAGCGCATCATCGCCGCCGTGGGCGGAAAGGCAAGGCGCATCACCGTCATTATGCCCTACCTCTACGAAAGCCGGCAGCACAACCGCACCGCCCGGGAATCCCTGGACTGCGCCATTGCCCTTCAGGAGCTGGTTCGCATGGGCGTGGACAATATCATCACCTTTGACGCCCACGATCCCAGGGTACAGAACGCGATCCCCCTTCACGGTTTCGAGACCGTTCAGCCCGCCTACCAGTTTATCAAGGGACTCCTCAAAAACGTGAAGGATCTCCAGCTGGATTCCGGCCATATGATGGTGATCAGCCCCGACGAGGGCGGCATGAAGCGCGCCATCTACATTGCGAACGTTCTGGGCCTGGATATGGGTATGTTCTATAAGCGCCGGGATTACACAAAGATCGTGGACGGCCGCAATCCCATCATTGCCCATGAATTCCTCGGCACCAGCGTGGAGGGCAAGGACATGATCATCATCGACGACATGATCTCCTCCGGCGACAGCGTCCTGGAAGTAGCCGCGCTCTTAAAGGAGAGAAAGGCGAGAAACATCTTCGTCTTTTCCACTTTCGGCCTCTTCACCAACGGCCTGGACAAGTTTGACAAGGCCTATGAAAAGGGGATCATCCACCGCATCCTCACCACCAACCTGATCTACCAGACCCCGGAACTTCTCCGGCGGGAGTGGTACATCAGCTGCGACATGAGCAAATACATCGCCTATATCATCGATACCCTGAACCACGATTCCTCCATCAGCGACCTGCTGAATCCCAACGAGAGGATCCAGAGTATCGTCGCAAAATACCGCGCCGGGGAGCTTGTCTGACAGCCCCGGCGCGACGGCTCATTCCTTATGCTGCAAAAGGCGCTTTTTCTTCCAATCAGTCCTACCCGGCTTTTTAGCCATTGACTTTCCCCCAATCTATAATTCTTTGTAAATATGGGTCGGCGCCATATTTTCCTTCCAGATATTGTTTATCATATTTTGCATCCTTGCGGACAGACGCGCCGTTATCATCCTTAAACTCTGCCAGTGAGTATAATCCGGTATTCTGATCCCTCCCTTTTGCCGCAAACCATATTTCATCCCTTCGGTAAACGTCATTGTTCATAGTAGATAAGTCGTGAGAGGTAAAGATCAACTGGCCCCCTCTCCTGTTAATACTCATATCCGTATACATTGCAATAATGTGTTTCAGCAGCAAAGGATGAATTTTCGCATCCAGTTCATCGATCACTAAAGTTGTCCCATAATACAGACTGTTTACAATATACGGCAAAAGTCCGAACAGTTTCCTTGTACCGCTGGACTCCTCAGATAATGTCAGTTCCGTACTCCTGCCGTTCACAATATGTTCTGTATAAACCTCTATTGTATCCTCATCTTTTTCCTCGGCTATGCGGAAATTCTCTATGTCCAGATCCATTTCCTGAATCATTTTCAGCACATATTCCTTGATCTCATCAGATTTCGCTATTGCCATCCGCATTTCCTGATATGGACTTCCATAATTCAAGAAATCTATTGATTTTTCAAACCAGTTCAGGATATCATGCACGATCTCGTTTTTATTATAAGTGATTCCCAGATAGGACAACAACGGCAGCGTTTCCGACAGGCCCTCACTGATCTTTAATTTTGCAAAAGGACCTTTCAGATCCACCTGATCCCTTTCGCGCACAAACAAAGCGGAACGCCTTCCTGTCTCCATTTTTACCCGATCAAGACTCTCATACAGCACAGATTCTTTTTTGATATGAAGGATATAGCGGTACTCCGCTGTCACAGTCCGAAAAAACATTTCAAACTCCGTAGGCATATTTCTGCTTTCCTCTTCAAAAGCAAATGGTTCTATCGGCAATTTTTTGGGTCTGTACGCGCAATCATTTTTGCTGCAGGCTGCACATAGGGGACTCAGAATCTTAGATGCCAGCGCATGTATCGCCTCCAGCACATTGGACTTTCCTCCGCCATTAGGCCCATAGATAACGGATACCGGCAAAAATAATTCTCCATTTTTCTCCCTGATGATCTTATCCATATGTTCCGAAATAGCCGCCGCCTGCATATCTAATGTAATCTCATCTCGAATACTTTTGTAATTTTTCACAGTAAATTGACTCAGCATATCACCAACCTCCGCTCTATACCTATATTATATGCTATTTTATGATTTGTAAATAGCATTTGAGATTTTTTCTCATATTATTCCATTTAATTTTCTGATTTTGCGGACAAGTTACTGTTTAAGGATAACGTCTTTGCACTTTTCCTGCGCTCTTTCAGTGGTATTCGATTTCTTCATTCTCTTCTTTCCAAACAAAAAAGACGGCTGCAACTTCACGTTCATAACCGCCTTTGCGCTGTGTTGCTATTTAGTTGTAACGATGGTAAATCCCGTTTGTCGAACTGAAAACTGAATCCCGAAAGATTGACCGTTGACACACCGGCTCCCCAGTGAAAAAGTCAGCGGTCTTTGATTTTCAGTTTCTATTTCATCACCACTCCTTTGTCCTTGCTTCACGCCTGTTTTTCATAATCTGTGACTGATATACAATAACAGGAATTAGAGAAATCAAAGCAGCTGCACCTAAAATGACAGATCGATTTACGACGGCAAATACCTCAAACATAAGCAGTAATAAAAACCAAGGATCACGCAGATTACTGTAATAGTTTTCCTTATCCTCATAGGAAGTGTGAAGTTCAAAGGGTTTTCCGTCATTTTCTTTCTCTACGATCAGCAGCTCCCTGTTAAAGGTTGCAGCATTTGTCGCAATGCGGCCGCCCTTTTCAGCCCATGGCCGCCAGCGAACCCTGCCGACAGAATAGTTCAGATTTATATTTTTGTAGAATACGGAGTATCCCATTTCTTCCAAAAAATCATGGTAATCTTTGGCGTTATTTTTCGATTTCTGCGCGATAAACTCCACGCAATATTTGACCTGACCAGGCTTACATTCCTCAAATTCATAGAGCAGTTTTCCCGTTCGAATAAGGCGATAACCTTTTTCAGACATTTTATTCAACCAGTTCTCCTGTGCAGTCAACAGACCGCCAAAAAAGCGATAATACTTTTTACTCATAGTGTGTCCCTCCAACAATGCCGCTTGCAACGCTTACAAGTTCATGAAGTCTGGCAAGCTCTTTTTCAGCTGTCTCTTTTCCCTGTGCGGTAATGTGATATTCTTTTTTTCTGCCCTCGCTGTCTCCGCAGGGCTCAATCCAACCCTTTTCCTGCAAAGAGTTTAATGCACCATATAAAGTGCCTGCTCCCAACGAAAGCCGCCCTCCTGTTTTTTCTTCAATAAATTGCATGACGGCATATCCGTGTTTGGGAGTATACAGGGAAAGCAAAATATAGAATGTCACTTCTGTAAGCGCACCACCCTTTACATTGTCACGCATGTGTGAGTCTCCTTATTACGTTTACTGTAATAAATATATCACTAACCGTAATAAAAGTCAAGATTATAAAAATGATATAGCAGAAGGGCTGATCGTACATGATCATTCGGTCTGAAAATAGATTGAAAATAGTCCTTAATCCTATTCAGTGTTGATTGTAAACCACTTTATTATTGTGGTTGACATTTTGGGTATCATTTATTATAATAAGACATGCAATTTAAAACATACCCGTACATTTTTCCAAGCCGGATCATTTCCTCATTCGGTAAGCACTGGAGCACAAAGCTCCGCGCTGGGCGCAAATCGGGCGGTTCTTCCATTCGGGAAACACTTGGGTACACGCCCTGCGCCAGTCGCAAACCGGGTGATTCTCTCATTGAGAAAGCACTGGAACACAAAGCCCCGCGCCGGTCGCAAGCCGGGCGGTTTCCTCATTGAGAAAGCACTGGAACACACGCCCCTGCGTCGATCGCAAATCGGATGGTTCTTCCACTCGGGAAGCGCCGGAGCATCATGCCCTGCGCCGGAATATACGGGCCCAACTTGCTGCTAAAGAAAGGAAAACTCTCTATGACAAGCGAAAAAACCTTACTCACCGCAAAACAGATGTCTCTCACCGCCCTGATGACCGCCGTGATC
>CANQCF010000069.1 GCA_947589505.1 uncultured Acetatifactor sp. | reverse complement strand
CAGATCCGGTCTGTGCAGAGCAGTTCTCTTGTGGAGACAAAGCCTTACGGAAAGACGGACCAGGCGGATTTCCTGAATGGGGCAATCTTTCTGGAAACCTTGTTTTCCCCGAAAGAACTGCTTCAGAAGCTTCACCAGATCGAAGCGTTGGAGGGAAGGGTCAGGGAGGTTCACTGGGGCCCCAGGACTCTGGATTTGGACATTCTGTTTTATGATAAACTGGTTTATGAGGACGCGGATCTCATCCTCCCCCATGTAGACCTGGAGAACAGGGAATTTGTGCTGAAACCCATGTGCGAGCTGGCGCCGAATCTAAGGCACCCGATCCTGGGAAAGACCATGGCGCAGCTCTTGCGGGAATTGTGATTCCGGCGTCCTGTGATTTCTTTCAGTCCGGAAATTTCGGCAGATACTTTAGGGAAAAATGGGCGCACAGGCCGGTAAACAGGCCGGTGACGGCGGCGCTGATCAGGAGAAAGGGAAGATAGGCAAGGACCCCGGGAACTTTTGTCAATGCAAGGGCCACCGCAATCTGCCCGATGTTGTGGGCCATGGCGCCGAAGATGCTGGTGAGGTAGAGAAAACGCTTTTGCAGGAGAGTCTGTAGGATCGCCATGGTCAAAAGGCAGAGCAAGCCCCCCGCCAGGCTGTAAGCAAGACTGATTGCCTGGCTGAAGAAAAAGCAGGACAGAAGGATCCGGCAGAGGAGCACGGGGAGCGCTTCCCGGGCCCCGCAGCGGTTTAAGACGATCAGGGTGACGATATTGGCCAGTCCTAATTTAATGCCGGGGATGGGCACGGGCGGGGGAAGCAGGCTTTCCAGGTAAAAGATGATTAGAGAGAGGGCGGTCATCAGGGAAAGTACGGTCAGTTTTCTGGGAGAGGGCCTGTTTTTAGACGCTTTCATAAAAATACCTTTCATACAAGGAAAAATTTAATAGTCGGTGGTCCGGATGACCGCTTTGAATACCATCTTGAAGGATGAAGAGGCGTATTGCGCTGTCGGTGGTTCGGGCGGACGCATGGAAATATCGAGGGGCGTGCATTACTGTCGGTTATTTGTCGGTCAATTTGAAGTATCAAGAGCCGTACCGGAGCGGTGGGGCAGCAGAAGGTGACCGTTGTCCGGATGGCCGCAGGTTCAGTATGTCAGGGCGTCCGCGTCATTGTCAGTTTCCCTTGGACTGTCATCCGAAAGGCGGATCACCAGGCGGTTTGGCAGGCAGGTGATGGGCAGGAGGGAGCCGGGAAGAGCACCCTGCCGGATACAGAGTTTGTCGGGGCAGCTTGCCTCGGAGACCCATGCCCCGTCGGGGCTTACCGTGATGATATTGTAGGCGTCTCCCTCACCGACAACGGTAAGGGAATAGGTCTCCGAAACCTGAGCCAGGGAAATGCTCCGGATCAGGACGCCGTTCTGGTAAATCTCCAATGTGGCGGGGCTGTGCTCCTGTCCGGAGGGCTTCCAGGCGGCGCGGAGGATCGAAAAAGCGGAGGCCAGAAGGATCACCGCCAGCGCTCCGGTTAAAAAGTATGCGGTTTTCTTCGGAGAGGGGAGTCTGTTCATGCGCGCATCCTTTGCCCGGCAGAAAAAGAAACTGCCTTTTATGGACAATATATCATATGGTTTTGAACTTGCAAAGAAAAATTTCAGGAGAGGGCAGGGGGCCCGGCTGATTCTGACGGTATGTCTGTGCGCGGCCTGCGCTTTCTGTGGGTGCGGGAAGGAGGACGCTGTCAGACATTCCCTGGCGGACACTGCCATGGGTACCCTGGTCAATATGACGTTTTACAGTGAGAATCTTCCGGAGGAAGAGCTGAAGGAGCTGGAGGATTCCCTTCTCGAAGAAATACGCGGCAGGGAGAGGGAACTGCTCTCCTGGAGGGAAGAGACGTCGGAGGTCTTCCGGGTGCAGCAGGAGATGGGACCATCAGGCGTCTCCGTCTCGGAAGAACTCTTTGGGCTTCTGGGGGAGTGCCAGGAAGTTGAGGAAGATTCCGACGGGGCCTTTTCTCCCGCGCTGGGCGCGCTGACAAAGCTCTGGAATATGGACGGTCAGGCGCTGCTTCCCTCAGATGAGACAAGGGTCCCTTCCGAGGAGGAGATCGGGGCGGCCCTGGAGCATTGCGGCCCGGATCACATGAAACTGACAGAGGGGCGGCTGCTTCTGGAGGAAGGAACCCTTCTGGATCTGGGAGCTGTGGGAAAGGGTTATATGCTGGACCGGATACGGGAAGAGCTTTCGGAGAAAGCGTCCGTGTCCGGGAAAAGCCTCTGGGGCGTGGTGTCCCTGGGAGGGAGCGTCCTGACTTACGGGGAAAAGCCGGACGGAACTCCCTGGAAAGTGGCGGTGGCGGATCCGGAGGATCCCGGGGACACCATCGGCTTTCTGGAGCTGAAGGGAAGCTGGTGTGTGTCCACTTCCGGGGATTATGAGCGCTTTTTTGAGAAGGACGGCGTGCGCTATCACCATATCCTGGACCCGTCCACCGGTTACCCGGCGAAAAGCGGCCTGCGGAGTGTCACGATCCTGGCGGAGAGCGGTTTTTTGAGCGACGCGCTGTCCACGGCCTGTTTCGTGTTGGGGCAGGAACGGGGAACAAAACTCGCTGAAAAGTACGGCGCGGGGATCCTTACGGTGGACGAGGGGGGAGAGATCTGCTGTAATGAAAAGATGGAGGGCTTTTTCAGGCTGTGGCGGCAGGACGAATGACGGGACCACTTCCGTATCGGTTCGGGCGCGTGCGTGGCAGGGGCCTGAGGAAACAGCATAACGGAACGGAATTGCCGGGACGGGGAACGGCTTAGCTGAACGGAATTGCCGGGACGGGAAACGGCTTAGCGGAACAGAATTGCCGGGACAGGGAACGGCTTAGCGGAACAGAATTGCCGGGACGGGGAACGGCTTAGCTGAACAGAATTGCCGGGACAGGGAACGGCTTAGCGGAACAAAATTGCCGGGACGGGGAACGGCTTTGGAGCGGGCAATCGGCTGGAAATGCCGGAACGAAAAACTGGAAAGGAAGAAGAGCATGAGCGAATCCATGGAAAACGATTTTTTGATCCTGAATCCGAAGGAGGCGGAAGAGATCCTGGACAAGCTCCCCCCTGAGGAGGAGATGCAGGATCTGGCGGATTTTTTTAAGGTGTTTGGGGATCCCACCAGGCTGAAGATCATGCTGGCGCTGCAGAGTCGGGAGATGTGCGTGTATGATATTTCCACGCTCCTGGGAATGAGTCAGTCCGCGATCTCCCACCAGCTCAGGATCTTGAAGCAGATGGCGCTGGTGAGGAATCGCAGGGACGGGAAGACAATTTTCTACGCGCCGGCGGACGATCACATTGTCTCTATTCTGAGCCAGGGCCTCGATCATATCGAGGAGTGATATCATTTATCTTTTTTTGGCTGCAGCGTCGCTGGCCGCCTGGAAGACACTATAGCTTCCGGAGCCAATGGCGCTGTGATAGAGCGTGCCATCTTCAAAATCCTGGAAGTAGACATACCGGGACGTCATGTGGATGTGGTTGTAATTTCCCTCAGCGATCGTTATTTCATCGGAGCCGTCCGTCCGCATGCATTTCAGCTGCGGGGCGGCTCCCACCGTTTGATAGTAGACGAATCCCGAACCGACGTTGAACCAGTCCACCCGCTCACTTGTCAGGATTTGTGTCTCTCCGGTGGAAAATTGATAGCGGCGGAGACTGTAGTTGCTGTTTAAGTCCAGATAATAGACGTAATCCCCCACTGCCATGGGAAACCAGAGCGGAGTGTCCAGAATCTGGCGGGGGATATCGTCTGCGGTGTCGAGGGCGTAGAGAAAGTGGTCGTTCAGGGTGCCTGCGTAGTAGATGGTGCCATCGGCGGCGCTGGAGGGATTGACGGCATAATCCGCCAGAGAAATTTTCTCGCCGGATTTATCACAGCGGAGTTTGAAAAATTCCGTTCCCTCCTTGTCGGAGCTGAGAAGATACAGGTAATCGCCCACAAGCTGTCCCGATAAGATGATGTCGGGAGACAGGGAAACGGCATGGCGCCCTTCCAGATCCGTGCGGTGAAAGCCATGGCCGGAGGCGATGCTGGCGAAATCCCCTGAACCTGCGACGCCGGTCTGGAAGTAGTATAGGTAATCGCCTCCGGCGAGAAGGTTCTGCGGGACGGAACTGCTGAGAAAGCGGATATTGCTTTCGTCCGGCGCCATTGCATAGAGTGCCCCGTCGTCATAGGGATTGGAGAAGTAGACGACATCATTATATTCGCAGAAGAGACCTCCGTTGTTCAGGTTTCCGGCGGTGTTTCCAACTGTGCCGGGGGGATTGGAGATCTGGCGCCCCGGAAGAAAGCCCCGAAGGAGCAGGATCGCGGTGAGAACAGCGATCACGGCTAACACCACGATCATTGCCACAAGGGACTGCTTTTTTAGCAAAGAGCGGTTTGTGCTGTTTTCTGTATCAAATTCTGCTGCCATTCTATATATCCTCCTCTGAGCGCAGATCAAATAATTGTGGTTCCGGCGGTGCCGAAACTGCCTTTTATATCAGTTCCGCCCGCGCCATTCGCAAAGCCGCGTTGACGCGCTTACCGCTGCTTGCGCAGCTGTCTTTGCTCATAAAATGGCGCTCCCTCAGCCGCACGTGTTCGGCAAAAATTTGTGCGAGCACAATTTTTGCCCGAACCACGGCGGCTGGCGGAACTGTTGAGAATAGTATATCGCACTTTTTGCTTGCTATCAAGCGGGTTTCGAAGTATTATAAGGATGGATATTTTCAGAGCGGCAGTTTGCTCCGCGTTGTTTGCAGCGCTTTTCCAGGCGCTTTCCGGCTGCTTTGGCCGGGAAAAGAGCTTCCCTCGTTCACTCAGCAGGGGAACGGATATCTGTGCACAGGCACAGATCTGTTTTCTGCCGGGAAGACAGGGGAACCAGTATTTTTTTCTGATATTCGGAAGTCTTATATTTACGAGGTGAGAAATGGCGGATTTATTGGAACTCAGGGCACAGCTGGATGAGATCGACGAGGATATCGTCAGACTTTATGAGAAGAGGATGGAGCTCTGCGGACAAGTCGCGGAGTATAAGATCAGCACCGGAAAGAAGGTCCTTGACCGGCAGCGGGAGAAGGAGAAACTGGCGAAGGTGAAATCCCTGACCCACAATGATTTCAACAGTCACGGGGTGGAGGAACTCTTCGAGCAGATCATTGCCATGAGCCGCAAGCTCCAGTACCGTATGCTGTCGGAGAGCGGCGTTCAGGGAAAGCTGCCCTTTATCGGTGTGGATGAACTGGACACCAGCAGGGCCAGGGTGGTGTTCCAGGGGGCGGAGGGTGCCTATTCCCAGGCCGCCATGCAGAAATTTTTCGGGGATGAGGTCAAGAGCTTCCATGTGGAGAGCTTCCGGGAGGCCATGGAGGCCATCGACGAGGGGGCGGCGGATTTCGCGGTGCTTCCCATCGAAAATTCCACGGCGGGCTTTATCAGTGAAAATTACGACCTTTTGGTGGAGTTTGAAAATTATATCGTAGGAGAGCAGATCCTGAAGATCGAGCACTGTCTTCTCGGCGTCCCTGGGGCACGGCTGGAGGACATTCGGACGGTGTACTCCCATCCCCAGTCCTTGATGCAGAGCGCCAGATTCCTTGCGGATCACGACTGGCAGCAGATCAGCATGCAGAACAACGCTTTCGCGGCGAAAAAAGTGGCGGAGGAACAGGACAGGACCCAGGCGGCCATCGCCGGAGAACACGCGGCAAAAATTTACGGGCTGGAAGTCCTGAAAAAAGGTGTGAACCAGTGTGATTCCAACTCTACGAGATTTATCATCGTGACGAACCAGAAGATCTTCCGCAGGGACGCAAAAAAGATCAGTATCTGCTTTGAGGTTCCCCACGAGAGCGGATCGCTGTATCACATGCTCTCTCATTTTATCTACAACAATCTGAATATGACAAAGATTGAGAGCCGGCCCATCCCGGAGAGAAGCTGGGAGTATCGGTTCTTTGTGGATTTTGACGGGAACCTGGCGGACGGGGCGGTAAAGAACGCTATCAGGGGACTTCGGGAGGAAGCGCTGAATATGAAAATCCTGGGGAATTATTAGGAGCGCGAAGACCTGAAGCATGCAAATCTTTTCAAAGGTTTCGGGTGAATTTTACCGGAATACCTGGAGAAAACGGAAGCTTTGAATATTTTCAAAGGTTTCGGACCTTGGCACATGGAAAGGGATGGTCGACAAAATGGAATATGGGAAACTGATCTTATACAGGGACCTCTCCGGTCAGTCGCTTTTCCGGGAGATGACGGAGCTGATGGACCGCTGCGGCGGAGAGGCGCAGGGGGAGATCTCCCCGGCGGAAAAAGAGGCGCTGGGCGCGCGGCTTTATGAGTGTATCCGGGAACTGATCGAGCTGGCGGAGCGGTGCGGGTTTGACGGGAACCTCTGGCAGCGCTATCTCGCGGATCTTTTGGTAAATGACGAGAACGCATACAGCCTGGGCTGCGAGCTGCGGGAGGAGCCGGCCGGGAGCATCACGGAGGCGGCCCTTCACGATATGCAGATCTTAAAGAAACTGTATGACTGGGATTTCTCAGGCATGATGGAAAAGCTGGATGTACCGGAGCTTTCTGTCGCGCTTGCCTACCGGCGGGACGACCGGAGCGGCCGGATGTACAACCACAGGATCAGTCATCAGATCGGGATTCTTTCCCAGGAGATGGCAAAGGCGCCCTCCCCGGAGGAGATGAAGCGGGTGCTGGCGGAATTTTATCAGCGTTTCGGCGTGGGGAAATTTGGCCTGCACAAGTCTTTCCGCATCGCCCGGGAGGGCGACAGGGTGGTGATTGAGCCGATCCGGAACATCGCCCATGTGAAGTTTGACGATCTGGTGGGCTATGACGCCGCGAAGAAAAAACTCCGGGACAACACGGACGCCTTCGTGGCAAAGCGTCCCGCAAACAACTGTCTGCTCTTCGGGGACGCCGGGACGGGAAAATCCTCCTGTATCAAAGCCATGACCAACGAATATTATGAAAAGGGCCTGCGTGTGATCGAGATCTACAAGAGCCAGTTCCAGGACTTAAACGAAGTGATCGCCCAGGTCAAGAGCCGGGGATACCGCTTTGTGATCTACATGGACGACCTGAGTTTTGAGGATTTTGAGATTGAGTACAAGTACCTGAAGGCGGTGATCGAGGGCGGTCTGGAGAAGCGGCCGGACAATGTGCTGATCTACGCTACCTCCAACCGCCGCCATCTGATCCGGGAAAACTATTCCGACAAGGAGGATCAGGATATGCACAGCGGTGACACCGTGCAGGAAAAGCTGTCCCTGGCCTACCGCTTCGGCGTGACGATCTATTTCGGGCGGCCGGATAAGAAGGAGTTTCAGGAGATCGTCCGGACCCTGGCGGAGAGGTACGGGATCGGGATGCCGGAGGAAGAACTGCTCCTGAAAGCCAATCAGTGGGAGCTGTCCCACGGCGGGCTTTCCGGCAGGACGGCCAGCCAGTTTATCGATTATCTAAGGGGGTGTGAGCAGTGAGCCTTAAAACATTTGCGGCGATCTCGGTGGGCAGTTTTGAGCTGACCATGAAGATTTATGAATTTTCGGGAAAGAACACCATCCGGGAGATCGACTGCCTCAGCCAGAGGATCGACCTGGGGAGCGAGACATACGCCACGGGAAAGCTCAGCCAGGAAAAACTGGATGAACTCTGCCGGACATTGGAAGAGTTCCGGCAGGTTATGAAAGCCTATAAAGTGGATGCGTTCCGGGCCTATGGCACCAGCGCCCTCCGGGAGACGCGCAACACCCTGATCGTCCTGGACCAGATCGCCCAGCGGACGGGGATCGAGGTAAAGATCCTCAGCAATTCCGAGCAGCGGTTCCTGGACTATAAATCCATTGCTTCGAAGGGAGAGAGTTTTCGGAGAATTATTGAAGAAAAGACTGCCATTGTGGACATCGGCGGCGGGAGCATCCAGATCTCCCTCTTTGACAATGACGCCCTGACCAGCACCCAGAACCTTCGCCTGGGAGTGCTGCGGCTTCAGGAGATGCTCACGCATCTGAACGCCGGCCGGGACCAGATGGAACAGCTGGTGGATGAGCTGGCGGGGGCCCAGCTTGCCGTCTATAAAAAACTGTATCTGAAGGACCAGGAGATCCGGAATATCATTGTGGTGGACGATTACATCTCGCCCTGGGCCATCCGCCGGGCGGGCAACGATCCGGACAAGGCCACGGTGGCTCCGGAGGATTTTGACGAGCTGATGGAGCTTCTGCACACCGGGAACATGAAGGCGGCCAGGGAGCTTGGCATAGCGGAGGAAAAGGTCCCCCTGGTGACGATCAGCGCGGTCCTGGCAAGGCGCATCGCCCGGATCATGGGGGCAAAGAAGATGTGGGCCCCGGGCGTCACGCTCTGCGACGGCATGGCGTACGAGTACGCGGAAGAGATCAAAATGTTCCGGGGCGAACACGATTTTGAGAAGGACATTATCGCCTGTGCCCAGAATATCAGCAAGCGGTTTCAGGGGAGCCGAAAGCGCGCGGAGACTCTGGAGAGGATCGCCACAACTATCTTTGACAGCACAAAGAAGCTGCACGGCCTTGGAAAGAGGGAGCGGCTCTATCTCCAGATCGCCGCGACGCTCCACGACTGCGGGAAATACATCAGTCTGGTGGATATCGGGGAGACTTCCTACAATATCATCATGGCCACGGAGATCGTGGGGTTCTCCCACCTGGAGCGGGAGATCGTGGCGAACGTAGTGCGGTACAACCACAGCGATTTTGTCTACAGCGGCTATTCCGGCGGCGTTTCCGGCGCGTATCCCGGGAGGGAAAACTACCTGGTCATTGCGAAGCTCACGGCGATCCTGCGGCTGGCCAACAGCCTGGACCGGAGCCATAAGCAGAAACTGAAAGGGCTGAAAGCCCAGCTGACGGACCGGGAGCTGATCCTTACGGTGGAGACCCAGGAGGATGTGACGCTGGAAAAGGGCTATTTTGATCTCACGGCGGAATTTTTCCAGGAAGTGTTCAGCGTAGTCCCGGTGCTGAAGACCAAAAAGAATATTTAACAGGGAATAGAAAGGCAGGGTAAACTTTATGGCGGGGAAAGAGTCGGACAATATTTCGACCGGAACAGGCAGCAGCCCGGCCGCCAAGGCGGGGAAGACAGGGAAGAGAGCGGGGCGTCCGGCGGGAAAGACGACGGGGAAAGAGCCGGGAAAGGCAGCGGATCAGGTACCGGAAAAGGCGCAGGAAAAGACTGCGCTTTCCCAGGAGAAAAAGCCGGACTACAGAAATCCGGAGTATTATGAGAACCGGGAGCTCTCCTGGCTTTTGTTTGATCACCGGATCCTGGGAGAGGCCAGGGACAGGAAAAATCCCCTTTTCGAGAGATTGAAATTCCTGAGCATCACCGCCTCCAATCTGGACGAATTTTTTATGGTACGGGTGGCCTCCATTAAAGACATGGTCAATGCCGGCTATGAGAAAAGGGACATCGCGGGGATGACTCCCGCCCAGCAGCTCAAAGAGATCGGTAAAGCGACCCACGAGCTGGTGGAGCTCCAATATTCCACCTGGGGAAGATCCCTGTATCCGCAGCTGGAAAAGGACGGATTTCACATTGTGCTCAGCCACGAACTTCTCTCGAAAGAAGAGGGAGATTTTGTGGACCGGTATTTTCAGGAGAATGTGTATCCTGTGCTGACGCCTATGGCGGTGGATTCCTCCAGACCTTTTCCGCTGATCCGGAACAAGTCCTTAAACATTGGAGCCATGGTCCGGAAGAAGTCGAAGGAGGGAGAGCTGGAATTTGTCACGGTGCAGGTGCCCAGCGTACTCAGCCGCGTGGTGGAGCTCCCTGTTCAGGGGGAGGAAAAGAAGCGGGTGATCCTGCTGGAGGAAGTGATCGAGCGGAACATGCCCCGGCTCTTCTTAAACTATGACATTGTCTGCGCCCATCCCTTCCGCATCATGAGAAACGCGGACCTCACCATCGAGGAGGAGGAAGCCGCGGACCTGTTAAAGGAGATCGAAAAACAGATCCGGAAGCGGCAGTGGGGCGAGTGCATCCGCCTGGAAGTCGAGCAGGGCATGGATAAGAGGCTCCTGAAGATCCTGAAGAAGGAACTCTCTATTGAAGAAGGCTACATTTTTGAGATCGACGGCCCTCTGGACCTGACGGTGCTGATGAAGATTTACGGCCTGGAAGGCTTTGAAAAGTATAAGGCGGCGAAATACGAGCCCCAGCCGGTGCCGGAGCTCCCGGCGGGCTGCGATATCTTTGAAAAGATCCGGGAGGGGGATATCCTCCTGCACCATCCCTACCAGAGCTTTACGCCGGTGGTGGAGTTTATCCGGCAGGCATCTGTGGACCCTCAGGTCCTGGCCATCAAACAGACGCTCTACCGCGTCAGCGGAAATTCCCCGATCATAGCGGCGCTGGCCCAGGCCGCGGAGAACGGGAAACAGGTGACGGCGCTGGTGGAGCTGAAAGCCCGGTTTGACGAGGAGAACAATATCGTCTGGGCAAGGATGCTGGAGAAAGCCGGCTGTCATGTCATCTACGGCCTGGTGGGGCTGAAGACCCATTCCAAGATCACCCTGGTGGTGCGCCGGGAAGAGAACGGCATCAAGCGCTATGTGCACCTGGGCACCGGAAACTACAATGACGCCACGGCAAAACTGTACACCGACATGGGACTTCTGACTTGTTCGGAAACCATCGGGGAGGACGCCACGGCGGTCTTTAACATGCTGTCCGGCTATTCGGAGCCCCTCTTCTGGAATAAACTGACGCTGGCCCCTCTCTGGCTGAAGGATAAATTCCTCTACCTGATCGGCAGGGAGAGACAGTACGCCCTGGAGGGCAGAAAGGCCCATATCATCGCCAAGATGAATTCCCTCAGCGATCCGGACGTGATCGCGGCCCTTTACGAGGCCAGCGCCGCCGGGGTGAAGATCGAACTGATCGTGCGGGGAATCTGCTGCCTGCGGGTGGGGATCCCCGGGGTGAGCGAAAACATCACGGTGCGCTCCCTGGTGGGCAACTTCCTGGAACACAGCCGGATCTTCTATTTTGAAAACGACGAGCACCCGGAGGTGTACTGCGCCAGCTCGGACTGGATGCCGAGAAATTTGGAGCGCCGGGTGGAGATCCTGTTCCCTGTGGACAGTCCCAGGCTGCAGGAGGAACTCAGGCATATCCTGGACGTGCAGCTCTCCGACACCTTAAAAGCCTCGGAGTTAAAGCCGGATGGAACCTATGAAAAGGTGGACAGGAGGGGGCGGAAGGCCGTTCTCGCCCAGGATGTTTTCTGCAGGGAGGCCGTGGAAAAGGCAAAGGCGGCTGCCCCCGCAAAACCGGGAGAGAGGCGGACCTTTATTCCAAAGACTCACCATTGACCATACAGGGAAGCAGTGGTTTGTGACTTGCGGAAGAAAGCCGCCGAACCCGGCGGGGCTGCAGGGACATACAGGGAAGCAGAGGCTTGCAAACTTCGGAAAGCCCTGGGAATGTCTCAGCATACAAAATAGAGAATACATAATCAAAAGCGAGGAATGGTTATCTATGCGGATGATTCTGGCGTCGGCGTCCCCGAGGCGCAGCGAATTGATGAGGCAGATCGGCCTGGATTTTGAAGTGGAGGTCAGCGAGACGGACGAGACGGTTGCACCGGACCTGAAAGCCTGGGAAGCGGTGGAAGAGCTGTCCTTTCGGAAAGCTTCCGCGGTGCGGGAAAAATTGGGAGACCCCGACGCGCTTATCATAGGGGCGGACACGGTGGTGGCCTGTGAGGGAAAGATCCTGGGAAAACCCGAAACAAAGGAGCGGGCTGCTGAGATGCTGGAGTTTCTGCAGAACCGGGAACACTCGGTTTTCACCGGGGTGACGATCCTTGCGCCGGATGGCACGCGGACAACTTTCCACGAGGAGACGAAAGTTTCTTTTGCACCCATGAGTGATGCGGAGATCCGGGAGTACGCAGCCACCGGGGATCCGTTGGACAAGGCCGGAGCCTACGGGATTCAGGGCTTCTGCGCCAGGTATATCAGAGGGATCCAGGGCGATTATAACAATGTGGTCGGCTTGCCGGTGGGAAGGCTGTATCGGGAGCTCGACCGGCGGCGCAGAGAAAAGGCCCCGAAAAAGGCGGTGGTCTTTGATCTGGACGGAACGCTTTCGGATTCCATCGCCAGCATGAAATACAGCGGGAACGCCTGCCTTTCGGAATTTGGATACGGCCCCTTTGAGGAAGAGGACTATAAGTATTTTGTCGGGGACGGGGCGGCGAACCTGGTAAAACGGGCGCTCCTTGCCTCCGGGGACAGCGCGCTCAGCAATTTTGAAGCGGTTTTGAAGAGATACCGGGAGATCTTCGCGGAGCACTGCATGGACGGCGTTGCGCCGTATGCGGGGATCCCGGAGCTCCTGAAGGAGCTGAAAAAGCGGGGGATGCGGCTGGCTGTGCTATCGAATAAGCCCCATGAAGAATCTGTCCGCGTGGTCGAGACGCTGTTCGGCAAAGGCGTTTTTGACGTGATCCGGGGACAGGGGGAGGAGATCCCGATCAAACCAAGCCCGGCGGGGGTATTTTATATCCTGGAACAATTCAGGGAAAAATATAAGGAAGAGATCCGGCCGGAAAATCTTTTGTATCTGGGGGATACGGGGACTGACGTAATGACCGGCAGGAGCGCGGGAGCTTTCACCGTGGGAGTCCTCTGGGGATTCCGGAAGCGGGAGGAGCTTGAAAATCACGGGGCGGATGTTTTGATCTCCCGACCGGCGGAACTTTTGGACTTTTGCTGACTTTTTAACGGAATAGTGTTGACTAAAAAAACTTTGTAGTATTAAAATGACAGTACGGTGAGAGATTTTTTCCGGGAGGTAGACTTATGCGGGAATATGACGACGCAGTCTTGGAGTGCTTTCTGAACAATCAGCTTCAGCTGTTTCCGGAACCTGTTGCAGAGACTATGGAAGAGGCGGAGAGTTTTTTGGAGGACTGTGTGGCTGTGGTAGTGGACGGCGTGGAAGAGGTACTCGAATATTTTGAGGAAGAGGGGATCGACACGGAGGGAGCGGTCGGCGAGGAAATCTTAGAAGCGGATGAGGTTTTTGAGGTTGGCGACGGCAGATATTTGATCGTGGAGGGTTAAAGTGATTCCGACATTTGCTGTCTGCCGGATTATTCAAATGTTGTGTTGAGGAGCGTATCTTATGTGGAAACGGGGAAGGTATCAGATCAGAGAGGCGGCGGGACAATTCTGGCTGATCGATATGGAGCAGCCGGCGGCAGCTTATTTTCCACCGGTGGGAATGAATGAAAGCGGGGCGATCATCCTCAAAACCTTTTTGGAAACAGGGGATGAAAAAAAATGTGCCGTAAAGCTTCAGGAAGAGTTTGGAATCGGGCTTCAGGAGGCTGAGACGGACGCGAGGGAATTTCTGGAACAGCTTCGGGCCAGGGGAGTGAAGATCTGAACATGTTTTTTGGGAGATAAAGTTTGAAACAGAAAGATAGCGGATAGAGAAAATTAGAATTGCATAGCAAACAGACCATCACTGGGGTGGCA
>CANQCF010000068.1 GCA_947589505.1 uncultured Acetatifactor sp. | reverse complement strand
GTAAAGGAGTGTTACCGCTTCGCGCCCATCTCCGTGCAGGACACGCCGGGGCTGGGAACGGACATCTACTGCCGGGAGTGGCATGTGGATCCGGAGATTCCCATGGGCGAGGACTGCCTGTATCTGAACGTGTGGACGGGTGCGAAAACCCCGGAGGAAAAGCTGCCGGTGGTGATCTGGTTTTTCGGCGGCGGGTTCCAGTGGGGCTATCCCGCGGAGATGGAGTTTGACGGAGAGCGGGCCGCCCGCAGGGGCGTAGTGGTGGTCTCCGTAAACTACCGGCTGAATGTGTTTGGGTTCCTGGCTCACCCGGAGCTGACGGCGGAAGCGCCGGATGCACCTACAAACTTTGGCCTTTTGGACCAACAGGCGGGGATCCGGTGGGTCATCCGCAATATTGCGGCTTTCGGCGGGGATCCGGAAAAGATCACCATCGCCGGGCAGTCCGCAGGGGCGGGCAGCGTTATGGCACAGGTGACGAATCCCGCAAATAAAGGGCTGTTCCAGCGTGCCATCGTCCAGAGCGGTCTGATCAGGAATCCTTATGATACGGATGGGTTCGGCGCGCCGGAACCCCTGAAAGACGCGGAAAAGAACGGCAAGGGCTTCTTTGACTTCCTTGGGGTCAAAAACCTGGAGGAAGCGAGACAGCTGGATGCCTTTGAGATCCTTCACAAGTACGGGGAGTATGTAAACGGTTTTGAACTTTTTGTAAAGACTGAGAGCGGCCATCGGATGTTTACGGTCCTGGACGAAAAATTCTGCTACGGGGACGCCCTGGAGCTTTTCCTGGAGGGAAAGCACGTGCCTGTCACCGTGATGGCGGGCAATACGGCGGACGAGTTCCCCAATCAGTTCCGGGCGGAGGACGACGCGGACTTTGAGCGTCAGGCGCGGGAGAAGCTGGGAGAGCAGGCGGAGGAATTTCTGAAATTCCCCGAGAGCAGACGCCGGGAGGCGGACGGCTCCTACGCCAAGGTCAACGGCATCGAGTGCGCGGCGAAGGCCATGGCGCTGAACGCCCAGGAGAGAGGCGCAGGCCCTGTGTATTACTATCGCTTTGACACGGATATCCCCGGCTGGGATAACCCGGGCACCTTCCATTCCGTGGAGCTGTGGTTCTTCTTTGAGACGCTGGCAAAGTGCTGGCGGCCTTTCGTGGGCAGACATTACGACCTGGCCCGCCAGATGTGCGACTACTGGACCAATTTTATCAAGACCGGCGATCCCAACGGCATGGGAACGGACGGCAGGGAGCTTCCGAGGTGGGAACCCTATACGAAGGAAAAAGAGGCGGGCATGGCTTTTACTTCCGAAGGGTCCGTCCCGGAGCAGGGCGACAGCGAATTTAAGAAATTCCTGATCCGCAGGATGCTTCCGAAGAAGTAATATTGCCTGTGCAAAGCCGAGCCGCGCGGGTTCCGGAGGCTTGCCTTCCTTCGCGTGCATCCGGCAGCAGCACCATGTCTTTACTGTGACGGCATCCCTGAAGATCCGGGGGATCGGGGGAAAGGGCGCGGCGGGACTGGTAGGCTGTACCGCCGGTGTATATGCCGTGGGCTCAGGCGGAAGCGTCTGCTTTACCAGACTCAGCTATCAGGCCTGAAAAAGAGGAGTGTGAACGGGATGGTTCTGGGGTTTTTCGTGCTGCTCCTGGCGGGACTCTGTCAGGGCAGCTTTGGACTGGGATATAAGAAGTATCCGCCCTTTTCCTGGGCGGCGTTCTGGGGCGTTTACTGCCTGCTCTGCATCGCGGTATCCGTGGGCTGCACCTGGATCCTGGCCCCTTCCCTCTGGAGGGTCGTGGCAGGGGAGGAGCCGTCCTATTGGATCCTGCCGCTGTTTTGCGGCGCGCTATGGGGGCTGTCCGCCGTGGGCTTTTCCAAGGGGATCGATAAGATCGGCATGTCCATGGTCTATGGGATCTCCATGGGGATTTCCACGGTGACGGGTTCCGTGCTGCCCATGATCTTAAACCGGAAGTTTCCATCCGGAACTTCTGCTGCAGCCTTTCTGGCGGAGCTGATCCTGACGGTGATCGGCGTTGCGCTGGTGACCTTGGCGGGCGTCCGCCGGGACGGGGGAAGCAGAGGCGCTAAGGCGGGAGTGGCCCTGGCGGTCTTTTCCGGCCTGGGATCCGGGGCGATGAATCTGGGCTTTACCTATTCCCAGCATGTCAGCGACGCTTTCGCAGGGCTGGGATATACCCAGGCAGCTGTGTCCGCGGGGAAGTGGCTGCCGGTGCTGGTGGGCGGCTGCACCATGGGGGCCATCTGGTGCGCCGGGGAACTCAGCGCAAAAAAACAGTGGAATACACTGATCGCAAAGGGCTGCGGGAAGCGGACGGGGATCCTCCTGGGGGTCAGCATCGTCTGGTATGCCGCCCTCCTTCTCTATGGACTCTCGGTGTATCTCTTAGGTGATATCGGATCCACCGTGGGCTGGATCCTCTTTAACGCGCTGGCGCTGGTGATCTCCGTGGGCTGGGGGCTCTGGAGCGGCGAGTGGAAGAACAGCGGGAAGAACCGCAGGATCCTCTTCGCGGGCTGCGGGGTTCTGATCCTGTCCTGGTTTTTTACGGTATTGGTTTAGGAGGGAAAAAAGATGGCATTGGCTGCTCAGCAGGAAAAAAGACAGGAGAATATTTCGGGAAGCAGACGAAGACCGGAACTGGAGCTGCTGCGCTGTATTGCGATGATGATGGTCATAACGCTTCACTTTTTAGGGAAAAGCGGCTTGCTGGAGGGCGGTTCCGAAGGGAACATGATGGTGATGGCGGGATCCTGGATTTTCGAAACCGCGGCCGTCGGAGCGGTGAATCTTTATATGCTTCTCAGCGGCTATTTTCTAAGCAGATCTCATTTTAAACTCAGCCGGCTCTTAAAACTGCTGCTTCAGGTCTGGACGTATTCTGCGGGAATAGGATTGGCGGCTGCCGCGCTGGGACTGGTTCCGGCGGAGGAGTTTAATACTTACTTTTTGCTTCAGCTTCTGTTCCCGATCCTGCAGGCGCACTATTGGTTCCTGACAGCATATATCTTCCTGTATCTGATGCTGCCTCTGATCGGAAACGCTGTGTGTGAGATGGAAAAGAAGACTTTTCAAATCGTGCTGGGACTGTTTCTGACGGCGTTTTGCCTGATAAAAACGATCCTGCCGTTCCAGCTGGAGACGGATGCCAAGGGATACGACTGTCTCTGGTATCTGTGTGTGTTCCTGACAGCGGCCTATATCCGCCGCTTTGGAATTCCTTTTTTGGAAAAAAAGAGAAGGGCATTTTTCCTGTATGCAGTGCTTTCCTGTCTGATCCTCGGCGGAAGCTTTGCTATCCGTTGGATCTCCACGACCACGGGACATTTAGAATACATTCGTGGAAATACCTACCACTACAACCACTTGCTGCCGTATCTTGCTTCCGTGTGTCTCTTCATGGTATTTCTCAAACTGAAGATGCCGGAAGGCTTTTTCAGCCGCCTGGCAGTCTGGGCGGGACCGTATACGTTAGGCGTGTACCTCCTGCATGAAAATCTGGCAATCCGTTATCTGTGGCCTCATTGGTTCGGAACGGATCAGATCACCGGCGTTTTGGGATTGACCTGGCGGCTTCTTACGGCGGTGGCGGTAGTTTTTGCAGTCGGGATCCTGGTGGAATGGCTCAGGAACCTTGCCATGAAGGGACTGCACAGGCTGCTGATGGGATGGAAGGGATATCGGGCGGTCATTTCAAAGATTGAAGAGGCAGATGCATTATTCAGCGGTAAATCCGGCGGGAATCACAGCGCGGGAGAACCGGATCGGGGGAGAGCATGAAAAAAAGACGGTATGCGGCAGAACTGTGTCTAACGGCGGTTCTTTTCCTTTTTTCCCTAAGGCATGTAACCTGGGGACTGGATCTCTGGGACACTGGATATAATTACGCGAATTATATGTATGCGTCGCAGGACCGCCTGGGAACCATGTGGTGGTTTTCCACCTACCTCACGAATCTGTTGGGACATGTGTTTACCATGCTGCCCTTCGGGGACACCCTGGTGGGGCTGAATGTATACACAAGTCTTTTGGTGGGAGGGCTCAGCGTTCTGGGATACTTTTTCTGCACCCGCAGTCTGGGGATATCCCGCGTCTGTGCCTTTATAGGGGAGATGATCGCCCTCTGCCTCTGCTGGTGTCCCAGTGCGAAACTCTACGACTACTTTACCTATCTGTTCTTTCTGCTCTGCGTGATCTTTCTGTATAAGGGGCTGACAAACCGGAAACCCCTCTTCCTGGTGCTGGCAGGGGCCTGTCTGGGAACCAATATCTTCGTGCGCTTTTCCAATCTTCCGGAGGCCGGACTGATACTGGCTGTCTGGGGGTATGCCTTTTTAGAAGGATTTGAAAAGAGAGGACAATTCCGTGAATCCGGAAAAAGCTGGAGCCGATTTGCATTTTCCAGAGCGGGCGGTTACACGCTTTGGTGTCTTGGGGGATATCTGCTTCCGCTGTTGGCCGGGTTTGGCTGGATTGCTGTCCGCTACGGAATAGGAGAGTACGCGGAGGGAATCCGGCTTCTCTTTGCCATGACGGAATCCGCAAAGGGGTATCAGGCCATTTACATGCTGGGCGGCATCATCTGGCCGTTCTGGGAGGGAAAATACTGGGTGATCAGGATCCTGTTTTTTGTCGTAGTGGCAAGCCTGGTGGTTCTTGTGATGGACTACCTGCCCCTGTGTCTGAAATGGGGAAGGCGGGCGCAAAGGATCTGCAGCAATTTTGAAGGCCTGGCGGTGATTGGTATTACAACGGCTCTTGTCTATTGGCTTTATTCCAAAGGCGAACCGGGCTTTACCTCTGCTTATTTTACGAGCTATGACCCAATATACTGGCCGGCGGTGATGTTTCTGATGCTTGCCCTGTGCATCTGCGTTTTTCAAATCCTGCGAAAGAATTCTTCCAAAAAGGAAAAACTTCTGGCGGGACTGATTCTTCTCGTGATCCCGATTACCTCTCTGGGAAGCAATAACGGGTTGTATCCCAGCTTCAACAATCTTTTCCTGGCAGCTCCGTATGTTTTGCAGAAAATGATTTATTTTACAAGGTGGGCCTATGGGAAAAAATCAAAAATGATGAAAGCGGAGAGAGGATTTAGGTGGAATTTTATGCCGGTTTCTTTCATGGGCTGGGCTGTCCTGATTCTGAGCATGATACAATTCGGAATGTTTGGCATCCGGTTTGCTTTCTGCGAGGGTACCGGCGTACAGGAACGCGGATACGAGGTACAAAATAACCGGGTGCTGAAGGGTGTGGACATGAGCCTGGAGAGAGCCCGGTGGCTGGGAGAAATCAGCGAGTTTGCCAATCAGAACGATCTCTCCGGACAGGAGGTGATCCTCTATGGCAGTATCCCCGCCATTTCCTTTTACCTGGAGATGCCCCCCGCTTTTCACGCCTGGGCCGATCTGGAATCCTACCAGTATGCGACGATGCGGGACACTGTGGAAAAATTGGCGGGAGAGATCAGTGAGAAAGGAAAAGCAAAACCCGTAGTGATCGCGGAGAAAAAATACGCGCCTTTCGGACCGCTGGAAACCGGGCAGACGGAAGGGGCGGAAACGTCGGAAGCATCGGACCTTAAATGGGGGCTGGTCCGTGAGTTTATGGGAAAATTCGGCTATGAGAAAACGTTTGAAAATGAGAAGTTTGTGATCTGGCAGGCAGAGTGATTTTTCTGCCTGCCGGTTTTCAGCATTTTTTTCTGCATTTGAGAGATTACAAAAGCTGCAGTCCCTTTTCCCGGGCTTCTCTCATGACCTCGTCGGGCCAGAGGGAACACTGTACCTCGCCGATATGAGCCTTGCGCAGGAAGAACATACAGATCCGGGACTGACCGATGCCGCCGCCGATGGTGTAGGGCAGTTCGCAGTTTAAGATTGCCTTGTGGAAGGGCAGTTCCGCTCTCTCCGGGCATCCGGCTTTCTGAAGCTGTTCCTGCATGGAATTTTCGTCCACGCGGATCCCCATGCTGGAGAGCTCCAGGGCGATGTCCAGAACGGGATAATACACGACGATATCGGCGTTCAGCGCCCAGTCGTCATAGTCCGGAGCGCGGCCGTCATGGGGTTTGCCGTTCTCCAGGACATCCCCGATCTTCATGATGCAGACGGCGCCTTTCGCCTTCGCAATGTAATACTCCCGCTCTTTTGGGGTATTGTCGGGAAACATCTCCGCCAGCTCTTCCGTAGTGATGAAAAAGATATCATGGGGAAGAATCTCTTCTATGTAATCATAATGGATGGACATATATTTTTCCGTCTTGCGGAGCACTTTATACACGCTGCGGACAGTATCCTTTAAAGTATCCAGGGTACGGTCCTCTTTGGCGATGATCTTTTCCCAGTCCCACTGGTCCACATAGATGGAGTGGATATTGTCCGGAATTTCATCCCGGCGGATGGCGCTCATATCCGTGTAAAGACCTTCATTCACAGAAAAACCATATTTTTTCAGGGCATAGCGCTTCCACTTTGCAAGGGACTGCACGATCTCTCCCGTCTTTCCGTCCTGGTACTTGATGTCGAAGGAGACGGGGCGCTCCACGCCGTTTAAATTGTCGTTCAGGCCGGACAGGGGATCCACAAAGAGGGGCGCCGAAACCCGCAGGAGATTCAGCTTCTCCGCAAGCAGCGTCTGGAAAAAATCCTTTACGGTCTTAATCGCGACCTGTGTATCGTACAGATTCAATTCGGAGTGATAATCTTTGGGAATTTTTAATGTACTCATCTCTCAATATCCTTTCTGGACACAATATGATACCACTACTATTTAACCGCTTTTCGGGCAGGAATGCAAGAGTTTTTAGAGCAAATTTGTACTAATTTTTTTCCCCGCAGGGTCGGTTTTTTGTGGAATTCCATTGTTTACAATCCCCGGTATTTGTCTATAATGATAGTAACTCGAAGTTCATTGTTGACCCAAAAGAAAGGAAGGATAGCTATGGTTAAGACAATTCGTTTGACACAGGAGGAAGTGCAGAGTTTTGTGAGCGCCGCCTCAAGATGCGATTTTGACATTGACATCTGTTACAATCGCTATGTGGTGGACGCAAAGTCATTCCTTGGCGTGTACGGTTTGGATTTCAGCAGGCCGCTCAGAGTTTCCTACGACGGATACAGCGAGGAATTTGAACAATTGCTGAAGAAATATACCGTCGCCTCATAGAATGCACTATTCGCTCACTGAGCTGAGGCACCATACATTCACATCCCTGCGCCTTCACGAATGCAGCCGTCTTCGCGGTCTGTTTTCTGAAGGAAGTGGACTGCCGGACTTTTGTCCGCACAGGCGGAAACCATTTGACACCCTATGGATCTTGGAGTAACATTTCCATAGGGTGTTTTTTTGGCCGCAGGATCGGCGGCGGAACGGAGTTTTGCATGGAGATGGACAGGCCTGCCCTCAGAGGCGCGGACAATGAGAATACGCATATAGAAGAACCCATGGGGGAGATCCGCGTCTCCGTCAGACGGCTGGTGGAATTTATCCTGCGGGAGGGCGATATCGACAACCGCCATCAGGCGGGGGCGGAGAACGCCATGCAGGAGGGCGGCAGGATCCATCGTATGCTGCAGAAACGCATGGGGGCGGACTATAAGGCGGAGGTTCCCTTGAAATATACCTATGAGGCGAAAGGCTATTGCCTCGTGGTAGAAGGCAGGGCGGACGGCATCCAGGAGCGGCCCGGCCATGTCATGGTGGATGAGATCAAGGGGACCTATCGGGACCTGGACCGCCTGAAACGCCCCGTTCCGGTACATGCCGCACAGGCGAAATGCTACGCTTACATGTACGCCCTCCAAAAGAAATGCGCTTTGATCCAGGTGAGGATGACCTACTGCAATATCGAGACGGAAGATATCCGCTATTTTTATGAAGAGTTTACTTTCGAGGAGCTGGAAGCCTGGTTTGGCAGTCTGATCCGGGAATACCTGAAGTGGGCGGATTTTGCGTGGGAATGGAGAAAGATCAGACAGACGTCCCTGGAAAAGCTCGTCTTTCCCTTCCCCTACCGTGAGGGGCAGAAAGAGCTGGTATCCCATGTCTACCGGACCATATACCACAAGAGGAAACTGTTCCTGGAAGCGCCTACAGGCGTTGGAAAGACCATCTCCACGATCTTTCCGGCGCTGAAAGCCATGGGAAAGGACATGGGGGACAAGCTGTTCTATCTCACGGCAAAAACCATCACGCGGACGGTTGCGGACGAGACGATCCAGCTTCTGCGGCAGCAGGGAATGCGGCTGAAGAGCGTTATCCTGACGGCAAAGGAGAAGATCTGTTTTCAGGAACATACGGAGTGCATCCCGGAGAAATGTCCCTATGCGAAAGGGCATTACGACAGGATCAACGAAGCCATATACGATCTCTTGACCCATGAGGACGGTTTTTCCAGGGAGGAGATCGAAAAATACGCCGTGAAACACCAGGTCTGCCCTTTTGAAATGTCCCTGGATATGAGCCTGTTTGCGGACTGTGTGATATGTGACTACAATTATCTCTTCGACCCCCATGTGTATCTGAAACGTTTTTTTGATACTGCGGGGGGAAACTATCTCTTTTTGATCGATGAGGCCCATAACCTCCTGGAGAGAGGACGGGAGATGTATTCCGCGGAACTGATCAAGGAGGATTTTCTGAGTCTAAAGCGGGAAATCCAGCAGGCCGTGATGGAGGATATGGAAAAAAACAAGCGTTATAATAACGATGATGAAGAAAAGCCTGAAACGGAAAATGTGCAGCTAACACTGGAAATGACAGGACTGTCAAATGTTATGTCTCCACCGAAAAAGTCCCGTAAAAAAAGAAAATCCAAGGATGCAAAAAGCATCTTTGTCAGAGACGGGCATGCAGAAAAAATGATGTATTGCCTGGAGAAATGCAATAAAGAACTGTTGTTATTAAAACAGGAATGTGAGGCGGGCAGGGTGGTGGAGGAGATCGATGACTTTGTCAATCCCCTGCTGCGCCTATACAACTGTATGGCGGACTATCTGGAGGTGCAGGAGGAAGAAACGCTGCCCGTGAGGGACGATATCCTGGAATTTTATTTTGAAGTGTCCCATTTCCTGGATATCTATGACCGGCTGGACAGTCACTATCTGAAATATACCCAGCTGGGGGAGGACGGCAGGTTTATGCTAAAGCTGTTCTGCGTGAATCCCAGGGAAAATCTGAAGGAATGCATGCTGAAGGGAAGAAGTTCCATCCTCTTTTCTGCGACCCTTCTGCCGATTCAGTATTATAAAGGGCTTCTGGGAGGAGATCCGGAGGACTATGAAGTGTACGCTAAATCGGTTTTTGACCCGGAAAAACGAGCGTTATTTATATCCGGGGACGTCACGACAAAATATACCAGGAGAACTCAGGAAGAATATTATAATATCGCGTGTTATATTGATCGTATCGTCAGCAGCCGGGCCGGAAATTACATGGTATTCTGCCCCTCCTATTCCTTTCAGCAGTCGATCTTTGATATCTTTCGGGAGCAGTTTCCCGCCCAAAACAGGGAATGCCTTCTTCAGAGGGAGATCATGAACGAGGCGGAGAGAGAGGAATTTCTGGCCAGGTTCCGGGGAAATGAAGACTGCAGCCTGCAGGGATTGATACAGATGGATATCGAGATGGACGAGGAACCTCAGACACTGGTAGGCTTCTGCGTTCTCGGAGGGATCTTTGGGGAGGGGATCGACTTAAAGCGGGACAGCCTGATCGGCGCTGTCATTGTGGGAACCGGGCTTCCCCAGGTGTGTTTTGAAAAAGAAATTTTGAAAAAATACTTTGATGAGCGGGGAGAAAACGGTTTCGACTACGCGTACCGTTACCCGGGAATGAATAAGGTCCTTCAGGCGGCGGGCAGAGTGATCCGTACCCAGGAGGATGTAGGAGTGGTTGCCCTGCTGGATGAGAGATTTCAACAGCTGGCTTATCGCAGAATGTTTCCGAGGGAATGGGAACGATATGAGGTTGTGAATGTGGATATGCTGGAGAAGAAGCTGGAGCGGTTCTGGGATTCCTGGGGCAAATATAAAAATTGATAAAAGAAAAATAAAGCGAGAACTTTTGACGAGCGAGGGACAGAAATATCCCCCGCTCGTCGTTTTATGTTTGAAACGGTGATACGCTATTTTCAGCAATGCAGGAATTCTATCAAAATGACATTTTAAGAGACACGGTTATGACACATATGTCAATGTGGATAACTCTGTGGAAACTGTGGATATTTCAAGAAATTTCCTTTTTAAACCGACAGTTATTCCAATTCACTGAAAATTGGGCGATGCGAATCATTCTGCAGGATATCTATAATAGGAAATAATTTGACAAGAATACGATCACAGATAGAGATTCGGTAACTTGCCAAATATAAAAGGAGAGGAAACTTCCTCTCCTAAAATTGGATGCCGCCGTTATCCTATTCCTTTTTCGCAAATTCATACATTTTGCGAAAAGTCTCAGCCAGCGTCGCTCCGACGCATGATACCGATATCATTATTCATTACATCACACGGCGGCATTTTTGTCAAGGGATGGGTCGTGGAAATTTTAGGGTAATAAAGTTTAAAATTTATTAAAAATGTACATTCAAAGGAGGAAAAAAATGAACGGATGGAATGTATACCGCAGAAAAGACGGAAGATTGGAGGGGCGAGTTCCGATGGAAAAGGATGCTTCAGGAAAGCGCCGATATCGGGCCTTTTTCGGACACTCCAGAGAAAATTTAATTGAAAGAATGACTGCATTCCGACAGAGTCGGATGCCGGAAGAAGCAGCCCTGATCACATTTTCCGAGCTTTTTTATCAGTGGTATGAAGGGATTGTGCAAAGAGTTAAGGAATCTACAGCTGCTAATTATTGGATGAAGGGACAGAAACACCTCATCCCCTTTTTTGGAGAAATGAATGTCAGTGAAATCGGTCCGGATGAAATATATGAGTTTATCAATCAAAAAAAGGAAAAAGGTCTTTCAGATCGATATATAGCCGATAATCTGACTCTTTTGAAAACTGTATTTAAATATGCCGCAAAACATTTTTTTGTCTTAAATCCTATGGATGACATTATATTTAGGAAATCAAAAACGTCAGATATAGTGATTCTAAGCGCAGATCAGAAAAAGAAGCTGACACAGTACCTGAAGGCCTCATCTGAGCGCAGTTCCCTGGGGATATTGCTTTGTATGGGAACAGGTCTTAGGATCGGAGAACTCTGCGCCCTGCGCTGGGAGGATTTGGATCTGCAAAAACGTATTTTGACCGTCAGGCATACTGTCCAGCGCATTCAGACAAAAGATTCTTCAAAACGTACAAAGCTTATATTGACGGAACCCAAAAGCGAGTCTTCCTTTCGGTGCATACCGGTACCGAAGGAATTGTCAGATTTACTTAGAAAACAATGTGGAAAACCCTTGGAATTTGTGCTTTCCGGGACACAACAGCCCATGGAACCGAGGGTTATGCAGTACCGTTTTTCAAAAGTGCTGAAAAACGTAAATTTACCGTCAATTCACTTTCATGCTCTGAGACATATGTTTGCATCCGACTGTATCCGGCTGGGGTGTGATATGAAGTCTCTGTCGGAAATGCTGGGCCATAGCAGTGTGGAAATTACCATGAATCTCTATGTACACAGTTCTTTTGAACAAAAGCAAAAATTTGTGGAACAGCTGAGCCTGAATTCCTAAATGTTCCTGCACCTTGAAAATTGAATATGTCATAATATCGGGCAATCTTTTCGCAAAATGTATGAGTTTGCGAAAAATGGGAGGTGGAGTTGTTGGGTATCCGGCTGTTTGAACACAACCGTCAGGCATATGATTCCGCAGCCGTTATGTTGGAGAGAGACGGCAGGGCCGCAGTGATCCACCCCACCGGCACCGGAAAATCCTTTATCGGCTTTCAGCTCTGCCAGGACAATCCGGGAAAGCAGATCCTCTGGCTCTCCCCATCGGAGCGGATCTTTCAGACCCAGTTAGAGAACCTGGCCGCGGTCACAGAGGGCTGGCAGCCGGAGAATGTGACCTTTTTGACTTACGCCAAGCTGGCCCAGATGGCTCCCCAATTTTTGTCTGACCTTCGCCCGGACTACATCATCTTAGATGAGTTCCACCGCTGCGGCGCAAGGGCCTGGGGAGAAGGCGTGCGAAAGCTCTTGGAGCAGTACCCGGCTGTCCCCGTCCTGGGACTTACCGCCACGGCGGTGCGCTACCTGGACGACCAGAGGGACATGGCGGAGGAACTGTTCGGGAACTGCGTGGCCTCGGAGATGACCCTGGGAGAAGCCATTGTCAGGGGAATCATCAAACCGCCGAAATACATTCTCTGTGCCTACTCTTATCAGGCGAAACTGGAGCGGTACGAGCGCCGGATCGGGAACCTGAAGCGCAGGAAGGCCCGGGAGGATGCGGAGCGCTGCCTGGAAAAACTCCGCAGGAGGCTGGGCGACGCTGAGGGAGTCGGAAAGATTTTTGAGAAATATCTTCCTGGGAGTTCCCGAACCACCGAAAAGTCTGTGAACCTTGGGAAATACCTTGTCTTCTGCAGCAGCTATGAACACCTGCTGCAGATGCGGGAGTGCTGCGGGGAATGGCTGAAAGGGATCGACGCTGAGCCCCATCTCTATACCTATTATACATCGGATCCGGACACAGGGAAACAGTTTACTGCATTTCAGAATGACCGGGATAAGGATCACTTAAAATTATTGTTCTGCATCGACGCATTGAACGAAGGCGTCCATGTGGAGGACATTTCCGGCGTGATCCTGCTGCGGCCCACGACTTCGCCCATTGTCTACAAACAACAGATCGGTCGGGCTCTTACCGCCTCGGAGGGCGGCGTACCCCTGATTTTTGACATCGTTGACAACGTGGAAGGGCTGTACAGCGTAGGCGCCCTGCAGGAAGAGATTCAGCAGGCAAGGGAATATTTCGACGCCGCCGGCCGGGGAGATCAGGAGCTTTTAGAAACCTTCGAAGTGATTGACGAGGCGGCAGACTGCCGCCGTTTATTTGAACAGCTGGAAGAAGCGCTGAGTCTGCCCTGGGAAGAAATGTATGGGATTGCTGCGGCGTATTACCGTGAGAACCACACCATTGACATCCCGGTGAGTTGGCGGACGGAGGACGATTTACCCCTTGGCCGGTGGCTGGAGACCCAGAGACGGGTGTACCGGGGTCAGGTATCCGGCAGCCTGGATACAGAGAGAAAGCGGAAACTGGACGCCCTGGGTATGCGCTGGGAGACCAGGACGGCAGAAAATTTTGGAAAAATGTACGCCGCCGCAAAGAATTACCGGGATCATCACGGGGATTTAAACGTTCCGGCGGCCTATACGGATGAAAAAGGAGTCCGCTTAGGCGAGTGGATCTATTCATTAAGGAAAAGTTATCAACAGGGCCGCAGGAGTCTTCTCACGAAAGAACAGCTGCGCCTTTTGGAAGAGCTGGGCATGGACTTTACCCTCTTCCGGGAAAAATCCTGGGAGGATAATTATAAGGCCTTAAAAGAATGATGTTAGGGTCGAATAAGCCCTGACCAGCACCTTGAAAAGTTCACACAAATATAGCAAAAATGGCTGTTTTCT
>CANQCF010000067.1 GCA_947589505.1 uncultured Acetatifactor sp. | reverse complement strand
TAAAATTCGTTACAGTTCATTTGTCTGCGGATGGATTCCCGAGTGGCCAAAGGGGACAGACTGTAAATCTGCTGCATCTTGCTTCGGTGGTTCGAATCCACCTCCATCCATTTCCGCGGGATGCTCAGCCCGGGTGGACCTGGCTCGGCGGAAGTCTTGCGGGATGCGTTCGCTGGCATGGCGGAATAGGCAGACGCAAGGGACTTAAAATCCCTCGGTGGCAACACCGTGCCGGTTCAAGTCCGGCTGCCAGCACTGCTCCTATCCTTCTTGAAGGGTAGGAGCTTTTTTTCGCGCTATATCTAACCGGCCGCTAAATATAAGGAACCGTGCCCGCGGAGATTTTCTCCATAAATGACGGCCGTGGGCAGTGCACAGCAGACCGACATCCGTATCTCATGGGCCGGTTTTTGTAAATTTGTGTAAACTTTAGCTGAAATAAGGTTTGAATGATTCGTGTAAGATGAAAAAGAAACAATCGGGAGAAAACGGGACAGATACGGAATCGCTGTATGATTTGGTTGGTTGAGCTGTAATTGTAAAAGCGAGAGGTAAAAGATGTCTGACAGAAAAGACAACTGGGAATTTGAGACGGAATATATTCGGGATGAGATCGCAAAATGCGAAGATATCGAAGAACTGAGAAACAGGATTTTTCCGCTGATCAGGAGCCAGCAGGACGAGTGGGCAAAGAAAGTGGATGAAATCATTACCGCCAATGGCTATACAAAATCGAAGTTTGCTGAGCTGTGCGGCGTGAGCAGGGTATCGGTGGATAAATGGTGCAAGGGATCCATTCCCAAAAATAGGGAGACATTTCTGCGGATCGGCATGGTCGCAAAATATGATGTGGAACATATGAATGGTTTTTTACAGCGGTACGGCCGTTATCCTGCGCTGTATTCCAAGAGCCTGGAGGACTGTATATGTATGTTTGTCCTCTCCCAGAATTACGGGGAGGAGAGCCTGGAGAAGTATCAGTACATATTGACAAAGATCAAGACCAGCATTGTCCGGGATGAGAACGCGGTGATGGAAAATGTCAGCACCGCAAAATTTGATGAGAAGCTCTCTGAAGTGCGCAATGAAGATGAACTGGAGCGCTTTATCACGGATAATATTGCGATGTTTTCATTTACTTATCATAAGTTTTACGCGTATGTAAAGATGTGTATCAACGCGAATTACCAGCAGCAGTATGCAGCCAGCATCTTTGAAATGGCGGAGGGTCAGGGGTGGTCCTCCTCGCTGAGACAGTGCGTATCCGCCATCAGACAGAACAAATGGTATCCCACGAGAAATAAGATCATATCCCTGGGCATTCATCTCAGTATGGACCATGAGCAGATTGACGAGATGCTAAGGTATGCTCACATGGAACCCCTGTGCGCAAAAAATATCTTCGAATGTGTGGTGATGTTTATTCTGGATGATGCGAGCCTGAACAATATGCTGGATGTAGAATCGGATGAATTTGATCCAGACAGGCTGTGCAGATACGCAAAAGAGGTCTTAAGTGAACTGGAACTGCCGGAGGCAGCGTCATTTATATCGGAATTATCGGAGATAGACGATTGACGCGACGCCTGTCTTCTGACAGCGGTTCGCGCGGAAAGGAGGATGCGGGAGACTGCCGGGGAATTATGTTCCCCTGAAGGAAAGCGGCGGTTTCTCCTGCGGAGAATCTCATGAATGGAAGAAAAAGCAATTATCTGATCGTGATCGAAAACGGCCAGATCCGTACTTATCTGCTGGACGACAAGCTGCAGTGGGATATCGGAAGGCCATCCGGGGAGAACAAGCCGGATATCCGGCTCTATTCCGCGACGGTCAGCAGAAACCACGGAAGTTTTCGGAACATGGACGGGATCTGGTTTTATATAGATGGAAACAGTAAAAACGGCACGATCTACAACAAGAAAAAGATCAAAGCCGGTTTCAACGGGAGGGCCAAGCCGGTTATGCTGTCCGACGGGGATATCCTGATCTTTGGGGGAGGCGAGGAGGAAGTGATCAACAGCGCCACCGTCTGGACGATGTTTTCCAACAGTGAGCTTGACACCATGTGGCGGGTGGAGGATACAAAGGGATACGACGAACTGATATTCTACAACGGATATAAGGAGATACGGTATCACAATCCGGACAAGGGAATCGTGATCAGCATGGAGAACGGAATAGCGATATACATGGGCGATATCACATATTTGTCCGGGAATGTCGAGATTTCCGGAAAAGTGTGATATGATAGGGACAAAGGAGGGCGTCTGTTTTGAAGTTTGAGGAGGACAAAATAGAAGAAATCCTTTGTGGGTTGGAAAAAGAAGCGGATTTTTTTCCGGGTTTCAAGCTGGAAAAAGAGAACGGAAAATACAATCTCCTTGGGGAAGGGGGCTTTTCCCGGGTCTACGGAATGAACTCCGTAAAAGGAGGAGATGACCAATATGTGCTGAAGGTCGTTGGATTTGAGAGTCAGACCGTCACTTCCCAAAATTTTTGGAATGCGGTGGAATTGCAGCAGTATTTGTGCGGACAGTCCCGGTATATCTGCAGGCTGATCTCTGCAAAAGAGATACAGATGGCCCTGGACGGCAGTCCTCTGCAGTTTATCCTGATGGAAAGGCTGGAGGATCTGATCTCGAAAGACCGCTTCGGCAGAGCCTCTTTGCGGAGAGAGGAGCTGAGCGGAGAAGAGGGCGTTTTGGAATTTGCGCTTCAGATCGGCCAGGCGCTGAAGCAGGCTCACGACAATGATATTCTGCACCGGGACGTAAAATTGGAGAATATCTTCTGGGACGGCAGATCGCAATGTTATAAACTGGGAGATTTTGGATTTGCCAAGGCTTCGGCTGATGGAAATGCGGAGACAGTGGTATTTACGAACGGATACGGAGCGCCGGAGATTGCCTTGCGGATAGGCGGTCATTATGATGTAAGAGCAGATATTTATTCCTTGGGGATCACGCTGTACTTGCTGTTGAACGATCTTCAGTTTCCGGGGTCGGACGGTTACTATGTGAACAGAGTCCAATATAATCCGGAATTTATATTTCCGGCGCCGGCTCACGCCTCCCGTGGAATGACCCGCATAATCCGCAAAATGTGTGAATTTGATCAGGAGGATCGATACCAGTCCATGGCGGAACTGCTCATGGACTTAAATGCGTTCCGCAGACGGATGCAGGAGGAGAGACAGGACAGCGAAGAGATGCCGCCGGATCTGGAAACAGAGACATATCGGGAGGAAAAATACGCCAACGTTTCAGAGAGGCGTTCCTTACACCGTCTGCTCTACTCGGACAGGGAGAGGCGCAGGAAAGAGGAAGGGATTCAAAAAGAGTTTTTCAGCAGAGTAAACGGAACCCATTTTGTCCTGTTTACTTTGCTGTTCACGCTTTTTCTGGGGAGTATCGGGGCGGATACAGGCGTCATACACAGCTGGAAAATTTGGGTCTTTCCTGCTGCGGTGCTATTGGAAGCCATACTGCTGGAAATTGGAGAGGTTTATGTATTGTTCTGGGGGATCGCTTTCGCCGCAGGTGTTTGGTCGGGGATCTCCGTGGGGATAACTGCGTCGAATATCCTGCTGTTTCTTGGGTTGCTTACAGGATTGTCGGCTGTGATAGGCGCAAGCGCGGTATCCGTCCTCTTGTGGACTGTGATCTCGGATACCTCTGCCGTGCAATGGCTGGAAAAACTTGGTGAAATGGATCTGATCTGGGTATTGCTGGCGGTTATCCTCTGCCTGTGGAGCCAGTATATTCTGATACATCTGGCGGAAACGAAGATTACGGTTCTGAGAGTCCGGATATCTGCCATACTGTATCGGTGGACCCCTTTCGTCATGACGGCGACAGGACTTCTCTTATTTTTATTGGAAAAATTCGGCGGTCTGGTGCTGCCGGAGGGGATCCGGGAGCTGCATCTCGCCAGGAACGGAGTTGTAGTATTCCTGTTCTGCAAGGCGTTTGAGTATTGGTGCGGCCGCATGAGTGCCGGCGAAGGTGCGTAGAAGAGGAAGAAGTATGAGAACGAGATGGACGAAAGAAGAAATGGAGAGCGTTCTGATACAGTTAAACGATCGGTCTTATCCCTTTCAGAATTACGGATTTTCCAGAGATGGCGACGGCCTGATCCTGCTGGGCTCAGGCGGGTATGCGAATGTCTATGAAATGGAACGGATTCTGAAGCCAAGGAAGAGATACGCGGTCAAGGTACTGGGATTTGGGGAAAAACGGGCGGATTCTAAGGAGTTTCAGAGTTCTGCAGAAATTCAGAGCGCATTGGCTTCTCAGGAAGAAACGGTGGTGAAAATCTTTCTTTATACAGAGCTTCTGGTCCGCTTCCGTCCCGGCAGCGGCATCCCGCAGGTGGAGGAGGTGTCGGAATATCATGGAGAAAAGCTGACGGGAGACTGTCTAAACCTGCAGTTCCTTCTGATGGAAAAGCTGACACCGGTTCTGACCTGGGACGGATCGGGAAGGGAAAAGCTGTTTCCCGGGGAACTGGCGGCTTTTCAAAAGAGGGAGATCCTAAAATTTGCCGGTGATATCAGTACTGCTTTGATAAGCGCACATGAAGAAAATCTGCTGCATCGGGACATCAAGCTGGAGAATGTTTTTTATGACCCAAAGAAAAAAGTGTATAAGCTGGGGGACTTTGGGAATGCCAAGATGACGGAAAACGGTACAGCGAGCACGGTGGCATATACCAGGGGGTATGGTGCGCCGGAAGTCATTGATGCCGCAGATGAAAGGTATGACAATACGGCGGATATCTATTCCTTCGGCATGATGCTATTTCTGATTTTGAACGAGTTGAGATTCCCGTATTCGAAAGAGTACAGTGTCAATACTCCTATGCAGTACAGTCCGAACAATATCCTTCCTTTTCCGAAACATGCTGACAACGCGCTGTATCGGATCGTGGAAAAGATGTGTCGTTATGACCCTGACGATAGATACCAGGACATGGAAACAGTCCGGAACGATCTGGAATGTCTGCAGTTGGGGGAAAATTATCGATTTAAGGCGGGGGATCAAAGAGCGACATACGTTCTGGCTATGTTGTGTTATCTAATTGGTGCGGCTATGTGGAAATTGACCCACAAGCCGGGACTGTCCCTTGGGATTGGGATCGCAGGCTATCTTTTTCTGGCGGCGGGCGGATATAAATACTGGCTCAGCCTTCAGAAAAGAGAGAACAGGTTTTTATCGTATGTGATTCTTGGACTTGCTGTCTTTCTGCTTGTGGCGGAGGGGTTTTCATGGTGGAGACTGCTATTCCTGGCCGGGGTGGTTTTGTCGAGTGAGAGCTTTTCCGGACTTGCCTGCGGAGGAGTACTGATCGTCGATCTGACGTCCCGGTTTATGAATAGATATCCGGAAATATATGGAAGCCTGCAGTCCTATCGATGGACGTCGGTGTTGCTGCTGACTTTTTCGGGTGCGTTATTCTTGCAGTATACCTTAGTGAAGCAGCACGATCTGAAAACGGGCAGATGGTATTTTAAGGAGGGTCGTTATTGGCTGACCGTGAATTGCTGCTATGGATCCATTCTGCTAAGTGGTCTCCTGCTGAAATACTTTGACGTTCGCCCCTTATTAAGTCTGAAGGGAATGAGGGGACTGTGCCGTTTCAAGCTGGTTCAGCTGGGTCTGTACTGGCTGGATATGACGGAAAAATACGAATTCTTCTGGATTGGGTTATTTGGCATTGTCCTGAGCGCACTTTGGGTCGTCAGGGGGATCGTTCTGAAAAAACTGAGAAACTAAAGGGAATCGCATACTTATGTTAAAAAGGCAGTCTGTCTGAATTTGGGACAGGCTGTCTTTTTGTGTAAACTTACGCTGAAAAACAGAAACTGAAACAAGATTATAATAAGCCCATAATCAATTTAAAGAAGGGGGTTCTGAAAATGAACAAAAAGATGAAACAGATCATGGGCGTCTTATTTCTGATGCTGTGTCTGTGCGCAGCGGGCTGTGGAACCAAAAAGATCAATCTCAACGATTATGTGGAGATTGAATTTGGGGGCTACGAAACCGGTGGGACAGCCGACTATAAGATCGACATCGACCAGCTTGTCGAGGACAATCTGGAGACCTTTGGGCTGGACGAGGATTCTTCGCTCATGGCGGTTGCCACGGTCTACGATGCCCTGAGCGGCAAACTGAAAGGGGACCTGGACAAAAAGGATCAGCTCTCCAACGGCGATACGGTCACTTTTAAGTGGAAGGACTTTAATGGGGATTCCCTGAAGGAAAAATATTCCGTGGTCTTTCAGTATTCTGATATTACTGCCGAGGTGTCCGGGCTTGACGTGCCGGAGGAATTTGATCCGTTCGATTATATCCAGGTAACCTATACGGGAATGGCTCCAAATGGAAGTATTGTCATTAACCAGGATACTTCCAGTCCTGTCAGCGGGATCCTCTTTTCCGCGGACAAGACGAATGGTCTCCGCAACGGCGACAAGGTTATGATCACAGCCCAGAGTACAGACAGCCTGAAGGATTACTGTCTTCGGAAGGGATATCTTCCCACGGAAGAAGAGAAAGAGTATGTGGTGGAAGGTTTGACCTCCTATGCCATGACTTTGGATGAGATTCCTCAAGAGACAAAGGATAAGATGATCAAACAGGCGGAGGACACGTTATCCGCGGAAGCCGCAGGTTGGGAAGAAGGCTTTTTCATGAAACAGACCGATCTTCTGGGTTATTATTTTCTGACACCCAAGGAAGGGTTTTCCACATGGAATAATAACTTGCTGTACTGTGTTTTTAAGGTGACGACAAATGCCAGCGGTTATCTGGAGAATGGATCTAAGAGTGAAAAAGCTGTTGGCGAAGAAGTTTATTATACCTATTACTGCTATAAGGACATTATGCTGATGCCGGATGGAACCTGTTCCGTCGATCTCAGTAAAGGGAGTCTGCCAGACGAATGGGGACAATCAGCAACTAGCCAATTTGGTTATTATTATTTTTGGGATTACAAGCATTATACATACTCCGGTGCATACTCAGATCTGGATTCCATGTTTAACGACTGCGTGGCGAAACAGGTGGAGTCGTACAACTATGAATCCACGGTGCAGCAATAAAACAAGGAAAACTGCAGGGTTTCCATATGGAACCGGGAAATAACGATCCGGCAGTCATGGCGGGGAACACGGGATTCGTTATAACTGAAAAAAGAAGATCAATGCGACAGAAAGCAGTTTACACAAAATAATGGATGATGGAGGAAAAAAGAGATGGCAGCGATGAAGTGTCCGTACTGCGGAAAAAAAGTAAAGCTTGGGATGGAGAAGTGTCCCAAATGCGGGGAGATCATAGTTGATAGATCTAACTTAGACATTGACAAGATTGTAAAACAGAGAAACAAAAGAGAGATCTCTTCACTGATCATTTGTACCATAGTGGGATTCTTTTTGGGGATCTATTTGTACAGCGTCGGTGCTCAATTCGCAGGATCAGAAGGAGGACTGGCTGTGGGTATCATGCTTGTTATTTCGGGATTGTTTATGGGGTTTGGGTTTTATGGAATGAGGTGCTTGTTTCAGGCCACTGCAGGCTGGTCCATCTGGGGGCTTATAGCGGTCCCCATCCTTGGATGGTTCCCGCTGTTTGCACTTCTGATGGTTATTTTTATGGCAGGGATGGTATATGGCATGTTTTTTAAGGGACCGGTCGCCTGGATAAAGCTGATCCTGAAGAAGCCCCTTGTGAGCAGGGAGAAGATCCTGAAGGAACTGTAACGCGGCTGGGTATTCTGCCCCGGGATCTCTCGGATAGAACCGGGGCATGAAGTGCCGGAAACAGGATTTGCGTGAGAAAAGGAGGATCCATGGATATCAAGGAAGAGACCGGCGGTCTCCCGGAATACGAGGACCAGGAGAGAGAAGAATTGTTTCAGCTGGTTCTCAATACCAGGGAGCAGTGCGAGATGATGGAACAGTTTATCAGGAATCAGATCAATAAAAAAGATGAGATGATCGATAAGCTGTATAAAGAGCTGGAGTATTATAAACAGGAATCGGCGGACAGGTTTGTGGAGCAGTTCCTGAAAGCGTTTATCAAAGTACATAAGAATATAAGCAGTCTCTGCGGCAGTGAGCAGCTGCAGGAGATGTCCGCGGAAGATCTGAGACGGGAGCTTCGGTATATCTATGAGGATATCACGGATCTGTTTCAACAGCAGAACATGGACGTGTACTGTTCGGAGTATGGAGATGAATTTGACCCGGCGATCCATCAGGCAAGGATCGAGTATACTGCGGATCCTGAGCTGAACAGAAAGATAAAGACTAGTGTGAGCGGCGGATATAAGCGGGGGAACAAAGTGATCATGCCGGAGAGAGTGATCGTGTTCCAGTATCGGGAGCAGGAAGGAGAATAATTTATGAAATATGTATTTGGGATCGACCTGGGGACAACATATTCCTGTATTTCTTATATTGATGAATACGCAAAGCCGGTGGTACTTAAAAACAGCGACGGAGATCACACGACTCCCTCTGTCGTTATGGTGGAGTCTGCCGACAACATTATTGTAGGTACGGAGGCAAAGCGTTCCATTGAGATCGAGCCGGATAAGACAGTCCAGTTCATCAAGAGGAAGATGGGGAAGGAAAATGACACGGTTGTCTTAAATGGAACGACCTATACAGCTCCGGAAGTGTCGGCTTATATTTTGAAAAAGCTTGTGGCGGACGCAAACGCAGAGCTGCATCAGCTCGGCGTATTGAAGGACAACGAGGAGGTAAAGGATGCAGTCATCACCTGCCCGGCATATTTTGGAATGAATGAGAGGCAGGCTACAAAGACGGCGGGAGAACTGGCCGGCCTGAATGTGCTGAATATTATCAACGAGCCCACTGCCGCGGCCATCAGCTACGGCGTTTCCGGGAGCGGGAAGGATGAGACTGTCCTGGTGTACGATCTGGGTGGCGGAACTTTCGATATCACCGTTATGAATATCAAGGGAGGCAGCATAACGGTGGTGTGTACCGGAGGAGACGATCAGCTTGGCGGTAAGGACTGGGACGAATGTCTGTTGGAGTATGTGATACAGCGCTATGAGGAAGAGAACGGAGAAGACCTGTCTGAAGACCCTGAGACGGTGGCGGGTCTGTACGTGGATGTGGAGACCTGGAAAAAGGCGCTGACAGCCAGGGAGAAAGTCAACATTTCCGTAAACGGGCCTGCCGGAAAATTTCGCGAAGAACTGACGAGGGAAAAGTATGAAGAGCTGACGGAAGATTTGTTGAATCGGACAAAGAACTTATTGGATGATGTGCTTGCCACGGCGGAAAAGCAGGGATATCCCATTTCGAAGATTGATAAGGTACTTTTGGTGGGCGGATCCTCCAGGATGCCGCAGGTTGCAGCGATGATCGAAAGGGATTATCACGTTAAGCCGGTGCTGACGGATCCGGACGAAGCGGTAGCAAAGGGGGCGGCGATTTATGCCAGCAACGAGCAGGCATACAATGATTTTGTCCTGAGCGAGGCGGCCAAGACCGGTAAATCTGTGGAAGAGATCAAGGAAGAAAACCTTGTGACGGGGAAACTGGACCAGGCATTTGCAAAGTCAGGCGGAACGGGACTGGGAGAGATGCGCATCAGCATCACGAACGTATTGTCCCGAACCTATGGTATCGCGGTTTTAACCGAAGAAGGCGGTATGAGGATTTCCAATATACTGATGATCAATGATAAACTGCCGGCAAAAGAGACAAAGTTATACGGTACCACCTGTGACAATCAGGAAGCGGTAAAGCTTGAAATATATGAAAGCAGAAGTACGGACGAAGTTATGAATATTGATGGAAGGAAACCGGTCACCAATATCCAGATGAAGTTCAGCAGACCGGTGCCGATGCATACCAGGATCGATGTGACATTTGCCTTGGACAACTCTGGTATCCTGCATATCATGGCGGAGGAGCAGTTGTATCATTCCCAACTTGATACGACCTTCCAGCTGTCGAATCAGATGACGGATGACGAGATGAGAAACGCCGAGATGAGAATGGCGGCTGCGATCGTGGAATGACAAAGCGGAGAAGGAAAAGCGCTGATTACCGACTGTGGTGATCGGCGCTTTGTGAAAACCGTCATTGGAACGAGAGGCGGGACGGAGAAAGATGAAGGGGACAGGATGGCAACGATTATCACATTTTTCTATGCTTTGCTGGCAGTTCTGTTTTTTATCGTGGGGATTGCAAGTAAAATGTTGGAAGCCATATTCGGGGGTATGATCCAAACGATCAGAGATGCGTTAAAATTTATCGCCGGGAGCGCAGGAATTTTGATCGCGCTGTTTATGTTAAATTCTGTTTTGGCATTGGCAGCCGGAAATTCCGATCCGACAGCAGGTGACGTATCTACAATCGCGCTTTGTCTGTTGATCTCGTGCGGGGTCATACGCTTGTTGTCGGAGCTTTTATTTATGATTTTTAAGAAGATCCAGGCTTTATGTCAGAAAATCATGAAGTTTTGCGATGGGAGATTTGCGGCATTTGTCAATGGGATTATCAGACAATTGGAAAAAGGTTAAAGGTATGTGAGACATGGCGGATATACGGGAGCAGATCTTAACGGACTTTTCGGTAGATATTTCTCAGGAGGAAAACCTGTTTAAGATATATAAGTTAAGCGGACCGGATTTGTCCGAACAGGCGCTTCAGGATGCGTTTGACGCGGCAAGAAAGCGTTGGGCACAGAGCGTCAACGGCGCAAATGAAAAGAATGCGAAACGCGACAGTGCCAGGCTGGAGAAGGCGGATATCTATGAGGCAATTCTCAGAAATGACGGTCTGAGAAGGGAACTGTTTTCTTTTTATGAAAACAAGTCCGGCCCGGGTAAAAATGAGAATGGATCCTCAAAGGGAGTGGACTTTGCAGAGAAATATTTTGAACTGATCGCCACTTCCAAAAGATTGAGCAAAGAAGATGTGGACTTTTTCTTCGAATATTTTCAGGACGAACGCAAGAACAAAAAGCTGATCTTGGAGATGTTGAAAAAAGACTTTAAGATCATCGGTTTGAATAAAACGTCCACTGACGAAGAAGAGGACGAAAAGACAGAGGAAGGGACGGAGGAAAAGGAAGAGAAAAATAAAAAACGTCCGATTGTTGTCAATCTGTTTCAGGCAAAGACGATCATAGGCCAGAAAAAAGCGATATCTTTGTATGAAAAAGTGAGGACTTCCCCGGAGATTCAGGAAAGATTTCCGAAGACGAAAGGAAGCCTTTACGATTTTCTGGATCTGAAAAACGCCAATGATGTAAAGGCGTTTTCCGACAGAATCTCTGAAAAGAAACAAGAGGCATACGCGATCCGGCAGGAGATGGGAACGCAGTTTGTGCCGTTAGTAGATCTATATAATGCAGTGGGAAATCTGATTGGGAAACAGGATGTGGCTGACAATTTCAAGGAATTTAAGCTTCTGCTTCAATATCCGGCTTTGACGCCATATATGTATCTGTTCATGGATATGAAACCTGATACCTTAAAGGGATTGTATCAGCTTGCAAGTACAGAATATGTGTTCCGGGACGAGACAGATTTCCTGCTGAATTATTTCATACCGGTTCGTGATAATTTCGGTATTTCAGACAGCGGAATCAGGCAGATTATCAAGAAGGCGAAGAAAAAGGCAGCGGCGAATAAAGTCCTGAATAAAATAGACGAGAAAACAGGGCAGAAAACAAGAAAGATTAAGATACCCGTATTCGCGCAGATCCTTCACTGGCTTGTCTACTGGCCAATCTTTATAGTGTATCTTATATTTGAATTTATGAAGATGGTTTGTGGATTGCTGAAAAAAGCGCCTGTTGGTGCGTTTGCCGCCGTATTTTATATGGAGTGTCTGCTGCTGCCGGATCTGGGAGTGGACAGTATCTGGAATTTCAGAGAGATCTTTCATCAGGACCAATGGATTCAGATTCTGCAGAACTTTCTGGAAACGCGGCCCAGGAATGTCTGTGAACTCATTTTGATGTCCCTGATCTATATAGTTGCAATGCTGACGCTGTATGGACTTCCCGCCATGCTTGCGGAAAAATTTGTAAAGCAGATTGCAGACGAAATGTATAAACAGTATGACTGGGTGGGCGTCGAAAGAACTTTCTGGAGTATTTTTCAGGATATCCGGAAAAAGACGGAGGACGGAGTCCTAAACAATAAAAAGAAATTTTATCCAAAATATATCAGAAGGAGCATCGTCAATGTCCTGTGCGTTGCGTTTGTGGCGGCTGCAGTGTACCTCGCGCCAAAGGGATTTGAATCCTTCGACGGTGATTACGGGGAGTCTTATACAGATGCAGCGTATGAGTCCGAAGAAGATAGGATTCCAGTGGATGATTTAAGTACGCAGCAGACGGAAGTGTCAGAAACCTATGACGAAGCGAAACCGGCGGGACAGGTCGAGATTACCGTGGATTCTGCCAATGTCCGAACGGGACCGGGCACGGATCATGGGGTGATAACGGTTGTCTGGCGGGGAACTGTTCTGGAAATGACGGGAGAACAGCAGACCGGCAGCAACGGAGATATCTGGTACGAGATCTATTTAGATGAAGAGAAAACGCAGACCGGATGGGTGGATGAGATCGTTTTGAACCTGCAGGACTAGACAAGGAGAAACTCAAAAAAAGAGCATATAGATTTTCAGTTTCTATATGCTCTAATGCTATTCTTGTATTATATTTTGATTGATCATGCTAACTGCATAACTTCAGCTTCAAGTTCTTTTATGTCACACTCTAATAATTCGGGGAAATACTCGTTGATTTCATCAATGTTTATTTTCCCCTTTTTTAACATGAGTGCTGCTTTTTCCATGAGAGTCTCCCTTTTGATATCTTTCTCATAAGTTCTCATGATCTGCTCGTCATCAAATAAACTCATCATAATCGTCACTACCTCCACTTCCTTGCTGCTGAGATACTGTTTTAAGATATTTCTGTCTTTGCAGATACGGATCGTTTCCGTAACCGCCTGTTTTTACAATAGAATTCACATTAAAATTCCTCGTGCGTCTCCGGACACCGTCGGACCGGAATTGTCGCTTTACAAGAAAGGGCCGGAAAAGTATAATGAGAGTCAGGGCAGGAGGTGATCTCTCTTTGAGGTTTTACATCGCGGATCTGCATTTTTTCCACGGGGCCATGAACGACCGGATGGATCACAGGGGTTTTTCCACTGTGGAAGAAATGAATGAATATATGATACAAAAGTGGAACGGAAAAGTGAGAAAGAGGGACGAGGTGGTGATCCTTGGAGATTTTTCCTGGGGGACTGTGGAGCAGACGAACGAGCTCCTGGGCCGTCTCAACGGCAGGCTGTATCTGATCCAGGGAAACCACGACCGCTTTGTGTCAAAGACAAAGGCGGATCTCAGCCGTTTTCAGTGGATCAGGCCCTACGCGGAGCTGTCCGACAATAACCGGAAGGTGATCCTCTGCCACTATCCGATCCTGTGCTACAACGGGCAGTATCATCTGGACAAAAACGGGAAGCCTAAGGCTTATATGCTGTACGGACACGTCCACGATACCAGGGACCAGCGCCTCCTGGAGCAGTTTCAGGAGATCACGCGCAGCACCGTAACAGTAAACTGGCAGGGAGAGGAACAGCATATCCCCTGCAACATGATCAACTGTTTCTGCATGTATTCGGACTATGAGCCGCTGACGCTGGACGAGTGGATCGAGTGCGACAGGAGAAGGCGGGAGAGCAGGGCCTG
>CANQCF010000066.1 GCA_947589505.1 uncultured Acetatifactor sp. | reverse complement strand
TTTCCTGGAAGAATTAAAAGAACTTCTGGGAAAAGAGGATTTTGATATAGATACTGATTTTGCGTTGATAAAAAAGAAGAAAATTGACGATGAAGAACATTCTACGCAATATACCATGTTGGATTTAGGCTATGACACCTGGGATGTAGTAGAGCGGCTAAAAGAATTAACGGTTGCTGAGTATTCAGAGACAAAAATAGATAAAGATGATTTAGATCCACCGCTGCTGTTTGTATTTGGAAAAGATATCAACAGAAAGCTTGTCTATGTCAAACTGAAGATCAAAGGAGATCAGAGAAGACGCGTATTATGTGTGTCATTCCATTATGCAAGGGATCCTATGAAATTCCCATATGCATAAGCGAAAGGAGAGGAGGCAGACAATGGAGGCCAGCACTTTAATTAGAAAGGTTCATATGGATTGTCCATTATGTGACAAAACGCATGAAGTTGAAGAAAGAAAACGCTTTGCAACTATTACGCTGAAAGGGGATCGGGTAACCTATGAAGAGCGGTTTTATTTTTGTGCAAATGCGGATGATGAGGAAAATGAATTTGAAACTGGCTCTATGACAAATGAAAACCTTCTCAATGCTCGAAACGCATATCGAGTTAAGCATGGATTGCTCACCTCTGATGAGATTGTTGGGATAAGGGAGAGCTATGGGTTATCTCAAGTGGACTTGGCAAGATTGCTCGGCTGGGGAGAGGCTACGATTTCTCGATATGAGAGCAAGGCAATTCAAGATGAAGCGTATGATACTATGCTGCGTCTCATAAAAGACAATCCGCTGCAAGCTTTAGAATTTTTAAAGAAAAATGCTGATAAATTCCCGGGACCTAAGAGGATTGAAGTGAGATCCAAAATTGTTGAGAAGCTGGATTCATACGGAAAGGAATACCTGACGCGACAAGCATTTGAAGGCGAGTATGCAAATTTTGAAGAACCATCTGATTCAAATGGATTTGTATTGCTGAATATAGATAAGCTTGAGGCGGCTGTTTCTTATATTGCCGAGCAAGTATCGAATCTGTTTAAGGTTAAGTTGATGAAAATGCTGTGGTATGCCGATACATTATCTTATAAAGAGAATGGATATGCAATTACCGGACTGGTTTATCGACATAATGAAATGGGGGCGCTTCCGATCGGGCATTATAGCCTTATGAATCTTGAAAATTTGAATATTCATGAGGAAGTAAGTATCAATTATGACTCTATGCTTCATATTTATCCCACGAAAGGTATGGATTATAGTGTGTTGAGTGATAAAGATAAAGCGGTTTTGGATGCCGTGATAAAGAAGTTTAAGAATTATAAAGCCCAGGAGATAGTCGATTACATGCATGAGGAAGAAGCTTATCAAAAAACAAATCCTGGGGAGATAATACCATTTTCATTGGCGAAAGAGATAAGGAATTTCTAATAACGGCCTATGATCGGATATGGAAGGAAATAAGTAATGGCAAGTAATATGTGGAGACGATTCGCAATAGTATGGAGTGATGCTCCCTTTTCTGTTTTCCAACATAAAAAAGGAGCTGCTGCTCCATAGATTACTCATCTATTTTGCAACAGCCCCATCAGATATGATAACCTTCCGCTCTTTCATATTGTTATTGTTTCAGAGTGAGTGCGTGAACGGAAGAAATTCAAAAGGAATCAATCCGTCGTCAAACTCTGCCGTCACCGTGGTGTCAGAGTCATAGTCATAGCGGGTGACCGTAAAAATGTCCCGCTCCGGGTCGTACAGCTCTACGGGCATGCCGGCTACTCCATGTTCACCGATATTGAGCCAGCCAAATTTTTCTTCATAGTAAGACCATCGAATATGTCCTTCTTCTATGCTGCCGTTGTTGTTGCGGTAGACATAAACTATCTGAACGCCATCTCCATATTGGTTATTGCAGATCAGCTCAGGTACGCCGTCGCCGTCTAAATCCCGGCTCCATGATTCCGGGTGGTTATCGTAACCAAACTGCTCTGCCACGCATATGTCCTCACCGTTCACTTCAACATAATAGTGCCACATCACCTGGTGCGGGCTGATTTCCTCCATCTCAACGCGGCACACATCGAAGCCCAGTACATCCGTTAAGGTCTGAGTATTGCTGTCTTCAGGTTCGCCAAGAAGGATGTTCAGATAATCATCGATTTCCTCCGGGTCGTCGGAATGGATGGACAGATTGTAGGCCACGCCGTCCACAGTGAACGCAGCGCGATAAATATAGGGATCGCTCCAATCGCTTTCCTCCTGGTAGATGGTTACCTCCACATTCCCATATTGGGTCACGGCGTAGGCTTCCGTTTGGTCTTTTCTGTCGCTTTCGCCGTCGAAACTGCAGTCCAGGGTAAAATCATTTCCGTTGTAATCCCCTTTAATGGAGAGGGTATTCCAGGCGGCAGGGTCAGAGGCATCCTCGCCTTGGGTGTAGCTCAAACGAATGGAGGTGGTTTTAGCGGCGGAGGCAACTAACTTTTCGGCCAAAAGATCACTGCCATAGGATGAAGCAAGCTCCTCCAGACTGCCTATTTCCACCACTTCTGTCCGGGTTCCCTCTCCTCCCCTCTGGCCATCCTCCGGATTAGAAAACAGACGGCAGATCGTAAAAACACAAATCCCAAGGCACAGACAAGCCGCCGGAACCGCCCATTTGTACCAATTATTCTTTTTTGTTCGCCCTGCCTTTGTCCGGGCTTCCACGATAAATTGATCATCGATGTTTGTAAGGCTGTTGTAAAGTTTTAAGGTTTCCTTTTCTTTCATAGGGAGAGGCCCTCCTTTTCCAGTCTGGATTTTAGATTTTGCCTAAGCCGGAACATTTTCTTTGCCATATTGGCCGGAGACATACCGCTTTCCTGCGAAAGCTTGTTTACTGCTTCGCCATACCAATAGCGGCGCACAAAAAGGATACGGTCATTCTTCGGCAGTGACGCAAGCCATGCATTGATGACTTTGGTTAGTTCCTGTTCTTCGATCTTGTGTTCCACAGTATCGGGGGAGGGTATGCAGTCCTCTAACTCATTCAGGATTTCCTCCATACCCGTATAGCGCTTCTGCCGGTGGTTTTTCTTCCAAAGGTTATAGGCAGTATTGCGGACGACTCTTCCGAGCCATGCGCCAAGTTTATCCGGCTTTTGAGGCGGGATAGAGTTCCATGTCTGCAAATAGGTGTCGTTGACACACTCCTCCGCGTCTTCATTGATTGACAATATATTCAGAGCGATGTTGTGGCAAAATGTACCGTACTTCGCCGCTGTTTCCGTGATCGCTTTTTCATTCCGCTTGAAATACAAACCGATGATTTCCCGGTCCTCCATTTCAATCCCCCTTTTCGTATGATTTTATTTTGAAGGCCTTCACCTATAAAGACAACATTTCAGAGAAAATATTCCCTGGGTTTTCAAAACAATTATAGCTTTTTCTGTCAATTTTTCTACCATCTTATCTTTGACAAAGTTTTTTGGATCATATTTATTGAAAGCAGAGCATTTTGCAGCGTACCTGTTTCTTTCGGGTGCAGACAGATATTGTGCGGAACTGTCTATAATGGCTTTTATTTCAAGGTAAGGTGGAAGGAACGCCGTGTTATAAAAAATGAGGAATACGGCTGTCGATTTTAAGCAGATCTTTCCGCGTTTCTTAGTTGCATTGGCAGCTAAAAATGTTTAAGATAGAAGTAGTGAGATTGCGCCCCTCGTGGAGGGCGCGGCGGAACGACAACCATTTAAGAAAAGAGGAGAAACCATCTTGAAAGAGACGATCAAACCACCTGTGGAAATACGGTATCGGGAAGAACTGGAGGCGCTGAAAGCTGCGGACCAGGGGAAGCGGCCCACTAACTGGCAGATGTCCCCCGTGGCGGTGCGCACCTTTATCTTAGGGAGCAAAACCCCTATTGTCTATCAGGGAAAGGAGTATCAGATCGAGAAAAAATACTTCGGCAACGACGCTCTGGTGGAGCGCTGCATCATCACGCTGGCGGGGAACCGGGGCCTGATGCTGGTGGGGGAGCCGGGCACGGCAAAGACGATGCTGTCCGAACTGCTGTCGGCGGCGATCAGCGGCGTCAGCACGAACACCATCCAGGGGACCGCCGGGACCACCGAGGACATGATCAAGTATTCCTGGAATTACGCGCTGCTCCTGGCGAAAGGGCCCAGCCGGGAGGCCCTGGTTCCGGCGCCCCTTTATGTGGGCATGGAAAAGGGTATCATCACGCGCTTTGAGGAGATCACCAGGACGCCGGCGGAGATCCAGGACAGTCTGATCAGCGTCCTGTCGGATAAGACGCTCAGTATTCCGGAGCTGGGGGACGACGGCTTCCTGTTTGCCAGTCAGGGCTTTAATGTGATCGGCACGGCGAACACCCGGGATAAGGGCGTCAACGAGATGAGCAGCGCGCTGAAAAGGCGGTTTAACTTTGAGACGGTGATGCCTGTCCGGGAAGTGGCCCTGGAGAAGCAAATTATATTGAACGAGGTAAGGCAGCTGGCAAAAGAGAGCCATATTCAGATGACGCCGGACGAGGATGTGGCGGAGCTTCTTGCCTCCACTTATCACGAGCTCCGGGAGGGCGTTTCCTCCTACGGACACAGGATCGACAGGCCCTCGTCGGTGATGAGCACGGCGGAGGCTGTCTCGGTGTACTATCAGACCATGATCACAGGTTACTACTACGAGGGGGAGAGGATGAGTGTGGACTGCCTGGTGCAGAATCTGGTGGGCGCCGTCTCCAAGGAGAACCGGGAGGATCTGGAAAAGGTAAAGAGTTATTTCAACACGGTGATCAAAGACAAGAGCAGTAAAGAGGGCGGTATATGGAGCGAATATTACGAAGCCAGGAAATGGTTGAGATAATCCTGCTTCCGGTGAGGCATCACAGTCCGGCCTGCGCGTTTCATGTGCGCCGGATGGCGGAGAGCTGCAAACCCTCCGTCATATTGGTGGAGGGACCGGAAAACGCCAATGCGCTGCTTCCGGTGATGACCCATGAGGAGACGAAGGCCCCCTTTGCCATTTATTATTCCTATCACGATAAGGCGGGGGCGATCTCCGAAGAAAAAGAGAGATATCGGTGTTATTATCCCTTTCTGGAATATTCGCCGGAGCTCGCGGCGCTGCGGGCGGGGAAGGTCCTGGGGATCCCGGCGGAATTTATCGACCTGTCCTATGGGGAGATTTTGCTCTCTCAGGCGGAGGGAAAGGGCCTGCGCAGGGAGGAAGAGCGCCAGAACTACAACGACGACTATCTCCTTACGGAGAATCAATATCTGAAAACCCTCTGCGAGAAGGCGGGGCTGAGGAACTTTGACGAGTTCTGGGAGAAGTATTTCGAGATCGCGGGGCTGGATATGGAGGATGAAACCTGGTTTCGCAATCTCCTGACCTACTGCGCCCAGGCCAGGGAAAACACGCCGGCGGAGGCCCTGCGGGAAGAGGGCTGCCTTGCCCGGGAGCGCCGTATGGCGGAGAAGATCCTGGAACACGCCCGTAAGCTTGCCGGGGGAAGAGAGGGAGGAAACGGTTCTGATCCTCGCGGGGAAAAAGAAGCAGAAGCCTGCCCTAGTGCCGGACAGAATCTTCCGAGAATCCTCGTGGTCACGGGCGGTTTTCACACCATGGGGCTCAAGGAATTGTTGGAAGAAGATGAGAGAGAAGGAGGCAAGGAGGCGGGCGACGGACAGAATCCTCCGAGGATTCTCTTGGCCCCGGGCGGGGAAAGTATCAGGCTGAATAAAATCGCACAGGAGGAGACTGCACGGGAGAAAAACGCCCCCGTCAGGATCCCTCTCTCGGAACAGGGCGTCTATCTCATGCCCTATTCCATGGAGGCCGCGGACGCCCTGAACGGATACGCCAGCGGGATGCCTTTTCCGGGCTTTTACCAGAAGATCTGGGAAGGGGTGATTCAGGAGGAAGAGCATCCTTTTGGAAGGGCGGTACTGGATCTCCTGATTTCTTCCGGCAAGGAAATCCGGAAGAAGGAAGGCTACCCCTCCACTTACGACGAGATCTGCGGCTGGCAGATGGCGGATGGGCTTGCGGCGCTTCGGGGGAAGCGGGAGCCGGGGGCCTATGAACTTCTGGACGCCGTGCTGTCTTCCTATGTCAAGGGGGAATACAATATCGCCACGGATACGCCCATGCGGGTCCTGCGGAGGCAGATGACCGGCGGGAGCATGGGGCGTCTCTGGGAGGGGGCGGACGTGCCCCCGATCATCCATGATTTCCGGGCCCAGTGCAAAAAATTCGGACTGAAGACCGGGGCTGCCCTGGAATCCGAGGTGACGCTGTCGATCTTTTCCTCCCGGAAGCACCGGGAGATGAGCATGTTCTTCTATCAGATGGGCTTCCTGCACACGGAGTTTGCCAGGAAGAAAAAAGGTCCCAACCTGTCGGCCCGGACGGACCGAAACCTGATGCGGGAGATCTGGGGCTATAAGTGGAATGTTCAGGTGGATGCGGCCCTGCTGGATGTGTCCGTTCACGGCGCGACTCTGGAAGAGGCGGCGGTGAGCCTTGTGAAAGAGAAGCTGAAAAAGGACCTCACGGCGGGGGAGGGTGCGAAACTGCTGGTACAGGTCTTTGAGATGGGTCTTGCGGACCAGATGGAGTCGATCTACGGCCGGGTCCGGGAGCTGATCCGGAAGGACACGGACTTTTTCTCCCTGACGGACGCCCTGGATTCCCTGGTGATGATGCAGGACCTTGGGCGGCTTTACCAGACGGAGCTTCGGTTTGACGAGCTGCTTTTGGAGAATGTGAGAAAAGCCATCTCGATGCTGCCGGTCATTGCAGGCATGAAAGAAGACGCGCTGACGGGCTGCATGAACGCCCTGAAACTCTTGTATCAGATCACGGGCCGGCCGGAGACAGGGGAGGGGGAAGACGGCGGCCTTCTGAGAGAGCGGGAGTCCTTTTTTGAGACATTGCTGGCGATGCAGAGGGATCCCGGGATCCAGGCGGGGATCAACGGTTGTATTCAGGGGATCCTGTACGGCGGCGGCAGGACGGGCATGGACGAGGTGGAGCTGGTCTGCAAAGGGTATCTGAGCGGCACCGAAAAGCAGGCTATGAAGACCGCCCAGTTCTTTCGGGGATTGTTCTTTACCGCCCGGGATCTGGTGTTTGCAGACCGTCGTTTCTTAAAGATGCTGGATGTGTTTCTGGGTCAGGTGGAGGGCGCGGATTTCATGGAACTTCTGCCGGAACTGCGCATGGCCTTTACCTATTTTACGCCCCGGGAGATCGACCGGATCGCGGAGACGGCGGCGGGATTTCACGGGCGCGGGCGGGAAGCGGTCACAGAGCGCCGGGAAGTGCTGCCCGCCTGGTCCGATTACGGCAGGGAGCTGGACGCGTACGCGAGAGCGAATATGAGCGCGGGAGGAAAGAGCGATGGATGAACAGGAGATTCTGAACCGCTGGCGGCTGACGCTGGGAAAATACGCGTCGTCACAGATCCCTTTTTCCGGGGAGGATCTGCGGTATGCGGATATGGAACAGGTTCTTGATTACCTCTACTCCCGGGAGTACGGGGAGGAACAGGAGATCCGGGGCGGCGGCTCGGAGGATTCCAGGCTGACGGCGCCCACCTGGCTGGGAAAGATCAAAAAGCTGTTCCCGAAGCAGACAGTGGAGATCATGGAGCGCCACGCTCTGGAAAAATACGGCATGACAGAGCTTCTCACGGATCCGGAAGTTCTTCGGAAGCTGGAGCCCAACCGGGAGCTTCTGAAAACCGTGCTGCAGTTAAAGGACATGATGAAGGGAGAGACCCTGACCCTGGCCCGGGAGATCGTGCGGAAGGTGGCGGAGGAAATCTCCAGAAAGATGGAACAGGAACTGCGGCCTGCGTTCTTCGGGAAGCTGAACCGCAATTCCAGCAGCCCCATCAGGAGCGCCCGCAACCTGGATGTGAAAAGGACGATCCGGGAGAACCTGAAGAATTATGACACGGAGACGGGTCAGCTGGTGCTGAAGCAGGTGTACTTCAACGCCAGATTGAGGCGCTTTAACCGCTGGAGGGTGGTCATCTGCGTGGACGAGAGCGGATCCATGCTGGATTCCGTGATCCACAGCGCGGTCATGGCGGGGATCTTCGCAAAGCTTCCCATGTTGGACACAAAGCTGGTGATCTTTGATACAAATGTCGTAGACCTGAGCGGGTATGTCACCGACCCGGTGGAGACGCTGATGAGCATCCAGCTTGGAGGCGGGACCAATATTGCGGGTGCGCTGAAGTACTGCGAGACGCTGATCGAGAACCCCCACCGGACCATCCTGGTGCTGGTGACGGATCTGTACGAGGGCGGGGGCTATCACAATCTATACAGCGTCAGCAAGGGGATTATCGAGTCCGGGGCAAAGCTCCTTGCGCTCACGGCCCTGGACCTGGAGGCAAATCCCAATTATGACCGGAACGCCGCGGCGGCGCTGGCGGATATGGGGGCCTATGTGGGCGCCATGACTCCGGAGCATCTTGCGGAATGGGTGGGGGAGATCATAGCATGATGGACTTAAAGGCACAGCTGGCGGCCGTAGGGGACGATTATCTGATCGGGCTTGCCAATAAGGGGATTGTCAAGAGGGCCTATAAAGATAAGGAAGAAACGGTTTCGGAGATCCTGTCCCTAGGGGAGGAAGCCAGCGTAAAAGTAGGGGAGGAGACTGTTACGATCCGTATGCCTCTGGGGGAGAGCCGGTGTACCTGCCCCTCCCGGAGCATCTGCCGCCATGTGATCCTGGGGATCCTGGTGCTGAAAGAAGCGTGTGGGCAGCAGTCTCAGCAAGCAAGTCCGACGGGGACAGCAGAGGAACAGGCTTCCGGGCAGCAGTCCCAGCAAGCAAGTCAGGCGGGGGCGGCAGAGGCACGGGTTCCGGGGCAGCAGTCCCAGCAAGCGAATCAAGCGGAAACAGCGGCAACACAGTCTTCCGGGCAGCAGTCCCAACAAGCGAGTCCGACGGGGACAGCAGAGGAACAGGCTTCCGGGCAGCAGCCCCAGCAAGCAAATCAGGCGGGGGTGGGAGCAACACAGAATTCCATGCAGCAGCAGTCCCAGCAGGAGGTACAGGCTCCCGCTGACGATGCCGCCCCTGCCGGATCAGCGCCTGCCGCGGCGACAGACGATTCAGCCCCGCAGATTTCGAAGGTCGGGGGAACTTCCGCGCCCCAGGCTTCTGTACCTCAGGAGCAGGAAGATATGGCCCGGGCCCTGTCCCGGGAGATTGCCGCTTATCCCCTGAGCACCCTGCGGAAAGCCATGGGCGCCCGAAATTATCAGACATTCTTGAAACAGAAGAAATCCGGGGAAAGGGCCCGGATCACCAGATCCTCCGTGGCAGTGGTGCAGCTTCCCGGGGATGCCTGGCGAGTGACGCTCATCTCTCCCCTGGAATATTCTTCCTGTACCTGTCACAAAAAAGGACTCTGCCCCCATAAGGCCGAAGCGATCCTCTGGTGTAAGCTGGAGGAGGGCAGCACTACGGAAGAAGAGCTCTCCGCAGAGCTTTTGGAGAGCCCCGGCTTTCAGCTCCATGAGATCCGGGAGGCCGCGGAGCAGATGAAGCGTTTCCTGCTGGAATTGATGGAAACGGGACTTCCGAGGACTTCCCCGGAGATCCTGAACAATCTGGAGCGGCTGGCCCTGGTCGCCCACCAGGCCGCCTTGGCAAATTTTGAGGGATACTTTCGGGCCCTGCAGGAATCCTACCAGAAATATTTAAAGAGAGTGGCTTCCTTTCAGACCCGGGACCTTTTGACCCAGATCGCGAGACTTTACAGGCGGGTGAGCATTCTTTTGGAGACGGAGAGCGCCGAAGAGATCGCCAGGCTGGCCGGAGAGTTCCGGGCGGAATATCTGGAGGTCGGAAACCTGGATCTTAAGGGTGCGGCGGTTCGGGACTTTGAGAGCAAGAGCGGTTACGCGGGGAAGACCATATATCTGCTGGAAGAAAACACTCAGGAGTGGTATACTTATACCATGGCCCGGCCGATGTTTTATGACAATAAAAACAGGAGGGGGAATCCGGGGCGCAGTCCGGCTCCCTGGGGGCTGGAAATGACGCTGGAGGATATGGCGCGGGCCGCCTTTCGCCTGACGGGTGCAAAGTGCGATGAGCGGAAGCGCCTTTCCTCCAGCCAGGAGTCCAGGGCGGAAGCAAAGTCCGTAGAGGACAGTATTCCTTTTCAGGAAACCAAGTGGTACTATCAGGATTTCCGAAAACTCTTTCAGGAGCGGATCCGAAAGAAGGACGACTGGCTCCGGGAACAGGAGGACAGCCTGCGGGAGGAGCAGGTCCTGGTCTTTTTACAGCCCTCTTTTTGCAAAAAGGCGGTTTTTGACGACAAGGCGCAGAAACTCACCCTGTCCCTGTTTGACGGCGCCGGGAGAGAGGTGACGGTGGAGCTCACATATTCCAGAAAAGAGGATTGGGGGATTCGTTATCTGGAGCGCGTAAATCCGGAGCGGCCGCCCTGCATCTTCGGAAGGATCTATCTTCGAGACGGAAAGATCTGTATGTATCCTATAGCCGTTATTGATCTGCCGGAGGGCAGCCGGAAAACGCCTGTTGTTCCCTCGGGCGGGCAGCAGGACCCGGAAGACAGCCGGAAAACTTCCGTTGTTCCTGCAGAAGGGCAGCAGGACCCGGAGGGCAGCCGGAAAACTTCCATTGTTCCTGCGGGCGGGCAGCCGGACGGGGGCGAAGCGGATCAGCAGGTTTCGCAGAATCTTCCCGAAAAGAAAAAGCCTGAACTTTCTGCAGGGGATGAACCTTCCGCAAGGAGCCAGGCGGGCCGGGTTTTGGCAAACTTTTTGGAAGAGATCCTGATGACGCTGGAGATCACTTTGCAGAGCGGCTTTGATACTCCTGCGGACGCGGCCCTGGAGGAGATGGAGAAACTGTCGGGGCTTGCCGGGCAGTATGGGATGGGGTATCTGGAAAAGACCCTGGGCGATCTCTGCGCCGATTTAAGGGGCCGACGGCACCGCATGAAAAAAGAGAGCGGAGGAGAGAGGGAAAGACCGGCGGACATTTTGTGCGGTCTGATGGAATACGTTACCTTATGCCGGGAAAAAGCGGCTTATGACATGGCGGCAGAAAACTATGATAAGAGGGAGGAAACTTTATGATGACACCGCAGGATATGCAAATTCAAAAAAAGGTGGCGGCAATCGAAAAACTGAATCTGCCAACGGAGAGGGTGAACGCTGTTGAGGCCTATTTAAAGGGCGAGACTCCCCTGGAGACTCTGGAGAGCTTTCCTGTCCAGGATCTCTCAGGCGTGAGCGGAACGGAGATCCCCGACCTGCTGCGGAGCGATTTTCGAAAGGGCAGAAAGGAAGAGGCGGGGAAGTTTTTTAACGTCCTCTTTTCCATCGGGCAGGCGACCTGCGAACCCCTGCTTGCGGTGGAAGTGACAAATGCAAACGAGCTTCCCGGGGTGGAACCGGCGAAGATGCTGGCCGTGATGGCGCAGTCTATCGTGGGCAGTACCTGGAGCCTTAGGGGTTACAGCGTGGAGGCAATACTGAAGACGGCCGCCGGGAATTTGGAAAGCCTGCGGAAAGCCGTAGAATACAGCAGCCAGAGCAATGCCAACGGACGGCTGTTCCTGATGGCGTGCTATTTTCTCGCGAAATATCCCGACCCGGCCGCCCGGAAGACGGAGGGCGCGAAAAACCTTCTCTCCGGCATTGGAAAGCTCTTTTCGAAAAAGGACGGGGCGGGAGAGGAAAATGCGGCGGAGGGCGTTCTGTCCGATCCCAAGGATCAGGAGCTTTTAGAGCGATACGAGGGCATCATTGTCAATACCTTTGACAAGGTGATCGGCAGCCAGGACCCTTCGGCGGTTCAGGAATTAAAGGAGGCCCTGCAGAAAAAGCGGGTGGACGAGAGCGTTAAGAGACGCGCCGCCGTCTGTACGGTCCAGAGTGAATTCCTCCTTCAGCTTGTGGGCGGCACCGCCTACTTAAATTACGGGCTCTCCGCTGTATTAAAGATGGCGGTGGAACTGTTCCTTGCGGTGGACTGCGCGCGCATGATGCATGTTATGGAAGAGATCAGCCGGATGGTTTCCACCGGGAAAGTGGACGTAGACCGTTATGGCATGAACTATGACAAAGTCTTTGGGATCGATACGAAAGAATGGATCGCCTGGGCCGTGAGGGGAAAAAACTGGTCTATTCTGGAAGCCCAGTTCCACAGCAGCCGGGAGGACTTTCTTGCGGTTATGGAGGAGATGAACTTTGACAGCGCAAGTTATATGCTGGGTTTGATTCGAAAGGAAGATCCTATCCTGCATAAAAAAATCCTGAGCGAGAGAAAGAGCGGGGGCTGCAACAGGGACCAGGAGAAGCTGATCGACAACCTTGTCCCCGAGGGAAACGCGGCGGTTGAAACGGTTCTGAAGGATTTCCTGCGCGGCAAGGAGCCGGTGACGGCAATCTACGCCTATTCGGATCAGATGGGTTCGAGATGGGGAGGAAACAACGCTCATACGCTGTTGAATACCTATCTGAAGAATTATGATGATCAGGATTTTGTCGACAGATACGTGACGTATATGGCGGTGAGAGGCTGCGACAACTTCTTTTCTTATTATATTTCGACCCAGAAAGACAGCGATATGGAGACGAAGGTGAAGGAGCTGTTCGAGAGCTTTGACAGAGTGGGCGTAGATCTTTTGCGCCAGGTAAACTTTGCCGCCATGATAAGGGATGTCCTATGGTTCGACGAGCAGAAGACGGCGTTTTTTACCGGCGCGACCCATGTCTTCCGGAAGTACCTGTCTGAGAGGAAAGAGGAGACGATCCAGGCGTTCCGGGATGCGGGCGCTGCCGGAAGATACCTGGGGCTTCTGGTCTACGGGGAGAATCCAAAGGCTTACAAAGATGAAATCCTCAGTTTTTCCCAGGACAGCTCAAAAGTGGTGAAGGAGACGCTTCAGGCGATCCTCTTCGCTCAGAAGGATTGGGAGGAGGATGTCAAGGCGCTTCTCACTTCTAAAAAAGGGACGGAGCGGGAGCTGGCGGTCCAGACCCTTTCTCATTGGAATCAGGAGGGAGCCTATACCGGCATTTTGACGGAGGCACTGGAAAAGGAAAAGAACGGCAAAATCAGGACACTTCTGGAAAATGCGCTGCACCTGGAGAAAGAGGAAGGTTCGGAGACTGCCCCTGCGGGAGCGGAGGATCTCGTGAAAGAACTCCACAAAGGCGGAAAGAAGCGGAGCCTTGCCTGGGCCTACGAGAACAGACCGCCTTTTCCCACGGTACATAAAAAAGACGGCACAGAGGCGCCGAAGGAATACCTGCAGGCCATCTGGCTCAGCTATTCCTCTATGAATCCCTGCGGCGTCAATCCTGCGGCGGCAGTTCTTGCAAAAGAACTGGACGAGGGGGAGTTTGCGCTGTACGCCAATGAACTCTTCGACCGCTGGATGGAGGCGGGAGCCGAGTCCAAAAAGCGCTGGGTGCTCTATGCCGCAGCGATCCACGGAGGCGCCGGCATCGTGGAGAAGCTGAAACACCAGATCAACGAGTGGCCCCAGGCTGCCCGGGGCGCTATTGCCTGCGACGCGGTACAGGCGCTGGCGCTGAATCCCCAGCCCCAGGCTCTTCTCATCGTGGACGGGATCTCACGGAAGTTTAAGTTCAAACAGGTGAAGGAGGCCGCCGGGAAAGCTCTGAGTTACGCCGCTTCCCAGCTGGGACTAACCATAGAAGAACTCTCCGACAAGATTGTCCCGGATCTGGGCTTCGACGAAAATATGGAGCGCCGGTTCGACTACGGCGAGAGACAGTTTACCGTGACCATCACCCCGGCCCTGGAAATCGAGGTCTTTGACGAGAGCGGAAAGAAACTCAAGAATATGCCCGCCCCCGGGAAAAGGGACGACGAGGAGAAGGCAAACGCCGCCTATGAGGAGTTTAAGCAGTTAAAGAAGCAGATGAAAACCACGGTCAGCAGCCAGAAGACCCGCCTGGAGCTGGC
>CANQCF010000065.1 GCA_947589505.1 uncultured Acetatifactor sp. | reverse complement strand
GCCCATGAAGCAGCCTATTGAAAAAGGAAAGAGGCTGTCGGTGATCTTTGGAAATATCGGGATCCCCTTATTCTGCGTGATCTGGATCGTGATGATCGTGCTGCAGCTTCTGGGACTGCGGTAGAGAATAAGAAAAGAAAGGTTTGAGATCGCTGGTTTTCGAAAGCCCGGAATACGAAGGCCCGGAATGCAAAAGCCCGGAATCCAAAAGCCCGGAATGCAAAAGCTTGGAATTCAAAAGCCGGAATGCAAAAGCAAACAAGATGGAAAGTACGCCGGGCTAAGCCCCGGACTCCGGGCGGGAGGTTTGACATGTACACATTTGACAGCAGAATACGGTTCAGCGAGACAGACAGCGAGAGGAAACTTTCGCTGCTGGGCCTTTTGAATTACTTCCAGGACTGCAGTACCTTTCAGTCGGAAGCGGTGGGAATGGGCCTCGGCTACATGCTGGAGCGGAAGCTTGCCTGGGTGCTGAGCTCCTGGCAGATCACGGCGGAGAGATACCCGGAATTGGGGGAGACGGTGACCATTGGGACCATACCGTACCGGATCCGCGGCTTTATAGGCTGCCGGAATTTTTTTATGCGGGATTCGGAGGGACGGTATCTGGCGAAAGCCAACAGCATCTGGGCACTGATCGATCTGACGAGCGGGAAACCTGTGGCGGTCCCTCCGGAGATGTACGAGGCGTACAGGCCGGAAGAACCTCTTGAGATGGAATATGCGGACAGGAAGATCGTGATACCTGCGGGGGGCAGGCAGCAGGATGGCATAACCATAGGCCCTCATCATTTAGATGCAAACCGCCATGTGAACAATGGGCAGTATGTGGCGATAGCGGAGGACTGTCTGAACCGGGGACATGGCCAGGTGCGCCAGCTCCGGGTAGAGTATAAGAAACAGGCGTTTTTAGGGGACGTCCTTTATCCATATCTTGTGGAAAATGAAGACATGACATTTGTGTCATTTCAGGACGGAGACGGGAAAGTTTATGCGGCGGTGGAGTTTGATACCACGGCCGGGCCGGAGAGTACGATATCCGGCTGACGGAAGAAAGAGAGCTGCAGAATGAGTTTGCGTTTAGGAGAAAAACAGGATCTTGTCATAGTGAAGCGGGTGGAATTCGGCGTTTATCTGGCGGAGACCATGGAACAACGGGAGGAGAGCGTCCTTCTTCCGGCAAAGCAGGTTCCGGAGGGCGCAAAGACCGGGGATACGGTGACGGTTTTTCTGTACCGGGATTCCAGGGATCGCCTGATTGCGACCACGCGTGAACCAAAACTGATGATGGGAGAGACAGCGCTTTTGACAGTGGCCCAGGTGGGAAAGATTGGCGCTTTCCTGGACTGGGGGCTTGAAAAAGACCTCTTTCTGCCTTTTAAGCAGCAGAGAGGAAAGGTCAGCGCCGGGGACCAGGTCCTTGTGGCCCTGTATGTGGATAAGAGTGACCGTCTGTGCGCCACCATGAATGTGTACCAAAATCTCAGGTCGGACAGTCCTTACAAAAAAGACGACCGCGTCAGCGGCAGAGTGTATGAACTCAGCGATAATTTTGGCGCTTTTGTAGCGGTGGATGACCGTTATTCTGCATTGATACCGAAGAAGGAACTTTACGGGGAGGTGGAATTGGGGAAGGTTCTCACTGCAAGAGTGGTAAAACTGCAGCAAGATGGGCGTCTGGAGCTCAGCATTCGGGAGAAGCCGGCACAGCAGATCGAGAAGGACGCGGAAAAGATCCTGAAGCTGCTGGACAGTTATGAGGGATCGCTTCCCTTCACGGATAAAGCGCCGCCAGAGGTAATCACTCATGAGACTGGCATGAGCAAAAACGAGTTCAAGCGTGCGGTGGGACGTCTTTTAAAGGAAGGTAAAATCCTCATCGGAGAAAAGAATATCCGCATACGCTAGAATTTTTTGACATAATTATGGGAGGGGGACATGGTAATTGCTGCGCCGTGCAAATCACGGCCTCTGCTGTCTGCAGGGGACGGCCGGCGGAACTTTTATGTAACCTGACAATCGGCATTAAGGAACACTTGAGATGAAAGACTGGAAAAGTATTGTTAAAACTGCTGGAAATTATTTTTTGATTTATGCTTTGGTCATTATTTATATGGAAATTGTCCTGAGATGTCATATCTCGGAAGGCATTACGAGAGGTTTTTGGTTCTTTCTCTGTTTCGTCCCGGCGCAGGCGTTGTTTTTGACTGCGCTCAACGGGTTTTTCAGCGGAAGGAAAAATGTCATTGTATCTACAGTTTTACTGGCTCTTTTAGGAGCGTACTACATAGCACAGTTGGTGTATTATAATAATTTTGGCTCCCTTTTCTCCGCCTCCCAGATGGGAATGGGAGCAGAGGCGGTGGAAAATTTCGGCTGGACGCTGGGGGAGGCGATCAAAAAGAGCTTTTGGGGTATCTTGCTGTTTCTGCTTCCCACCCTGGCGGTGGGAATCTGCGGTGGTCTGCGCCGCTGGAATCCGGGGAAGATCCCGGTTCGGCCAAGGCTGCTGATCCTGATTCTCTCAGTCCTTGTGTGGATTCTCGGAGGTCAGTCGACCCGGCTGGGCGGTACAGGCCGTCAGTCCGCATACAGCGTCTATCGTGATCCATTGTCCCCTACGGATATTACGGCGTCCCGGCTGGGCGCTCTGACCTCCACGGTTCTGGAGATAACTTCTGCTCACTTGGGATTTTTTTCGGCAAGGGAGGAGACCCTTGAGGTCGTGGACACCAGTATTATAACAAATATGGAAAACACGGAGACGGACGAAAGCTGGGAACGGGAAGAATCCGGTGAACCCTCACAGTCTCAGAGCGTCCCGCCGGAGGATACGGAGTCCGGAAATGTGGAGAGTTCCGGTGAGAGCAGCGGGGAGGAACCGGAGGAGGATCCTTTGCCCCAGCAGGAGCCCCATATTTATGAGGAGATCGACTTGAAACAGATTGCGGAGCAGGAGACGGACGATGAAGAGCTCCGGGAACTGGCACTGTATCTGGACAGCCGGGGCGCCTCGGAAACCAACGAGTACACGGGAATGTTTGAGGGATACAACCTGATCTATATCTGCGCGGAATCCTTCTGGACTTATGCCATAGACGAAAATGTGACGCCGACCTTGGCAGAGATGGCGAGCCACGGGATTATTCTGGAAAATTATTACAACAGTTTTAAGAATACTACGACCAACGGGGAGTTTGCTTTTGATACGAGTCTCTGGCCCGATTTTTCCCGAAAAGCGGACGCGGGGACGGATGTGGGGAGCTTTTCCCAGTCGGCCTCCTGCTATATGCCCATGGGCCTGGGGGATCTCTTTGCAGAAATGGGCGTCGAACCCCACGCGTTCCATAACTACTATGGAAGGTATTACCGCCGCAGCCTTTCCTGGCCGAACCTGGGCTATGAGTGTAAATTTTACAAGGACGGCATGGATTTCACCAGTTCCTGGCCGGCATCGGATCTGGAGCTCATGGAGCAGTCGGTGGACGATTACATTGACGAGGAACCGTTCCACGCCTATTATATGACTTTCAGCGGTCATGGCCCCTACTACAACAATAATGCGATCTGCCAGAAGAACATTGGTTTTGTGAAAGAGACAATGGGAGAGGGGCACAGCCAGGAGGTATATGGATACCTGGCGGGCAACCGGGAGCTGGACAAGGCGATGGAGTATCTGCTGCAGCGCCTGGAAGAGGCGGGGAAACTGGACAACACCGTGATCGTGATCGCGGGGGACCATTATCCCTATAATCTCTCCCAGAATGCTGCCAATGAGCTGGTCGGCCATGAACTGGACAGAAATTTTGAAATGTATCAATCCACCTGCATCATTTACAACGCTGGGATGGAAGAAAATATTGTCACGGACACATACTGCTGCAATGTGGACATTCTTCCGACGATTCTCAACCTGTTCGGGATAGAGTACGATTCACGGTTTATGATGGGGCGGGATATCTTTTCCGATTCGATTCATAAGGCGGTGATCTACAATAAGAGCTTTCTCACGGACCTGGTCCGCTACAACAGTCAGAATGGGGAGGCCGTGTGGTCCGAACTGGCAGAAAGCTACAGCGATGAGATGAAGGAAGCCTACCTGAATACGATGATCGAACTGGTGGATTCCGAATACTACGCGTCCATGCAGATCCTGGATCTCAACTATTTTGAGTATATCTGGCACCAGAGCGGCCTGATGTCGGATGAAGAGTTGGAAGCGGAGCAGCAGCGGGCCCAGGAGGTGCAGGAACGGAACGAGAGCTATGACTGAGTTCCCGGAAACCATATCTTGTTCAGAATAGATCCCATTATTTTCGGCAGAACAAATCACTGTAAGAAAATGACGAAAGATTACCCGGAGCATAGGAGTTTCTGCAGCGAGAAGTCGCAGGAAATGATTGATATGGAGGAAATAAACAATGAGATTTATAGGCTGCAAGACCTTGTTGCTGGATAATATAAAGGCTGTGATTGATGAAAAGGCACCTGATGCAAAGAGTTTATGTGATATATTTTCCGGAACTGCGACTGTAGCAAGATTTTTCAAAAGATGGTATGAGATTTATTCCAATGACCTTTTGTATTTTTCGTATGTATTACAGAAAGGGACGATAGAAAACGATTGTGTTCCGGAATTTGAAGTGCTGAGATCAAGCTTATCCATTCAGGATCCTATTGATTATTTTAATTCGATGAGTAATTCGGATATGGAAGTTCTTGAGCAGAAAAGGCGATTCTTTCAGAATACCTATGCCCCTGCCGGCGGCAGAATGTATGTGACGGACGAGAATGCATTAAGGATCGATTTTGCAAGAAACACAGTAGAGGACTGGTATAAAAATGGTCTCATTTCGGAAGACGAGTATTTTTATTTGGTTGCCTGCATCGTCGAAGGCGTTCCGTTTGTTTCAAACACGTCAGGAACATATGGGGCTTTTCATAAAGAATGGGAAAGACGTTCCTATAAAAAATATGAAGTTTACAGATTAGATATTACGACAAATGGAAAAAACAACAAATCCTACAATTGTGATGGGGTAGAACTATTGAGGCATATTGGCGGAGATGTTTTGTATATTGACCCGCCATACAATGGAAGGCAATACCTTCCGAACTATCATGTTTTGGAAACTGCAGCAAAATATGATTTTCCCGAAGTGTGTGGGGTTACCGGTCAACGGCAATACGAAAACCAAAAATCGGATTTTTGTTTAAAAACAAAGGCTGTTCCAGCGTTTGATGAGCTAATAAAAAATGCACAGTTTAAGCATATCATACTTAGCTATAGTACTGATGGCTTGATGTCTGTCTCTGAGATAGAAGAAGTAATGAAGAAATATGGGAAAGAAGGTACCTTCAAAATATATGAGATACCTTACCGGAGATACAAGAGCAGAAACGCAACATTGACAGACCAATTGAAAGAACTCCTGGTTTATGTAGAAAAATAATGGAAGGCCAAACTGGATGTATATAAAATCGCCGTTGAATTATACGGGTGGAAAATACAAATTGTTAGACAGAATAATCTCAAGCTTTCCTGCCGGTAATAAGTGCTTTGTTGACTTATTTGCCGGAGGCATGAATGTTGGAATAAATGTTACAGCTGATACCATATATGCGAATGATCAGATAGACTGCTTGATAGAGCTATACGAGTATTTTCAAAAAACACCTGCATGTGAGATTATTGAAGCAATAAAAGAGAAAATCACATTTTATTCGTTAGATCAGCAAAATGTTGATGGATATAATAAACTCAGAGAAGATTATAATACAAAAAAAAGCCCTCTGATGCTATTCGTTTTAACATGCTATGCATTTAATCATCAAATTCGGTTCAATAATTCCTTTCAATTTAACACTCCTTTTGGCAAGGATAGGAGTAGTTATAATAGCAGTATAGAAAACAATTTGATTCGTTTTTCGACAGCACTGAAAGAAAAAAACATTATTCTAAGCAGCTGTGATTTTAGAGAATTTGATTTTAATAAGGTTGGAAAAGGCGGGGTTGTATACTGTGATCCGCCATACCTCATCACAACTGGTTCCTATAATGATGGAAAAAGAGGATTTGGCGATTGGACGCAAGAAGAGGATACTGATCTTCTCGAACTTTTAGATAGAATAAATGACAGTGAAATGTATTTTGCCCTGTCAAATGTCTTCTATCATAAGGGAAATAGGAATGAAAAGTTAATCAAGTGGAGTGAAAAATATTGTGTCACGTATCTGGATAAGAAATATTCAAATTGCAGTTACCACTTTAAGGATAGGGATGCAAAGACGATGGAAGTTCTTGTGACAAACTATACATGGGAGGAAATGAATTGTCAGCAGATGAAGTTGGATCTTTAGAAGAGTTTACACCTTTTCTGGAAGTGTATCCTGATTATGATTTGTCGACGCTTCCTTTTTGGGTGGCAGAAGATATAGAAAATGCAAAAGTCTATGGAAACAAGAAGCGTTGTGTTATAATGCCGGATGGACAAAAATATCATTTAGACAATAAGCTGAATGATATGAATGGTCGAGATTGGACTTTGTTTATTAATTCAGTATTCGCCACGCATTATCCTACCAGAGGAAAAGAGGGATATGCGCATGAGATACGAAAAATACATCCGACCCCTAAACCGCCCCAGCTGATGCGGGATTTAATATACTTTTTTACCAAGCATGATGAAATTGTATTTGATTCATTTATGGGTGTCGGTGGAACTCTTATAGGTGCGTCTTTGGCAAATCGCAGGGCATTAGGAATTGACTTGAATCCTGAATACATCAATGCATACAAAGCGGCGTCAAAAGAGCTTGAGCTCGATGAGCAAAGTACAATTTGCGGAGATTGTATAGAGATATTAGAGAAAAAGCAGGCTGTTGATCACTTCTTAAACGGGGAAAAAATAAGCCTTATGCTTATTGATCCTCCATATGGCAACATGATGAGCAAAGAAAAGACCGGCGGGGATATAAGTGTTTATGGCAAGACATCAACCCCCTTTACTGAAAGTGAAAAAGATCTGGGAAATATGGATAAGGATAGATTCCTGGACACTTTGAAAAAATCTATTGAACTTACGCTTCCATATATCAAGGCCAGGGGCTATATTGTGATTTTTATCAAGGATTTGCAGCCGCATAAGAAAGAGGTCAATCTACTTCATGCAGAAGTTATAAACAAGATCAATGAAATAGAAACTGTTTATTACAAGGGAATGAAGATATGGTCAGATGAATCGACAAAACTATATCCGTATGGATACCCTTTTTGTTTTGTCGCAAATCAGATTCATCAGTATATCTTGGTTTTTAGAAAAGAAAAATAAAAATGGCCGGCATAGCGATGTGCCGGCCAATTTTTAGTTAATATAATTTGAGTAGGTTTCTAAGAAGGAGTTCATTGATCGAAGATCCGGATCGTACATTACATAATTGTCAAGGTATCCATTATTCTCGATTTGGTTTTTGCTTAGCATGTCTTCAGCAGTGTACCAACCTAAAAGTGTGACTTCGCGGGTTCCCTCGTACAATCTCGCTGAAACATAAATATTTTTTGGATGGTTAGTATATTGCTCAACCATTTCTAAAGTACGGGTATGAAAGGCCTTGGTTCGCGTTTTTACATCAACTAATAATCTCGTAAGACCTGGCTTCTGAAGGACAAAATCAAACTCGTCGCGTTCCTCTGGGGAAGAGTGATCCTCCTCAAAAGAGAAATGGTTGTCGATCAGCATCATTTTAAATGCTTTTTCGCCGAGCTTGCCCTCAAACATCTTTTGCTGTTTGTTATTTAGTCCGCCAGGGTGAAAATCATGACGGTTCGAGGTAAAAGCGCGAGAAGCTCTGGCATAATCCAGCGCCTCTTGATAAAGATCATCCGGAATCACATAAATATCTCTTATCATATGGTTACACCTTCTTTGTGAAAAGCTGTTTTAACGCATTCAGGAGCATTAGGATTGATGAAAATTCTTCCGCTTAGATTCACATAGATTAAAACATCTTGATGAAGATGTCCGGTCATGCTGCCTCCAAATATGCTTACACAGCGCAGTACATTGCTGCCGGGATAAAACTTATTTATGTAGTCTTCCTCAATCCTATCGTAACCTTTGATTTCATCAATTCCGTTTTGAAGTGTAGATAACTTTTTGCCTTCAACCAGCAATATCTGTTTTGTTGCTTCATCATAAAGGACGACATCAGGAAGTAATAGATTATTACCGTGCTTATCCTTCTTAGGAAGAGTGATTTCTCTGCGATCTTTTGTCCAAAAATAACCACGCTCACAACCAGCGTGATTCTCGTACACACAACTCATTCCGTATTTTGAACAAACCATATGCAAGAGAATGGATGCAACTTTTTCGGAGCTTCTTTCATAGTGCCAGTATTGTTCCGGAAGAGAGGTGCTTACAGGCATATCGATTCCGTCAAGGCGCATGTTTAATCGGCTGCAAATATATAAGAATTTATTTTTTCCGTGTGTTCTGTCAACGTAATCCTGCGTTACACCGTGTAAGGTAATTACTATGTCTTTGTCCCAACCTAATACTCTCAGACATTTTGAAATCATTGAGAGCCCCCCTATGTTGGGATCATGCCCGATATTTCCTGCGTCCGCAGGCTTTGATAATCTGCCGGAAATCTCAATATGATCATCATATTCAGTGATTTCAATTGGGACATTGCCGGCAGGAGGTTTTCTCATACTACTTTTAAACTGTATAAGTTCGTCGACAGATCTGAATGGTTTAAACCATTTTGATGTGTCCTTTCCGACGATGACAGCCCCCAGTGTGAGCAGAACATTTGTACCAAAAACACTCGTATCGCTCGGCTTCCTGTTGTCGTCTCTGGCATGTTCTTCGTTATAGAGCATGTATGTCTTTGTGTGAGGATAGAATTCATCTATAAAGACAAACTTAGAACCTCTTTGAGATACCCCTGTATTTCTTGATTCATCATCGCCCGTCTTGGTTTCTTCGATGGCCATAAGCGGAGCTTCGGCAAAAGAGCCTTCTATAGGTGCGTCTGGCTGCCTGAAGAGAAGAAAATCAAAAAAGCTGGAGCTTCCGCTTACTGTTTTTATGAAAACTTTACCTGCCATACCTATAGACACATTTTTTACTTCATATGTAAATTCAAATTTGCCTGACTTTATGATTGGCTCTATGGAAATCCCTTCTGCGTTCACAGTGTCATGAAAATCGACAGCATATAATTCTAATATTTTTTGAACAACATGACCTTTGGGGCGTTCTTCGGTCAAAATCCAGATGTTATCGTTTGTCATAGTCAGCACTTCCATAAAAATAATTGTATTGTCATTATATCTGTGGTACAATAAAATTTAGACCGCATATATGCGGTCGACAAAAATGGAAAGAGGGTATCAGCAATGAGTTTTGATGTTGGACAAAGGCTGAAACGGCTGCGTGAGTATTATAAATTGACTCAAATGCAGATAGCTGAAAGGGCGGGTATAGATGATAAGTACTATGGAAGAATAGAACGAAATGAAAGTACACCAACAGTATCCGTTATCGAAAAGATATGTGAGGGATTGGATATCCCATTGGTTCAGTTTTTTATGCCGCCATCAAAAGTATTGAGCGGTGACGATTCTGGAGAATATCATGTTCAGAAGATTCAGGCCGAGAACCTGAAATATGAAATAGATATTCATTTCAATCGGGATGCATTATTAAAGGGTTGCCGTCATTGCCTGTGGTATAGCGGGTACATTGCATCGGCTTATTTTGATGAATACGAATTGCAGTTGACAGCTGAAGGAAATGTTCGGGCTCAGATCTATATTAACTATGTAGAGACTGCAAATATCAATGACAGAGATGCTTCTTATGAGTTGATGAAATATATAAAGAACGATCAGGAGCTAAAGGCAATGATGGTTAGAGAGGAGTATAGCGAAGATGTATTAAGAGGTCATGGCGGAAACATTATGTTTGTACCGGAATCCAACTGGTTATCTTTATCGCTCATAAATCATTTAAGCGGAGAGTTGATTGATGTTTTTGACTTGGATACAGAGGATATTTATGAGCCGTTTATTAGCAGAGGGGCAGATTTAATGGATTATATCTTTATGTAGAATAAAATAGCGTCCGCCTTTATTGAACCTTTATTGAATATCAATAAAAATTATCGAATTTCGATAAAAATATATTGACAATCAATTTGCACCGTGCTATATTGGGTACAAGGAAGAAAACGAGGGCCAGAAATAACCGGAAAGACTGAAAATAGCTGAAGATGACTGGGAATAACTGAAAATAACCGAAAATGACTGAAAACGATTTGGCATAACTGAAAGCTGCTTGGCATAACTGAAAAGAACTGAAAATGATTTGAAAAGAATGGAAGGTATCATAAGGCTCGAAAGAAACCACAGGCCCGGAACGACTGCGGGGAATCGTATTCCGGCGCGGCGTTCGGGGATCTGCGGAGTCCGCTTCGGCGGGCGGGAGGTAGCGCTTTGAAGAAAAAAAAGATTTTGACGATGGGGACAAAGTATCTTCTGGATTTTATGTTCTACGGGGGGATTTTAGTGACGCTGTCCCTCCCCTGGAGCATCCGCTGGGTCGAGAAGCAGCTTCCCTATATGGTGGGTCATTATGAGGAAACGGTGATCATCTATTTCGTTCTGGGCGTTTCGGCGGTAGTGCTGATCCGGGAGCTGCGCAGGATCTTCAGGACCGTACTGGCGGAGGATTGTTTTGTTCAGGAAAATGTGGTGAGCCTGCGGAAGATGGGGAATTGGAGCTTTTTTATCGCCCTGATGTCCGTGGTGCGCAGCGTGGTCTATATGACCGTGGCCATGGGCGTGGTGATCCTGGTGTTTGTGATCGCGGGGCTTTTCAGCAAGGTGCTGGCCTGCGTGTTCGAGGAAGCGGTGCGCTACAAGGAGGAAAACGACCTCACCGTATAGCGCAGGAGTGATCCGAAGCGCGGAAAAATTCGGAGAAAGACAGCGGTATCCCGCCCGGAACATGTAAAAAGATCCGGAAGCGGGAGGAACTTCACGGGGGCGGATGTTTTGCGGCGGAGACGGCTGTTATGCAAGAGGGATCTCCCGGGAAAGAGGACGATGCTATGAGTATTGTTGTGAATCTGGATGTGATGATGGCGAAGCGAAAGAAGGGGTTGACGGAGCTGGCGGGCGAGGTGGACCTCACCCTGGCGAATCTCTCCATCTTAAAGAACAATAAGGCGAAAGCGGTGCGGTTTACGACGCTGGACGCGATCTGTAAGGCGCTGGACTGCCAGCCGGGGGATATCCTGGAATATGTGGAGGATGTGGATCCGCCGGAGCCGGGGGAAACCCGGGAGGAAGCCTCAAAAGACCCATAGGTTTCTTTTTTGTACCCAAAATTAGGAGAAATATGACATACGTGTCATTGAATAAGGGGAAGTTGTAAGAGAGAGAACAGGGACGATAGCGCAAAAAACACTGCCGGAGGGAGACGGCAATGTGTGCGATCGTGCAGAACAGGCATAACTCGAAGAAGAGTAGGAACAGGAGCGATCATTCGGAAAATATGGCCGGAGGAGACGGCAATGTACGCGATCGTACAGAACAGGCATGGCCGAAAGGAGAGTGGGAACATGAGCGATCATTCGGAAAATATGGCTGTAGGGAGATGGAAGCAGGAGCGATCGTACAGAACAGGCATGGCCGAAAGGAGAGTGGGAACATGAGTGATAATGCAGAAAATATATGGCCGGAGGGAAACGGCAGCAGGAGCGATAGTACAGAACAAGTGTGGCCGAAGGAGAGTGAAAACATGAGTGAAAAATCGGAAAAGGCTTTATGGGATGAAAAAGGGGTCTGGATAGAACCGGAGGATATTGAAAAGCAGAAAGAAAAGGGAAATCTGGACGCCGAGGAAAAAGAGGAAAAGGCGGAAAAATCTGAAGGGATGGAAAAGGCGGAAAGTGACGGAACTTCTGGCGGGGAAAAGTCCCAGAAGCCCGTAAAATTCCGTGATCACTTCGGTTTTTTCGGCCCGGCAACCGCGCTGTACGCGCTGTTTTACGCTTTCTGTATGTATAAAAACGGGTCGGGTATCACATTCCCTTTCTTTCTGGCAGGCAGCATCTTCTATTTCTGCTCTTCTATGAAAAGACTCGGTATTACCTTGAAAAAAGGGAGCGTCTTTTACATGGCGGTTATGATGCTGCTTGCGATATCGACCTTCTGCACCGATGACGGGCGAATCATCGCGCTGAATAAAACGGGAATCTTTCTGTTGATGGTAAGCTTTCTGTTAAATCAGTTCCTCCGCACGGAAAAGTGGAGGCTGGGGAAGTATTTTTCCGCGATCCTGACGCTGCTCTTTTATTCCCTGGGAGAGCTGCCGGAGGTCTGGCTGGACGCGGCGGCGTACTTAAAGGAGCGTAAGGGCAAAGGTGGCCGCAGAGTGGGCTATGTGTTCCTGGGACTTTTGATCACGGCCCCGATCTTCCTGGTGGTGCTGGCGTTATTGAGCAGCGCGGACGCCGTGTTCCGCCTGTGGACGGACAGACTGTTCTCCGTACTCATGCCCGGAAACCTGTTCGGCGTTCTGCTGAGGATCGCGCTCTGGTATTTTGGCGTGTATATGGTCCTGTCCGCGCTGTATAAGAAGACGGTCCGGGAGGAGGTAAAGGACCGGCGGAACGGGGAGCCGCTGCTGGCGATCACCGTTACGGGGATGCTGTCCCTGCTGTATCTGGTCTTCAGCGGGATCCAGATTGTCTATCTCTTTCTGGGCAATATGCAGCTGCCGGAGGGCTATACTTACGCGAAATACGCGAGGGAGGGGTTCTTTCAGCTCCTGGCAGTGGGCGTCATCAATCTGGTTATCGTGCTCTTTTGCATGGCATTTTTTCGAAAGAACAGTCTTCTGAAAGGAATACTGACAGTTATGTCACTATGCACGTTCATTATGATCGCGTCCAGCGCCCTGCGGATGATCATCTATATCCGCTATTACTATCTGACTTTCCTGCGGATCATGGTGCTTTGGGCGCTGGCGACACTGTTTCTTCTGTTCGCGGGCGTGGTGGTCAGCATCTATCGGGAGGAGTTCCCGTTGTTCCACTATGGTGTGACTGTCGTGTCGGTTTTGTATCTGGCGCTGTCCTTTGCACATCCGGACTATTGGATCGCCAGAGTCAATGTGGCCAATGCGCCCCAGTCCATGGAACAGGCCCAGCGCTGCTGGCAGGGGGATTTGCAGGATGCGGAATGGGAGGTCTCGGAGGACGATTTCTTCCAGACGTCAGAACCCTATCAGGATTACCGGTATCTGGCGGGGCTTTCCGCGGATGCGGCGCCGGTGCTGCTCCCCTATATGGAGCGGCTGGGGTACGATTTCCGGGTGTTGGATAGTACCGGCGGCGCTTCGGAGAGGAAAGCGGGGAGTGAGAGGACGGTGGCCGAAGACTATTGGGACGCAGTGCGGCGCTGCAGCGGAACTGCGGTCCAGGGAAGAGGCAACCCGGCGGGCTTTGGGTACTTCTATCTGGAATCTCTGCAGGATTGCATAAACGACATGAGCGTCAGGAAATTTAATGTTTCCAGATATCTTGCGGTTCGAATAGCGCGGAATCTAATATTCTGATGCAATATTATCGAGGAATGGGACAGCACGGGCAAGACAAAAGTTTGTGAAGGCTCTGTATTTGTTCCTTTTCGGAATGGTGGTTTCGTGTAAAGTCATACCTGATTTAGCAGGCACAACAGTAAATGTGTTGAGAGAAAGAGTTTGATAGAAGGAGGATAAAAAGACAATGAACGGTAAAGTGATGGTGAACAGAAAAGCAATCATGAAAAGGATGGTTTCCTTATTTGCCCTCGGTTTCTTACTTGCTTTCGGGATGTGCGCTTGTACCCAACAGGACTTAGAGGATATGACTACTGAAGAAGGCGATGGGTATGTTTCCATAGTATGGGGTGACAAGACCTATGTACCATACGGCGCATTAGCCGGTTATGGTGAGCGTGGAAAGCAGATCGGGATCGTAGATGGGGACAAGGACGACAGAGTTTATGAATTAAAAGGGTATTCGTCTGACGAATGGATTGTAAATTCGGTTCCTTACGACGCCGCTATGCTGCTCCGGGAAATAAATGTCACCGCTATCCCTGACGGCTGGCAGTCGGAATACGAATGGAACCAATAAGAGAACATGCTGAAAGATGATGTATGGTATCGGAAGGTGTCGAAAAGAGCATGTCGAAAGAAGATGTAAAGCGTTGTACGGCTCCGGAAAGACAGCTCCAAAGAATAAAAACTTTTCGCGATAAATACGATTAAAGATGCGCCAGTCTCTCCGGTGTTGTAAAATAATA
>CANQCF010000064.1 GCA_947589505.1 uncultured Acetatifactor sp. | reverse complement strand
AACAGAGAAGAGCTTCTAAAAAAGTTGGTGAAACACCAAGAAACTGAGAAGAATCACCAACTTTTATAGAAGAACCTTTATATATTTTTGCCAAAAATATCATACCACGATGGGAGAGTATCTGTAATGATATCAAAGGGCTCAAATATGGCGGGCAGGGGCGGAACCGGCTGTGTTTCCGGGATACGCAGGCATCAGTACGGCAAACCGCCGCAGAGTCTGAAGAAAAGAAAAGCGGGAGAGAAGGACAGAAATGAACAGAGGGCACGGATAGGATAGGGAGATAAGCAGAAGGAGAGGCGCTGGAAGAAGTTTTATGCAGAATGCACAAAACCCCCTCCAGAAGCAGAAGGGCTTTCAGGAATCGAGGGGATGCAGGGGAATCCCCTCAAAAGCGAGAAGCTTAAGGGTGTCCCCTCCAAACGGAGAAGAGCTACAGAAAAAAGAGGGGAAACCCCTCAAAATCCAAAGAATCCCCTCAAAAATCAGGAGAGCCGATTTCTGCTCAGAGAATCCTCGAAGAGGGCCTTATGGCTGGCATGAACGTTGTTGGAGTCAAGTTTAAAAATAATGAGATTTTTGTGCCGGAGGTTCTTGTGGCAGCCCGAGCCATGAACCAGGGAGCCGCTCTTTTGAAGCCGCTTTTGGCAGCTGAAGGAGCTAAGGCGTCCGGCAGAGTTTGCATTGGCACTGTTAAAGGAGATCTTCACGATATTGGAAAGAATCTCGTAAAAATGATGATTGAAGGAAAAGGTCTGGAAGTCATAGATCTTGGAACCGATGTTCCGCCTGAAAAATTCATCAGCACGGCAATCGAACAGAATTGTCAAATTATAGGGCTGTCAGCTCTTCTTACCACGACAATGCCTGTTATGAGAGAGGTGGTTGAAGCAGCCAAAGCAGCGGGCATAAGGGATCATGTGAAAATCATGATCGGCGGGGCTCCGGTAACGCAGGCTTTTTGCGATGAAATCGGAGCAGATGTTTATACACCAGATGCACCAAGCGCTGCGGAAAAAGCAGTCGAGTTGTGCAGGCAATTATGAGCAATGCTGAGCTTTTAAGAATTTTAAAAGAGAAAGCGTTAACTTATGGAGCTTACAAAGCTGAGATTATTCCAGCTATGGTCATCAGAACAGACAACTATTTCAGAAAGTTGTGCGAGACTCACTCCTGTGGAAATTATGGCAACAATTATATGTGCCCGCCGAATGCGGAGCCGATTGACGTGCTTATTCAAAGGATAAAGCGCTATGAGTGGGTACTTGTCTATCAGACAGTAAGCGCGTTGGAGGATAGCTATGATTTTTCTGGAATGATGGAAGCTGGGAAACGTCATAATATTCTGGCACAGAGGCTTTGGGACAAGGCGGAGAGTCTTGGGATGAAAGCACTTCATTTGGGTGCAGGTGGTTGCAGACTTTGCGAAATCTGCGCAATAAAAATCGGAGGGCCTTGCCGTCACCCTGAAAGAGCAATGTCATCCTTAGAAGTTTACGGGGTGGATGTGGCTGCTCTTGCTGCCGATGCCGGCATGCAGTACATCAACGGTGTCGATACGGTAACCTATTTTGGAGCCATATTGATATAGAAGCCTTATTATGATAAATGCCATATCTTGAATCGAGATAGATTGGCAATGGAGGAAGAAAACTAATGAACAGAAACATGAAAAAGTGGCTTGAGGAGCTTAGACAATCAAAGACGAAAAAGCCACTGCCGGTATTATCATTTCCGGCGGTACAGCTGATGGGGATTTCCGTCCCGGAGCTTATATCTGACAGTGATTTGCAGGCTGAGGGTATGAAACGAATTACTGATCGTGTCAATTCGGCAGCTTCTGTAAGCTTGATGGATCTCTCAGTTGAAGCGGAGTGCTTTGGCGCGAATATCGTTATCAGTGATAACGAGGTGCCGACAGTCAAGGGCGCGGTTGTCACATCCTTTGAGGAGGCAGAAGCACTTGAAATTCCTGCTGTTGGGACTTGCCGGACGGGAATTTATATTGACGGTATTAGAAAAGCAGTGGAGAAAATCAGTGACAGACCAGTTTTTGCAGGAATGATCGGTCCGTACTCTTTGGCTGGAAGGCTTCTTGAAGTGACGGAGATTATGTTCCTCTGTTATGATGAACCTGAGACGGTTCAGCTTGTGCTTAATAAGGTGACGGAATTCTTAATTGCCTACGGAAAAGCCTATAAGGAAGCAGGTGCAAATGGAATCTTGATTGCGGAGCCGCTGGCTGGTTTGCTGTCACCCTCCATGATGGACGTGTTTTCATCTCCTTATGTCAAAAGAATTGTTGATGCTTTACAGGACGAAAACTTTCTTGTTCTTTATCACAACTGCGGAAATAACACTGTACAGAGTCTTGACAGTATTCTTTCCATCGGTGCAGCGGCATATCATTTCGGAAATGCGGTTTCCATGAAAGATGTGCTCAACCGTGTTCCGGAAAATACTGTGGTAATGGGGAATATAGACCCTGCGGGCGAACTCCGGCATGGAACTCCTGACAGCGTGAGAACGGCTGTCAGAAAACTTCTGGAGGAATGCAGTGGGTATTCAAACTTTGTCATATCTTCCGGTTGTGATATTCCTCCAATGTCGAAGTGGGAAAATATCGATGCTTTCTTCGACGAGACTGCAAAGTTTTACCAAGAAGGAGTTTTGAAGCAATGAGTACTCTGACGGTGCACCGTGGAGCAAAGACTTATAAGTTATCGTTTAATGCACCGGATATGCTTGTAAAGGTACTTGAAAACGGTGGGATTGATACGGACAATCCCTGCGGTGGCTGTGGAAGTTGCGGAAAATGCAGAGCAGAAGTCGTAGGTTTTGTTTCGGAACCGAATGAGCGGGAAAAGGCTTTTAATTCACGGCTTGTTTGCCAGACAGTGCTTCTTGGCGATGCGGAGGTTGTGCTTCCCGAATCGGCGAGCATAGAGCAGATAGAGCTTGGAGGAAACGGTAAGGCTCTGGCAGCCGACCCGATGCCTGGAAAACTCGGATCGGCAATTGACATAGGCACTACTACGCTGGCAGTGCGGATTCTTGATTTGGCCACCGGGAATATCGTCGGAGAAGCAGGAGGTGAAAATCCTCAGTGCACATTTTCTGCAAATGTTATGGGGCGTATATCTGCGGCTCTGTCAGGTAATGCGGTTGCTCTGAGAGAAAAGATTACAGGTGCGATTGAAGGATTGCTCAAAAGTATTCTTAGTCGATCGGGCAGAAGCGGAGAAACAGTAGAATCTTTTGTAATCACCGGCAATACTACGATGCTGTATTTGCTGGCAGGTCAAGATGTAACCTGTCTTTCACGGGCTCCATTTGAGGCGGACAGACTGTTTGATGAAGAATTCCCATTTCTTAAAGGAAATGTTTATTTTCCACCATGTATCAGCGCTTTTGTAGGAGCAGATATTTCATGCGCTGTTCTTTCAAGCAACATGTACTGCACAGGCGAGACGAATATGCTTTGTGACATAGGCACTAACGGCGAGATGGCTCTTTGGAAGGACGGACAGCTTTATGTAACGTCAACTGCCGCGGGACCCGCATTTGAAGGAGCCGGAATTTCCTGCGGCTGCGGAAGCATTCGTGGAGCTATTGACAAAGTGTGGGTCGAGAATGGGAAAATACAAATTCATACGATAGGGAATATATCCCCAGTGGGGTTATGTGGTTCCGGCTTGTTAGACGCTCTTGCATCATTTTTAGAGCTTGGTGTGATAGATGATACCGGTGCTGCTGATGAAGAATTATTGACATTGAGCCCGGAAGTAAAACTTACAAGAGCGGATATTCGGGCGGCGCAATTAGCGAAAGCCGCTATCGCCGCTGGAATTGAAACGCTGATGAAAGTATCCAACACAAGTGCTGAGCAGGTTTCTCAGTTATATATTGCAGGTGGGTTTGGCGGTCACATCAATGTTTCCAGCGCGGTTCAGATAGGTCTGATACCCGGGGAATTGGGTGATAAAGTACAGTTTATTGGAAATGGAGCGCTTTCAGGTGCTGCGAATCTTCTGCTAGACTGTCGTTACCGTTCAGAAATCCGGCGGATTGCTAAAGAAGCTATATCGGTAAATCTGGGAGGAGATCCTAACTTCAACGAGTGTTTTGTTGATCACCTTTACTTTAACAACTGTACCACGGAATTCAGTTAAAAATTGTTTTTGGACTATTGTTCACGAAAATGAAAGGAGAGATGTTCATGAATCTACAGGAATCAAACATATTGCGAACACTGCTTAAAGAACCGTTTGTCAATCAGCGGATTTTAGCGGAGGCATCCGGGCACAGTCTCGGTATTGTAAACCGGTCTCTGAGGTCGTTGATCGAAAAAGGCTATCTTAACGAGGCCGCGCAGCTGACGGAGAAAGCGAGGGAAGAGATAAAAGAAAAGGCTCCGCGTAATGCAATCATCTTAGCGGCAGGCTTTGGAATGAGGATGGTCCCCATCAATCTTTCAACGCCGAAAGCACTTTTGGAGGTAAACGGCGAAAAGCTGATTGACCGTCTGATCAGGCAGCTAAAAGAGATCGGAGTAAATGACATAACCGTGATTGTCGGTTTTATGAAAGAATCTTTTGAGTACCTGATAGATGAGTACGGGGTAGAACTTGTCGTCAACGAGGAATATGCAGTAAAAAATAATCTTCATTCTTTGGCTCTGGTTGCCGAACGTATTCAAAATACTTATATTGTTCCCTGCGACATTTGGTGCGACAGTAATCCTTTTGATTCAACGGAGTTGTACAGTTGGTATATGGTGAGCGATCTTATCGAGGAAGAATCTAATGTGCGGGTTACAAGAAAGATAGAACTTGTTGTTACTCCAGAGAAGGATGCCGGAAATGCCATGATTGGTATTACATATCTTTTGGAGCCGGAAGCGTCAGCTGTACGTGAGAAACTCAAGGTGATGGACACTGAGAAATACGCAGACTGTTTTTGGGAGGAAACACTTTATGCTAAAGATCGCATGATTGTCCGTGCAAGAGTGGTAAAAAGCACGGATGTCGTAGAAATAAATACCTATGAGCAGCTCCGCGACCTTGACTCCGATTCCAACCAACTTCAGTCAGATGCTATCAGAACAATTTCGAATGCGCTTGAATGTAAAGAAGACGAAATTACTGATATCAGCGTTTTGAAAAAAGGTATGACAAACCGGAGTTTTCTGTTTAGTGCAAAAGGTGAGAAGTATATCATGCGAATCCCTGGCGAAGGCACAGACCAGCTGATTAATCGTGAGCAGGAAGCCGAAGTGTTCAGGGCATTATCCGGTCTCGGGCTCTGTGATGACCCGGTTTACATCAATCCCAAAAACGGATACAAAATAACAAAATTCCTTGATGGGGTTAGGGTGTGCGATATGGATAATGTGGCTGAACTCAGAAAGTGCATGAAGCTGCTCTCTAAATTCCACAAAATGAAGCTGAGCGTTCCGCATACATTTGACATCTTTGGGCAGATAGAATTTTATGAGTCACTCTGGGATGGCAAGCCCTCAATGTACTGCGATTACAGCCATACAAAAGAGAATGTCCTATCACTGCGGAAATATATTGAGCGGACGAGAATGGACTGGTGTCTTACGCATATTGATGCAGTACCGGACAACTTCTTGTTTTACAATACCCCGGTCGGTGAAGCCTTGCAGTTGACTGATTGGGAATACGCTGGGATGCAGGATCCACATGTGGACATAGCGATGTTCTGCATCTACAGTCTTTACAACAAACGTCAGATAGACAGGCTTATAAGTATTTACTTTGAGGAAGCAGGTCAGGAATGTACGATTGCAATCCGTGGAAAGATTTACTGCTATATTGCTGCCTGTGGCCTTTTGTGGTCGAACTGGTGCGAGTTCAAGAGCCATCTTGGCGTGGAGTTCGGTGAATATAGCTTGCGGCAGTATCGGTATGCGAAGGACTACTATAAAAATGCAATGGAGCTCATGGAAAACATGAACTAAGGAAAGAAGGAAAACAAAATGGCTAAGATTCAAAGAGCGATTATTATTGCGGCAGGTGAGGGCAAGCGTTTGCGACCTGTTACGTTGGAAACGCCGAAACCTTTAATATCAATCAACGGAAAAAGAATCATTGATACCAGTATTGAAGCGTTAAGGGCGAACGGAGTCCGTGACATTTATATTGTAACAGGTTATAAAAAGGAACTGTTCTATGAGATATACGGGGATACGTCGGACATTCATTTGATTGATAATCAGGATTATCTTAACGGAAACAATATTACATCTATGTATCACGCGCGGAAATATCTACCAGGAGCATTTGTTCTTGAGGCTGATATCATTGTCAGCGATCCGCAAATCTTCCAGATTGATTCAGAGAAATCCGGGTATATGACATCGTGGAAAAACCCCGCAGCAGAGTGGCTTCTGAATGTCAAAGAAAAGAGAATTTTAGGATATGACAAGAACGGTGCCGGAGAGGGCTACCAGCTTTTTGGAATTTCAGTGTGGAACGAAGAAGACGGGAAAATGCTGTCTGAGGACATACGCAGAGTGGTAGAGGAGGATAGAAACATCGGAATTTATTGGGACGAGGTTGCCCTTGGAAAACTTGATAAATATCATCTGCAAGTAAAGGAAATCCAAGAGAGCAGTATCTGCGAAATCGATAATCTTGAAGAGCTGATCCAGATGGATTCGAGCTATTCATACTATCTTAAAAAATAATAGGGAGGAGAACTGAAATGAAGCTTTTTCAAAAAACGAAATTTTTGTCCGACTCAGATATGCAGAGGATTCATGAGGCCTCGATTTATCTATTGGAGCACAAAGGGGTTGTTTTTCGTTCACCAGAGGCACTAGAACTCTTTAAAGAGCGCGGTTCAAAAGTTGAAGGAGAGATTGTTTATCTGTCACGTGAACTTGTTGAATCCTGCTTAAAGACGGTACCCTCGTCCTTTAAGATGGAGGCCATTAATCCGGATAAGTCTGTCACGATAGGACAAGGACACCTCACGATTCATCCCGCGGGTGGAGAAGTCGTTCTGCATGAATGCGGAGGCGTGCGCCGCTCTCAGACAGGTATCCAGGATTTCATCAATCTCCAGAAAATCTATCAGGTCTGCGACAATATCGATATGACCGGCTATCAGCCCCTTTCCCCTGCGGATGTTTCTATGGAGACAAGAGGATTAAGATGTCTTTATGAGACAATGTTGTATACGGACAAGCCGTGGCTCGCTCCGATGGACGTGGGCGGCACAGAAGATAAGAGACGGGAAATTGATATGTACCGTATTGCCTTTGGCGATGAGTTTGTACGGAGTCATTATGTGACTTGGAGTATTGTGACTCCTGAAAGTCCGTTGGTATATAATAAGGACTCCTGCGAATCCATTATGGAATTTGCTGCAAGCGGTCAGCCGGTGGCGCTGGTTTCTGCGCCAATGTCCGGGATCACTTCGCCGGTTCATATTCTGGGGACGATAGTTCAAGCAAATACAGAGACGCTAGCTGGACTTTGTCTGGCGCAGTGTGTCAAACCCGGAATTCCTGTTCTTCCGTCTGCCTCCCTTACCTACGGCAATCTGAAAATTGCCTCCTGGGAATGTGCCAGCCCCGATACTGCGCTTATGCTCGCCGGCGCAATCCAGATGTATAAGGATTATTACCATCTCCCGGCAAGGGCGCAGACAGGCGTAACAAGTTCTAAGTGCCTAGACTATCAGGCGGGATTTGAAACGATGCAGAGTTTACTTTTGACAGCGCTTATGGATGTGGATGTAACAAGTCAATCCGCCGGCTCGATGGAAAACCTGCTTACAATTTCCTTTGAAAAGACGCTCATCGACGATGAGGTCATCGGTCGTGTCAGAAGGATCATAGAAGGAATCGAGGTTTCCAATGAGACCCTTTCTGTGGATATTATGATGGAGATTGGGCACGGTGAGAATTTCCTGATGCACGACTCCACGTTGGATCATCTTTATGACGGTTGGCAAGCGGATATATCCGACTGGAATCTTTATGACAGATGGAAAGAGCAGGAGCAGCCCGATATTGAAAAACGTGCAGAGGCAAGAGTCAAAAAAATTATCAGCGGGCAAAATGTTATTCTGGAAAAAGATATTGCTGCAAAGCTAAAGAAATATTTAGAAAGCTACGGAATGATACTTTAAATATAATTAACATTATGAAAGGAATGATAAAATGAAAACAAACGAAAATAAAGGAAGAATCGATTGGCTGATCACCCTGGCACCGTTTATCTTGATCGTGGGGCTTGCAGTCCTGCTCTTCATTTTCCCCGAACAGTCAAACGCAGTCATCAGTCAGGTAAGATACTTTTTTGGTGATAGCGTAGGGTTATATTACCTTGTAATAGGTCTGGGAGTGCTGATTATTTCAGTGTTCCTGTCATTCTCAAAATATGGGAACATCGTTCTCGGAGAACCGGATGAAAAGCCGAAATATTCGTTTTTTACCTGGGGCAGCATGATGTTTACCTGCGGTCTTGCGGCAGATATCTTGTTTTACTCCTTTGCGGAATGGGTCATGTATGCGACGAACCCGCACATCGCTGAAATGGGCAGTATTGCCGAGTGGGCAGGGGTGTTCCCGCTGTTCCATTGGAGCTTTATCCCGTGGGCATTTTACCTTGTGCTTGCGGTAGCGTTCGGATTTATGCTTCATGTCCGTAAGCGCAATAGGCAGCGCTATTCCGAGGCTTGCAGGCCCGTTATTGGCAAACATGCGGATGGTATTCTCGGCCGGGTGATTGACCTGTTTGCTCTGTTTGCGCTTCTGGCGGGCACGGCGACCACTTTCTCCGTGGCAACGCCGCTCATGGCAAGTATTATTCTGAAACTCTTTGGTCTGAGTATCAGCCGCACAACAGTAACGATCATTATTCTTCTAATCACATGTGCTGTATATACATACGCTGTCATGCACGGATTCAAGGGGATTGGTTTCCTTGCCAAGCTCTGCATTTATCTTTTTTTCGGGCTGCTGATCATCGTTCTGCTCATTGGCGGACAGGGAAAATACATCATTGAAAACGGCTTCCAGAGTCTCGGCAAGATGGTTCAGAACTTCATAGAGCTGTCTACATACACTGATCCAGCAAGAACGAACAACTTTCCTCAGGATTGGACCATCTATTACTGGGCTTACTGGATGGTCTGGTGTATCGCAGCACCGTTCTTTATCGGCAACATCAGCCGCGGCAGGACCATCAAGCAGACTATTCTCGGAGGATACGTTTTCGGTGTTGGTTCGACAATAGTCAGCTTTATCATTCTTGGCAATTACAGCCTTGGTCTTCAGACAAAAGGCGCCGCGGACTTTATTGCCCAGTACGCAGCGGATGGGGATCTGTATGGGCTCATCATGAACATCATTGACACCATGCCCTGTGCAACGTTCATACTGGTTCTGACCCTTGTGTGTATGATCGCGTTCTACGCCACGTCGTTTGATTCCATCGCATATACCGCAGCGTGCTACAGCTACAAAAAGCTGGATCCGAATGAAAAGCCGCATGCCATGATTACCCTCCTGTGGTGCCTGTTGCTGATTGTGCTACCGATTGCCCTGGTGTTCTCGGAAAGCAGCATGAGCAATATCCAGAGCGTCAGCATTATCAGTGCCTTCCCGATTGGAATTATAATGATCGTCATGATCTGGAGCTTTATTAAAGATGCAAAAAAATATTTGGGAGAGAAAAAGACTGGGCATACAAATAAATGATAATATTTGCTAGAGATAACTAAAGCAATGAACGTGCCTAGGTATTTAATGCGGTTCTGGGTCATTGTTCAACCCTCATCTAAATGAAATAGAGCATAAAGTAATATTCCATAAAGCCTGCCGGGAATCCTTCAATAGGATCCCGGTGGTGACTTTTTACTTGCGTTAACTGACATGACTTTACTTGAAAATAGTATGGAGAATAATATCTCGAAGGAATTTATTACTCGCATTTGTGAACTCTACAACGATATCTATGACGACCGTATGGAGAACACTTGTCCGCTAACCGCTGGCAACAGACTATGAACCCTTGGTAAGGACTAGGTGTCGGTGTAGCGTGCGGAGCATAAATCCCTAACAGTCTTCCGGCGGGAGTAGCAAGGGAATGGGATCATTTTGTCTGCATTGAAGATTAAGAAGATCCTTATGAAGAGCCGGAATGGAGGGCAGGGTTGAAAAATGTATGAATGGTTGTGACAGCTCGTTGGTTCAAAAATATAGGCACAAAATACCGCAGGAAAATGTGGTATCTTGTGCCTGTAAAAGTTGTGGTCAATCCGCCTTTTTATTGCTGCTCTGAAAGATGCTTCTGCATTTCCTGGAGCTGGCTTTGTAATTTGGCGATCAGGTCATCCTTTTCGTTGAGCTGTGTCGCTTGATTTTTTATTTCCTTATCCTTCTGGCTGAGCTGAGCATCCTTCTGGCTGAGCTGAGCATCCTTCTGGCTGAGTTGAGCGTCCTTCTGGCTGAGCTGAACGTCTTTCTGGCTGAGCTGGGCTTCTTTCACGCTAAGCTGTTCATCTTTCTCACTGAGCGCCTTATCTTTTTGACTAAGTTCTGCTTCCCTCTGGTTGATGGTCTCCTGCATTTGGTCGATCATGTACTGCACCGTGTTGCTGTCCAACTTCTGAAGCTCCTTGGAATACATCTGCATCACTCCCTCCAGATCCCGGCACATCTCATAGATCTCCCTGTACATTTCCCGGAACCGCGGATAATTCGGGCTCTCCTGATTTTTGAGGGGACAACAGCTGATAAGTCCCGTAAATTCGGGAAAAAGTACAGGTTTCATTCAGAAAAACCATAAAAAAGAGTATAGTTTACAAACCTCCAGTAAAAAAGTAAAACTGCAGGTTGAATCATAGAACAGTATGATTGGATCCCGGCAGACAGTACAGGCGGGATCAGGAAAGGAAGGTGTTAAAAAAGCCTTTTTTTATTGCAAAGATATAGACGGGATCAGCTCCTTTCCCTTGTGCAGATTGTACATAACGATCCGCTTACATCACAAGGTAAGGAAAGTCCGTATCGGAATCTTCCTCATGTGCATATTCCTGAAAAAGATCAAACTCATCATCCAGGGCTTTCCAGTGTATGTAGTCATGCAGGCAGCGGATCAGTTCCTCCTGCCTGCAGACATGCTGCGAATAGGAACTCAGATACCCGAGGGCCTCATCATATTCCTTCTGCAGCTGTACATATTTCTTTTTCAGCTGTTTGTACTGCTTTGCGAGTTCGTTTCTCTCATTCATGGCCAGGCCTCCTTATCTTTTTTCGTCAGTGAGTGAGTAGGTGGAATGCTCCATGCGGACCGGCCCGCAGGCCAGAAGGACCCGCATACGGAAGTTTTCAAAATCATGCATCCCGCAGGCATTGCGCTTGATCTCCTTGATCCTGCGGGTAAGCCCTTCGCAGGAGGCGTTGGATGGAAAGCTGGGGCTCCCGGAAGATCGTATGGAAGTCCTGGATGGCGTCATACATGCAGCGGATGTCAGGGGAAAGGACGAAGATCCTGTCGAGACGTTGGAGCTTCTGCCGTGCATGGCTTTTCCAGTAGGATTCCTGGTTCTGCTCAGCGGTAGTGAGCAGAACCAGGAATACCTCCCTATATATATTTTTGCCAAAAATATCATACCACGATGGGAGAGTATCTGTAATGATATCAAAGGGCTCAAAGATGGCGGGCAGGGGCGGAACCGGCTGTGTTTCGGGGATACGCAGGCATCAGTACGGCAAACCGCCGCAGAGTCTGAAGAAAAGCGGGAGAGAAGGACAGAAATGAACAGAGGGCACGGATAGGATAGGGAGATAAGCAGAAGGAGAGGCGCTGGAAGAAGTTTTATGCAGAATGCACAAAACCCCCTCCAGAAGCAGAAGGGCTTTCAGGAATCGAGGGGATGCAGGGGAATCCCCTCAAAAGCGAGAAGCTTAAGGGTGTCCCCTCCAAACGGAGAAGAGCTACAGAAAAAAGAGGGGAATCCCCTCAAAAATCAGGAGAGCCGGAATGATATAGAGCAGTTCAAGAAAGGTGCAGATGCGATAATTGCAAATAGATACGAGTCGATTCTGGACGATGTAGCAGATAAAGTGTACACAAGGGATCTCTTTAGGCGAGACTGAGCCGATCTTGCTTATGGATTGAGGGCTCTTCTAAAAAAGTTGGTGAAACACCAAGAAGCTGAAAAGAATCATCAACTTTTATAGAAGAACCTATTTTCCATGCACGCAGAGCAGCGCTATGATGTACCTTGCGCCGATGCGGCTAAATGTTGATTGGCCTTTAGGGCTTGATAAACCTCTTGCGGATTCTCAGATTTGCAGAGCTGGATCGCCTTACATATCTGTGTAATATTTTCTATTGTTTCCTCCAGATCCTCCGCAATCTGCTCCTCGGTTTTATGCTTTTTAAGCTTTTTTTGAATTTGCTGAATGAGTTTGAGTTCTTCGCCCTGTGGGATGCCCTGTTCCAGGCCTTGTTCTAAACCTTGTTCTAAACCTTGTTCCAAGCCCTGTTCCATTCCCTGTTTCTTGCCCCGCGTGAAGCCCTGCTTTTCCCCTTGTGCAATGCCCTTCTTCAGGATGGTCTTAGCTTCGTGTTCCAGAACTTTTCCGCCCATAACCGTCTCCACTCCTTCCCTTACAGAGTCGTGTTTCTTTGCGATATTTTCCAGTACTTTTTTTGACATGTCGTTGATGGTGCATTTTGTATATTCGCTGATAGCGCCCCGGGCCGTCAATTTCTCCAGGCGCTCCCGGATCTGCGAATATTCCGCCTGCAGAGCCGCCAGCCCTGCGCTGCCCTCTTTATATTTCCGAAACCTCTTTTCGTGGGTAAAGATATAAAAAGGAATGAGCAGCAGGGCGGAGCAGGGGAACGTCACGGTGAGGACGTACATCAGCTGATTCGATATTCTTCATACAATTTTTCGCGATATTTTTTATCCTGTGTCACTTGGAGGACATCCTGCTGGCGGTTATCCGTTATCAGCTTTTCGATCAGCCGTGAGAGTTTTTCTTCGCCCTGCGGGATGCCCTGTGCCAGGCCCTGTTCTAAACCTTGTTCCAAGCCCTGTTCCATTCCCTGTTTCTTGCCCCGCGTGAAGCCCTGCTTTTCCCCTTGTGCAATGCCCTTCTTCAGGATGGTCTTAGCTTCGTGTTCCAGAACTTTTCCGCCCATAACCGTCTCCACTCCTTCCCTTACAGAGTCGTGTTTCTTTGCGATATTTTCCAGTACTTTTTTTGACATGTCGTTGATGGTGCATTTTGTATATTCGCTGATAGCGCCCCGGGCCGTCAATTTCTCCAGGCGCTCCCGGATCTGCGAATATTCCGCCTGCAGAGCCGCCAGCCCTGCGCTGCCCTCTTTATATTTCCGAAACCTCTTTTCGTGGGTAAAGATATAAAAAGGAATGAGCAGCAGGAGGTTCTTTTCGAAAATTTCCTCCAGGGTGTATGTCTGCGATTTGATCACATGGATATCGTATTCTACAGTCCCGCCCGGGGTGATCATCCGGATCTTCAGCCGGTCGGGTGAAGACGCGCGATGTCTCAGGAGCAGCAGGGCAGAGCAGGGGAACGTCACGGTGAGGACGTTGTCTTTCAGTTCGCCGCCGTCCAGGGCGATCAGGGTGTCGTATTCATAAAACCGCACCAGCATGCTGTTGTCCGGCCTGCTCTGGCACTCCATGTGATATTTCCGGGAGCCTTTGCCGTCCGGGTCTTCGATCCGGAAGCTGGAGTCCGTGATCCGCTCGTTTTCTTTTCCGCCCTGGCGTTTCAGATAGTGTTCGTTGGGGGAGAAAATAATCTTTTCGCTGCCCGTGTAATGCGTTCCGAACACTTCGTTGATCAGGGGGATCACCAGTTCGCTGCAGTCGATGAGCAGCGTGTGGAACACGTCGTCGTAGGGCGTGCCCGTTATCTGCGCCTTAGACTTCGCTTTCTTTGCAGGTTTTGCGCGCGCTGCCTTCGCATTTCCTGCTTTTGGATCCTTGCTATTTCCGGCTTTTGTTTTTCCACTCTGTGTTTTGTCAGCTTTTGTCTTTGCGTTTAGTGATCTCGTATTCCTCATTCACATACTCCTAGTTTATCACATTGTCTGGATTTCCTCAATCTGAAACGTAAAACTGTATCATGCCTCAACAATATTTCGTAAAAGAAGTATCCAGTGATTTGCAGTGACAGAAATAGCGCTGCAAACGATTCAATACGCTGAATCACCGGTATCTGTTGTAGGGATGCGGACGACAGACAGACGAGTACTCCTAAGAAATACGCCGGCAGCGACTGCCGTAAATTAATGTCTGCTTAAAACAATAAAAATGTTCAAAAATACTTGAATTTACTGCGTTTGTGTCCATTCCATGATATA
>CANQCF010000063.1 GCA_947589505.1 uncultured Acetatifactor sp. | reverse complement strand
AACCAGGAGAGAGACGGGGAAGTGAAACGGAGAGAAGAGGAGTTCAGTGTTCGGTTTTGAGGGTGCAGGAGCCCTTATTAAAAAAGAGAAACAGTAGGAAATGGTCTGAGAGAAGGGTGCGCAGATCATTTTTTTTATGATTTTTATAAGAAAAAAACGGTATTTGGCATGTTTTCGCGCTAATAATAAAAAAATAAAGTTTAGAGTTCCATTTTTACAGAATTGTGCTATAATTATCTCATAGGGTGTAGTTTACAACAAAAGCTGGTAAAAGGGCGGATTGAGAGGGAACATGGATACAAACATCTTATTGGAGAATGGAACCAATGAATTAGAGGTATTGGAATTTTCCCTGGGAGACTTTTCCTATGGAATCAACGTTGCGAAAATCAGGGAGATTATTCAATATCAGCAGGTTACTCCTGTGCCGAATTCTCACCCCAGTATTGAGGGGATTTTTATGCCGAGGGATACGATGATCACGGCGATTGATCTGAAAAACTGCCTTGGCAGAGGTGAGGCAGAGCCCGGAGGAATGTTTATCATCACAAATTTTAACAAGCTGAACATTGCTTTCCATGTGGAAAACGTCCTGGGGATTCACAGAGTTTTCTGGACAGAGATCGTTAAGCCGGATGGACCTATCGCATCTCTGGAGGACAGCATTGTCACCGGTATTGTAAAAAAGAACGGTAAGTTGATTATCATTCTTGATTTTGAGAGGATTGTCAGCGATATCAATCCGGAGACAGGACTTAAGATGTCCGATATTGATAGTCTGGGAGAGAGGGATAAGAGCAGCGTGCCGATTCTGATCGCGGAGGATTCCCCTCTTCTGAATAAGCTGATTGTGGATTGCTTGAAAAAGGCAGGCTATGTCAATCTGATACATACGGAGAATGGTCAAAAGGCGTATGATGTGATATGTCAGTGCAAGAACGAGGGAACCTTGAAAGATCATGTCCGCTGTATTATCACCGATATCGAAATGCCGGAGATGGATGGTCATAGGCTGACGAAGCTGGTGAAGGAGGATGAAGCGACGGCAAATATTCCGGTCGTCATCTTTTCCTCGCTGGTAAATGATGACATGAAGAGGAAAGGCGAAGAACTGGGTGCGGATGCCCAGCTGTCAAAGCCGGAGATCGGAAATCTTGTGAAAATAATCGATGAACTGGTTGAAAAATATCATTTGGAGGATTAGCGTTTCCTAGATGCTAAAGCCGGGATTGCTCCCGGCTTTTTCCGTTATAGAAGGCATGGCAGGCGTTTCGATGGTATGACGTGAAATGGAATATGCTTTGGAATCCGCTTAGTGCGGACTACATACAGAAAGAGGAATGTTTAAGGATACGAGAGATAAATTTGCTGCAGTAGGGAGGAGAGGGTATGCCGGAGCAGGATTTTATGCGGGATGTGGATGAGGCGGAGATGATTCTCGTTGGACTGGGAGACGAGATTGACATGTATGGATTCCGTGGTCAATATGATAATAACCAACCTGGACGGTATGCGTGGCATGCGGAAAAAGTCCTGAAAAAACTGGAGAACACAGAATATGCTTGGCTGATTCCCGCATATAGGGATATGCTGACTGAGGGAGATAAAATAAAGCCGGCGCTGGAGAAACTTCGGAATCTGCTTGAGGGCAAGAATTATTTCCTGATTTCTCAGGCACAATGCAGTCTCATTCCCGAGATCCATTGGAGAGAGGGGCGTCTGGTAATGCCCTGCGGCAGCGCCTGGAAAAAACAGTGCGCAGAGAATTGTTCTGCAGAAGAGACGGAAACGGGAGAGACCTGTTTTCCGCTTTCTTCGGAAGAGAGGGGCACACTGCTGGAATGCTGCGGGAAACTCCAAAACTGGCTGGAGGACAAAGACGCCGACCGGGAGGAGGAAACTCAAAAAAATCCGGTTCTGTCGGGGGAAGTTCTCAGAGCGCTGGAGCAGATCGGAAGAATTTCTGAAAAAGAAGAAATATCTTCCCTTTTGAAAGGACGAATCCCAGGGGATCTCCTGGGGAAATGTCCCCGCTGTGGGGCAGGTATGATTCTGAATGTAGTTCAGGCGAAGCATTATGATGAAAGAGGATACTTAAGCGACTGGCAGAGTTACACAAAATGGCTGCAGGGATCTGTGAATCGGAAACTTCTTGTCCTTGAACTGGGGGTGGGAATGCAGTTCCCGGGTGTGATCCGAATACCCTTTGAGAAGATTGCCTTCTTAAATCAAAAAGCAAAAATGTACAGGATCCACGAAAATCTGTATCAGTTTCCAGAGCAGCTGGGCGAAAAAGGTGTGGGAATTGCCGAGAATACAATTGATTGGCTGAATAACCTGTGATAAACTATAAAAGAATTGGCCTTGAAAGTATCATGAAGTCGGCCGAAAGGAGAAAAAATGCCTTCACAGGAAGAATACTTGGATAATCTGTTAAAGGATGTTATAAATGGGGAACAGATTTCAAAAAATGATACATCTGACGGTATTCACACAAATTTTTTCAATGGTCTTCCGGCAGAGTATGATAATTCCACCGTTTCTGAAAACGGTACGGTCTCCAATGACCGAAATTCTGCTCAGAATGACGCCGATACCGGAAATGCCGATGTCGCTCACCTGACAGAAGGCGGGACTGCGGAAAGGTCTGACTACAGGGAACGCTATGACATACAGGATACCGCGGACCTGAGCCCAGAGGAAATCGAGAGGATTCTCACGGAAAGCGCGGGAGCGGCGCCCGCGGACGGCAGGCCTGCCAGAGAATCGGTGGATTTGGAAACGCTGCTGCAGGAAGCCGAAGAGGCAGATCTGAAAGATATAAACGACATGCTGCAGAAAGCGGACCGGAATGAACCGGTAGACGAGGGAATTATTGCGCTTTTAGAGCAGGCGCAGCAGCAAAATGCGGAGATAGAGTGGGGAGATGACGAGGAACAAAGACATGTCTCCCGTCCAAAGAAAGAGAAGGGACTTCGGAAATTTTTCAGCAGACTGCGCTTTGGGAAAAAGCCGGCGAAAAGTCCGAAACCGGAGCCGGGCGAAGAGCGGCTGGAAAGCCGTGAACAGGACAGTAAAAATAGTTCTGCCGATTCGGAAATGGAGGAACTTTTTGGCGCAATGGAGGAGGTCGGTTCCGGCCAGGCACCCCAGGGTGCAGAGGAGACGGAGCATGAAAATGCTCCTGAAAAATCGAAAGGGTCGGCAGAAGGTTCTGTGACTCAGGAAGATATCGACAACATTTTTACGGAGAGCGCGTGGCCGGAGCTTCAGGGGTTGTCCCTGGGGAAAGGCCCTGTGTCCTCTTCGGAAAAAAGCGGTGTTTCGGAAGCAGAGGCGAACGCTGAACTTCGGAATCAAGATGTGGGACTTGAAGAGAATGCAGAGCTGAATGACCTTTTGGAAAACCTTGGGGTTGCGGATGCCTTATCTGACCTGGATAGCGTGGAGGGGCAGGAAGACGAAAATCTCCAGGAGGAATCAGAGAGCGCAGACGTGTTGGACATCCTAGGAGGACCGGATTTGTCTGCCGAAGAGGAAGAGTCGGTTTCGGAAACCGAAAAGGCCTCCCAAAAAGCGGGAAAGAAATCTAAGCCGGAGAAGACTAATACAGGAAGAAAGGGACTGTTTGCAAGGCTTCTGGATTTTCTTACGCAGGAGGACCCGGAGGTCGAGGAAGAACAGCAGCTCATTCTGTCCGATGAAAACGATGCGATCCTGAAGGAGCTGAACGAAGAAAACGCCAAGAAAAAGGGCAGGAAGAAAAAAGCAAAGAAGAAAAAAGGTGCTGAACGGGAAAACGGTCAGGCGGATTTCGACGATGAGGAAGAGAAAACTGACGTAAAGAAGGCTAAGGGGAAAAAGCCCAAGGCGAAGAAGGTACGTGAGAAAAATCCGGAGGAGCCGGAGAAACCCGGAAAAAGGCTTTCTCTAAAGAGAGTTTCTCTGATCTTTCTGATCTGTGCTACCGTTGGAGCAGTGATTCTGATTCTCGGCAGCGCGGGGACAGATTTTGCGGATAAAAAGAAGGCGGCCGCTGCGTTTTATGAGGGTGACTATGAGACCTGCTATCAGAATCTTATTGGGAAACGGTTAAATGAGAGCCAGCAGGTCATGTACAACAAATCAGAAAGTATTTTGAAAATTAGACTCTGGATGAGGGAATATGAAATGTTTGTCCAAGCAGGACAGGAACCGGAGGCCCTCGACAGTCTGCTGCAGTCCGTGCACGATTATCCGGCACTGTATCAATTTTCCAGTCAGTGGAATGCGGCCGAAGAAGTGCGGGACGTTTATGATCAAATGCTTGAAATCCTGCAGTCCAAATACGGACTTACCGAAGAGATGGCAGAGACAATAGCCAACGAATGGGATGATCTGGGTTACAGCAAAATGGTGAGGTCTATCGCTGGGGGCGGCACTTATGATGAGGGGGCCGAAAACTCAGAGGGGCAGGGCGCTCCTGTACAGGAGGATACGGAAGAACTGGAGGACCTCCTCCCGGAGGAAGAGGAATTGGGAAACGAAGTGTTTGCGGATGAAATCCCCGGAGAGTAATGTAAAACAGACGGTAGGAGCGGTGTAAAAGCGCCGGTTTACAGGAGAAAAAGGATGATAGCGGTAATCGATTATGACGCGGGCAATATAAAGAGTGTGGAGAAAGCCGTGCAGCTTTTGGGCGGGGAAGCGCGGGTCACCCGGAATGCAGCGGAGATCTTGGGAGCTGACGGCGTGATTCTTCCGGGCGTGGGCGCCTTTGGGGATGCCATGGAGAAACTGGAGCGCTATGGGCTTGTGGATGTGATCCATCAGTGCGTCGAGAGAAACATTCCTTTCCTGGGAATCTGTCTCGGCCTTCAGCTCCTGTTTGACAGCAGCGAGGAAAGTCCCGGGGTGAAGGGCCTGGGAATTTTGAGGGGGAAAGTAGTCAGGCTGCCCGGAGACACCGGGTTGAAGATCCCTCATATCGGCTGGAATGATCTGCGTTTTCCTGTGAAGGGAAGGCTTTTTGAGGGAATAGCAGAGGGCGCTTATGTGTACTTTGTGCACTCTTATTATTTACAGGCGGAGGATTCCGGCATCGTCACCGCAACAACGGAGTACGGCGCGCAGATTCACGCTTCTGTTGAGAAAGGCAATGTGTTTGCGTGCCAGTTCCACCCGGAGAAGAGTTCCGGCGTTGGGCTGAAGATCCTGAATAACTTTCTCGCTCTGACGAGGAATGCATAGGGAGGGAGCGGAATGTACACAAAGAGGATCATCCCCTGTCTGGATGTGAAGGACGGCAGGGTTGTGAAGGGGATCAATTTTGTAAATCTGAGGGATGCGGGCGATCCGGCTGAGGTGGCCGCGGTTTATGATCAGGCCGGCGCGGACGAGGTTGTTTTCCTGGATATCACGGCGTCGTCGGACAGCCGGGCGACGCAGCTGGAGTGGGTGCGGCAGGTCGCAAGTAAAGTATTCATCCCTTTTACAGTTGGCGGCGGTATCCGCACGGTAGAAGATTTCAAGGCGATCTTAAGAGAAGGAGCGGATAAGATTTCTATCAATTCTGCGGCGATCATGAATCCGAAGCTGATCAGCGATGCGGCGGAGAAATTTGGCAGCCAGTGCGTCGTTGTGGCTATCGACGCCAAAAGGCGGGAAGATGGCAGCGGCTGGAATATTTATAAGAACGGCGGCCGGGTGGACATGGGGATGGACGCCGTGGAATGGGCGAGAACAGCGGAAAAGATGGGAGCCGGGGAGATCCTTCTGACCAGCATGGACAGGGATGGGACAAAGGCCGGCTACGATATTGAACTGACAAAGGCTGTCTCCCAGTCCGTCGGGATACCTGTTATCGCTTCCGGCGGAGCGGGAACATTGGAACATTTTTATGAGGCGCTGACGGAAGGCGGAGCAGAAGCGGCGCTGGCGGCCTCCCTGTTCCACTATAAAGAGCTGGAGATCCGGCAGGTGAAGGAATATCTGCGGGAGAAGGGCGTGAGCGTGAGACTGTGAACTTCTGTCTGAAGGAGAGGGACATGAGCGTGAGGCTGTGAACTCCTATCTGAAGGAGAGGGGCGCGAATGTCAGACTGTGAACTTCTGTCTGAGGGAGAAGGGTATGAACGTCAAGCTGTGAACTTCTGTCTGAAGGAGAGATGTGTGAATGTCAGATTGTGATTTTTTGTCATGGCGCGGGACGATGGATAGGAGTGTTGTGTAAAAATACGAACGAGGCATAGAATGTCATAGGGTGCGGAGAAAGATCCGGACAGGGAAAAACCTTTATGACGTTTCTGCTGAGGAAAGCGAAAGGATCGGGTAAAAAAATGGCTATGATTGACAATGACTGGCTTCCGGTGCTTCAGCCGGAGTTCCAGAAACCGTATTACAGGGAACTCTATCAATTTGTAAAAACACAGTACAATACCACACAGGTGTTTCCGCCTGCGGAGGATATCTTTAACGCCTTTCATCTGACGCCCCTCAGCCAGGTGAAAGTGGTCATCCTGGGACAGGATCCCTACCATGAAGAGGGACAGGCACATGGGCTTTGTTTCTCCGTACAGCCGGATATTCAGATCCCGAAATCCCTGCAGAATATTTATAAAGAACTGCACGACGATATGGGCTGCAGGATTCCCAACAACGGTTACCTGGTGAAATGGGCGGAGCAGGGAGTACTGCTCTTAAACACCGTCCTGACGGTTCAGGCGCACAAGGCATTTTCCCACAGGGGGCATGGTTGGGAAGAATTTACGGACGCCGCGATCCGGATCCTCAATGAACAGGACCGGCCGATTGTCTTTATCCTCTGGGGGAAGGCAGCCCAGGATAAAAAGGAATTCTTAAACAATCCAAAACATTTGATTTTGGAGTCCGCCCATCCCAGTCCCCTTTCGGCAAGCCAGGGATTCTTTGGCAGCAGGCCTTTCAGCAAGACCAACCGTTTCCTGATCGAACAGGGTTTGGAACCCATTGACTGGCAGATCGAAGATATATAACGAACAGAATATGAGGAGGCAGAATGATGGAAAAGAAAGCGTTTGTGACGAAGGAAATGATCGAGGAGATCGTGAAGACCTACCCCACTCCCTTTCACATTTATGACGAAAAGGGTATCCGGGAAAATGCGAAGGCATTGAAAGAGGCCTTTGCGTGGAACAAGGGATACAAGGAGTTTTTTGCGGTGAAGGCAACGCCCAATCCCTTCCTGATCGACATTTTAAGGGAGTATGGCTGCGGCTGCGACTGTTCTTCCCTGACGGAGCTGATGCTCAGTCACGCTATGGGACTGAAGGGCGAGGACATTATGTTTTCCTCCAATGATACGCCAGCTTCGGAATTTGCTTATGCGGCGGAGATTGGGGCTACGATCAACCTGGACGATTTCACCCACATCGCTTTTTTGGAGGAAACTATCGGGTATCTGCCGAAGACATTGAGCTGCCGTTACAATCCCGGGGGATACTTTTCCATCAGCAACAGCATCATGGATAATCCCGGGGATGCGAAGTACGGGTTCACCACGGAGCAGCTCTTTGAAGGATTCAGGATCTTAAAGGCAAAGGGTGTTGAAAATTTCGGCATCCACGCGTTTCTCGCCAGCAACACCGTGACAAACGAGTATTATCCGACGCTGGCCAGAACCCTGTTTGAGCTTGCGGTGAAACTGCAAAAGGAGACGGGGGCTCACATCACATTTATCAATCTCTCCGGCGGAATCGGCGTGCCTTACCGCCCGGACCAGGAGCCCAACGACATCAAGGTGATCGGAGAGGGCGTGCGCAAGGTCTATGAGGAAGTTCTGGTTCCGGCAGGCATGGGGGATGTGGCGATCTATACGGAGCTGGGCCGCTTTATGCTGGCGCCTTACGGACATCTTGTGACGAAAGTGATCCATGAGAAGCATACGCATAAGGAATATCTCGGGGTGGATGCCTGCGCGGTGAACCTGATGCGGCCCGCCATGTACGGCGCCTACCATCATATCACCGTCCTGGGAAAAGAGAATGAACCCTGCGATCACAAGTATGATGTGACGGGCTCCCTCTGTGAGAATAACGACAAGTTCGCCGTTGACCGGATGCTGCCGAAGGTGGAGATCGGAGATTACCTGGCAATCCACGAGGCGGGGGCCCACGGGTATTCCATGGGATACAACTACAACGGCAAGCTGAAGTCAGCGGAACTGCTCCTGAAAGAGGATGGGAGCGTACAGCTGATTCGGCGCGCGGAGACGCCGAAGGATTATTTTGCGACCTTTGACGGGTTTGAGATTTATAAGAAGCTGGGGTTTTAAGGCGGACATATCCGTAAACTCGAAAGCAAGCGGCGGGAGAAAGCGCATGAGAGCGCACCGCCGCAGCTTTTTGTATGGCAGGAAGCTGTGCCGTGGCTTTGTGAAGATTCTGTTCCCGGCGGTAAAACGGCGAAACGGAAAATGTTACGTCAGACGGCTAAACTTGCGCGGCTTTGCAGGGGATATCCTGGCGGAAAACAAGCCGTGAAAGAAAGTCATGAAAAAGCCTCCAAAAAACAAAAAAGAAAAACATAGAAACAGTTTCATCAAGGAAGCGGTTAGTCCTGACTGGCTGTCAGGTATCTAACCACCACAACTTTATTGCAGGAGAAGGGAGAGGTCTTATGAGATATCCCCAATTTTTGAAAAACGGAGGCGTGATTGGATTTGTGGCGCCCTCTTTCGGCTGTAATATGGACCCCCATAAGTCCAAATTTGACCACGCCAGAGAATTGTTCAAAAAACGCGGCTATGGGGAAAAACTGGGTCCGAACTGTTATCTGGGAGAGGGCATCGGGATCAGCTCCACGCCGGAGAATTGCGCGGAGGAATTGACGGAAGCCTATCTGGATCCGGAGAGCGACGTTTTGATTGCCTGCGCGGGCGGAGAACTCATGTGCGAGGTAATCTCCCGAATGGATTTTAAGAGGATCCGGGAGGCAAAGCCAAAGTGGTATCTGGGATACTCAGACAATACCAACATGATTTTCCTGCTTGCGACTCTGTGCGATGTGGCGGCGGTGTACGGACCCAACGGGGCCAGCTTTGGCCTGGAGCCCTGGCATAGGTCCATGGAGGATACTTTGGGCATCTTGAAGGGCAGTCTGAAAGAAGTGCACGGTTATGAAAAGTGGGAGCGGGAGGGCCTTGAAGGGGAGGAAAATCCTCTGGCACCCTGGAATCTTCAGGAGGAGCGGGTGTTAAAGCTCTGGGTTCCCTGGGAGAGGGCAGCGGAGGCAGATGCAGAGACGGCGGGGAGCTTTGACGCTTCAGAGCCGGGCGGGGCGGGAGAGGTAAGCCAGCCTGTAAAAAGAGAGGTTTGTTCCCTGGAGGAAGAAAACAGGAAGAATTTTGGATCTGAACAGGAAGAAGACATACGGGAGTCCGGCCGTTTGATAGAAGACGCCCGGCGGTTTCACGGCAGTCTGCGGATGAGCGGCAGGCTGATCGGCGGATGCATGGACTGCCTGGTCAACCTCACGGGAACGAGATTTGACAAAGTATGGGAATTTCAGGAGCGATACGCGGAAGACGGATTTCTGTGGTTCCTGGAGTCCTGCGACCTGAATGTGTTTGCGATCCGCCGGGCTATGTGGCAGATGGAGGAAGCAGGGTGGTTCCGCTATGTGAAGGGATTCCTGATCGGGAGGCCCCTGTGCTATGGTCAGGAGATGATGGGACTGGACGCCTATGAGGCCGTGCTGGCTGTGGCGCGGAAATACCGGGTGCCGGTGGTGATGGACGTGGATCTGGGACATCTTCCGCCTGCAATGCCCATCGTCAGCGGCAGCATCGGAACTGTGGAAGTGATCGGAAATGATATCCGGATCGGGTATGAGTACCGTTGAACGTAAAAAGAGAGAAGCTATGGGAAAGGCAGGATACGGATTTGAAAAAACAGCGGATAGCCGGTATTATTTTTGCTCTATTTCTTTTGGTGTTTGCGACGGCCTGCGGGACACAGAAGACGACGGACGGCGGCGGGATCGGAAATGCTTCTTATGAAAGCGGCATTACCGAAAACAGGGATACAGACGGAATCCCTTCGGAAAACATTTTTTCCGAAGAAAAGGAAAAGACCGGGGGAACCGCAGCGGAGCAGGAGTTTTCGGATTTTTCAAAACAGCAGGATCCCTCGGGAGACGACCTGTCTTTGGAAAAGCCAGAAACGGGTGGTTCCCAGGAGGCGGCGCCGGACGGAGGAGCTTCAGAGAACCTGACGACGGACGGATCCTTGGACGTGGAGGGAACTGCCGGAAAATATGATCTCCCAGAGTATGGAGAATCTTATTATGACCTGGAAAACGTGGTGCTGTACCTGGAGATCTACGACGAGCTTCCGCAAAATTATATCACGAAAAAGGAGGCGGAAGCCCTGGGCTGGGAAGGCGGTTCCGTGGAAAAATACAAAGAGGGGGCCGCGATCGGCGGCGATACCTTTGGCAACAGGGAGGGGCTCCTGCCGGAAGAGAAAGGCAGGCGTTATACGGAATGTGACATTGATACGGACGGCTACGGTTCCCGGGGATCCAGGCGGCTGGTCTTTTCCAATGACGGACTGTATTTTTACACATCAGATCACTATGAGAGCTTTTCGGAAGTTTTCGTCACGGAAGAGTATGAGGTGATTTTGGCCACGGAAGAGTAAGGCGTAGTTTACGTCATGGAAGAGTATGAGGTGGTTTGGACTGCGGAAGAATAAGAGGCGGGTTTGGTCATAGAAGAGTATGAGGTGATTTTGGCCACGGAAGAGTAAGGCGTAGTTTACGTCACGGAAGAGTATGCGATGGTTTTGACTGCGGAAGAATAAGAGGTGTTTTTTGTCCCCGAAGAGTATGAGGTGGTGCGGTGAAAGAGTATGTGCTGGATTACGAAAGATTGAGGGAGAGGCGGAATGCCCATTCCTACCTGAAAAATAAGCTGGAATTTCCGGATTATTACGGCAAAAATCTGGATGCGCTGTATGACTGCCTGACGGAACTGGGGGATTGCCGCATTGTCCTGGAAAACGTAGATCTGCAGGAGGAAACGGAAGAGTACGGCGAAAAAATCGTGAGAACTCTGAAAGAAGCGGCCGCGTCAAATCAAAGGCTCCGACTTGAGATTCACGGGCGGGACGGAAAAAGCCGTTTTTGAGCAGGGAAAGCCGCGAAAGAACGGAAAGCCTGTTGGCAATCTGTTCAACGGTCTTTTTGGCAAGCTGGATGACGGAGTCTGGCTGGCGGCTGAAAAAAAGTATTGACAAAATCAACTGGGTAGCATATACTAAACATGGTTATGAGAGACTAACTAAAATTTGCGATACATAATACCAGTGAGAAGGAATAAACCAAAGGAGGGAGCCGGAATGACGCTTGCGGACGCAGACGAGGGAAAAGAATATATTATCCGGGATATCGAGACGGAAGACGAAGAACTAAAGAATTTTCTGTTCACGCTGGGTTGTTACAGCGGGGAGCCGGTCACGGTGGTAAGCCGCAAAAAATCAGGCATGACGGTTTCCATTAAGGACGGCCGATATACGATTGACAGCCAGCTTGCGGACGCAATTGCGATCTGACGGCGGCGCGTATTTAGGTAATGTTCCGGTTTTGGGCAGCGGATAGAGCACGTCTGCGCGAAATATTCCGGCTCCGGGCAGCGGATAAAATGTGTCTGTACCACGAACGGAACCGACTGCCCCGGGGTCACGAATAATGCGTGTTTGCATGAAAGAATCCGATGCCTTGGCGGCTGAGAGAACACTTATCTCGGAGCAAAATCTGCCGGAAAACGGCGGGAAGCACAAAGGCACGGATTTGCGTAAAGTATGGACGGAACTGTCCTTTCTTTTTTAATCATGAATTAGTTATAACTAATATTTATAAGAATAGAATAACATCAGAAAGGAAGAAGGAAAATGAGAATCGCCATGACTGGGAACCCGAATTCGGGTAAGACAACAATGTATAATGCCCTCACCGGGCGCAATGAGCGCGTCGGCAACTGGGCAGGCGTCACTGTGGACAAGAAAGAGCATCCGGTGAAGAAGAACTTTTACGATGGGGCAGAGGAGCTGATCGCGGTGGATCTGCCGGGAGCCTATTCCATGTCCCCCTTCACCTCCGAGGAGAGCATCACCAGTTCCTATGTGCGCAACGAGCATCCCGATGTGATCATCAACATTGTGGACGCCACGAATCTGAGTCGGAGCCTGTTCTTTACGACCCAGCTCCTGGAGCTGGGGATCCCCGTGGTGGTAGCGCTGAACAAAAGCGATATCAACGAAAAGAAGGAGACGAAGATTGACGCGAAGGCTTTGGCGGCAATGCTGGGGTGCCCTGTGATCGGGACAGTTTCCACATCTGCAGAAGGCTTGAAAGAAGTGGTAGACGCGGCAGTCTCTTTGTACGGGAAGGGACAGAAGGCGCCCTATCAGCAGGGCGATATCGATCTCTCTGATAAAAAGGAGGTTGAAAACGCCGACAGAAAGCGCTTTGCATTTGTGAATGACATTGTGGGGAAAGTGGAGACCCGAAAGACGCTGACCAAGGAGAAGAGTAAGGACGACGCCATCGACAAGATCCTGACGAACCGCTATCTGGGGATCCCGATCTTTGCGGTGGTGATGTTTATTGTATTTTACTTATCCCAATCCCTGCTTGGCCCGATGATCGCCGACGGACTTGCGGGACTGATCGAGACCTTTCAGGAATGGGTGGCGGGAAAGGTGGAGAGCGCGTCGCCCCTGCTGCAGGCCCTTCTGGTGGACGGGATCATCGGCGGCGTCGGCGCGGTGGTAGGTTTCCTGCCCCTGGTCATGGTGATGTATTTTTTGATCGCTCTTTTGGAAGACTGTGGGTATATGGCGAGAGTTTCGGTAGTCCTAGACCCGATCTTTAAGAAGGTGGGACTTTCGGGAAAATCGGTCATTCCTTTTGTGATCGCGACGGGCTGCGGCATCCCGGGGATCATGGCCTGCCGCACGATCCGCAACGAGCGGGAGAGAAGGGCAACCGCAATGCTGGCGACCTTTATGCCCTGCGGCGCAAAGCTCCCTGTGATTGCGCTCTTTGCCGGGGTGTTCTTCGGAGACGCCTCCTGGGTGGGAACGCTCATGTACTTCGTGGGCATCGCCCTGATCTTCTTCGGCGCCCTTCTGATCAACAAGATTGCCGGATATAAGAACCGGAAGTCTTTCTTCATCATGGAGATGCCGGAGTACAAGATCCCTTCTCTGAAGCGGGCAGTGATCTCCATGTTTTCCAGAGGATGGGCCTATATCGTGAAGGCGGGGACCATCATCCTGCTCTGCAACACGGCGGTGCAGCTGATGCAGAGCTTCAACTGGAAGTTTGAAGTGGTGGAGGAGGGAATGGAGAGCACTTCCATCCTGGCGTCCATCGCCACGCCTTTCGCCGTGCTCCTGATCCCTCTTGGCTTCGGCGTATGGCAGATGGCGGCCGCATCCATCACGGGCTTTATCGCGAAGGAAAATGTGGTGGGCACCCTTGCGGTCTGCTTCGGCGTGACCAACTTCATCGACACGGAGGAGCTTGCCCTGGTGGGCGGCGGCAACGAGGTGGCGGCGGCCTTTGCGCTGACGAAAGCGGCGGCGCTGGCCTGCCTGATGTTCAACCTGTTCACGCCTCCCTGCTTTGCGGCGATCGGCGCTATGAACTCCGAGATCAAGAGCCGGAAGTGGCTGTTCGGCGGCGTCTGCCTGCAGCTGGCTACGGGATATACTCTGGCGTTCCTGGTATATCAGATCGGAACGCTCATTACGACGGGGTCTTTTGGAACCGGATTTGTCGGAGGACTGATCGCGGTGGCGGTCATTGCAGCGATCATCATATTCCTCTGTGTGAATGCTGACAAGAAAGTGAAATTAGAATATGCGTTGGGGGCGCGGGCATAATGACGGCAGCGGATGTAATCATTATTCTGATCTTACTTGTAATCACGGTATCGGCGGCAGCCTATATCATCAGGGCAAAGAAAAGGGGGCAGACCTGTATCGGCTGCCCCCAGGCATCAAAATGCGGCAAGAAGGATTGTCACTGTAAGGATAAGTAATGGGCGGCGATCTTTTTCACGGCCTGGAAAGTTTCGTCGCTTATCACGTGTTCGATCCGGCAGGCGTCTTCCTCGGCGGTGGCGGCGTTCACGCCCAGCTTGATCAGGGCGGCGGTGAGCAGCTCATGCCGCTCGTAGATGCCTTCCGCGATCTTCCGGCCGGACTCTGTGAGGTAGATATACCCCTCGGAGGTGACGGTGATGTAATTCTGTTCCCTTAGGTTTTTCATCGCGATACTGATACTGGGTTTTGTAAAACCAAGCTCGTTGGCGATATCCACGGATCGCACAACGGGCTTTTTTTTGCTGAGGATCAGGATGGTTTCCAGATAATTTTCCTGGGATTCGGTTCTCTCCATGATCAG
>CANQCF010000062.1 GCA_947589505.1 uncultured Acetatifactor sp. | reverse complement strand
AAATCGAAATGGATATCTTAAAATGTGAAAATGTCAGGAAAGTATATGGTTCCGGCAATAATCAGACAGTGGCGCTGGACGGGATTAACCTGTCTTTAAGCAAGGGAGAATTTGCAGCGATCCTCGGTGCATCAGGATCGGGGAAATCTACCCTGCTGCATATTCTGGGCACCGTGGACAGGCCCACAAGCGGGAAGGTCACCATAGAGGGAATCGAGCTTTCCAGGCTGAACCGGACTCAGTCTGCAATCTTTCGGCGCAGGAAGGTAGGTCTGGTTTATCAGTTTTATAATCTGATCCCTACTCTCACCGTGCGGAAGAATATTTTAATTCCTCTTGCACTGGATAAGAAAAAACCGAATCCGGAATATTTCGATCAGATCGTAAACTCCCTTGGGATTTCCGACCGGCTGGAGGCTTTGCCGAGCCAGTTGTCCGGCGGTCAGCAGCAGAGGGTCGCGATCGCCCGTTCCCTGATCTACCGGCCTGCCCTGCTTTTAGCGGACGAGCCCACCGGTAATCTGGATCAAAAAAATTCCAGAGAAGTCGTTGATATGCTGAAACTCTCCAACCGTAATCTGGAACAGACGATCCTGCTGATCACTCATGACGAAAAAGTCGCTATGGAGGCGGAACGCATCATTACGCTTGAAGATGGACGCATCATCAGTGACGAACGGCGGAGGTAACGGATATGTGGAGAGAATATTCATCAGGTTATCTAAAAAACAACCGTTCTTCCGGTCTGTCTGTTATGGCTGCTGCCTTTATTTCCGCCCTGCTCTTATCTTTACTGTGTGGGCTGTTTTATAATGCCTGGAAATATGAAGTGGAGCGTATAGAATTGGAGGAAGGAGGCTGGCACAGTCGGATCATTGGCGAGCTTTCTTCTGAGGATATAGAAACGATCAGGAATTTTGCCAATGTAGAGAATGTTGTCATAAACGAGAAAGGACTGAAAGGCACTGAACCGACAGCAGATATCTATTTCAGCGAAAAAAGGGCGGTCTTTTCAGATACACCCCGCATTGCCAGCCAGCTCGGTATTTCTCAAAAGAATATCATTTACAACTATGCGCTTCTCGCCATGTATCTGATCCGCGATTCCAGTGATACCGCCCCAAGGCTGCTGTTCCCGATGTTTCTTCTGGTCACGCTGGCGGCATCCCTCTCTCTGATTGTCATCAGCCACAATTCCTTTGCACTAACCATGAACGCAAGGATACATCAATTTGGCATCTTTTCCAGTGTCGGCGCCACGCCGGGACAAATCCGGACATGTCTTTTGCAGGAAGCGGCTTTTCTCTGCGCAGGACCGGTACTTGCCGGGGATCTTTTGGGCATCGCCGGAAGCGCAGTATTAACGCATCTGAGCAATGTCATGTTGGGCAGCGGCATCGCCGGACGGCACGAGGCGACCTTTGGCTATCACCCGATGGTTTTTGCTCTGACCTTACTGGTAACGATCATAACGATATGGTTTTCCGCCTGGCTTCCCGCCCGTCGTCTAAGCAGACTGACGCCTCTCGAAGCCATCAAAAACGCCGGAGAACTGCAGCTCAGGCAGAAAAAAAGCTCCCGGCTGCTCTCGTTTCTGTTCGGCATAGAGGGAGAACTGGCCGGCAATGCGCTGAAAGCCCAGAGGAAGGCTCTTCGGACATCCTCCCTTTCGCTCTTGTTATCCTTTCTTGCATTTACCGCCATGCAGTGTTTCTTCACCCTCTCTCAGATCAGCACAAGGGAGACTTATTTTGAACGCTATCAGGACATATGGGACATTATGGCTGCCGTTAAAGATACGGACGCAGACTGCTTTGAAGAGACAGGGGCCGTCCGGGAACTCGACCATATCAAAAGCGCCATTGTATACCAAAAAGCCTCGGCAAAAAGAATGATCACAGAGGATGCGCTCAGTGAAGATATGAAGTTTTTTGGCGGATTTGCCGAAGCTCCCGCAAACTATGTGAAACAGACAGACGGCGGCTGGATGGTAAACGCGCCGATCATTATTCTGGACGATCAAAGTTTCTCTGCTTACTGTGAGCAGATCGGCATTGCTCCACGGCTTGACGGTGCGGTGATCCTGAATCAGATCCGCGACGTGACAAACCCTGACTTCCGGCATCCGGTTTTCCTGCCTTATCTCAGGACGCCAGACGACGGTGGAAACGCGGTAAGCATTTTGAGGCAGTCCGGCGGGGAAGAGACAGGATCGGCGGTCCCCGTCCTGGCATATACGCAGGAGGTCCCTGCATTACGGGAGGAATATGCAAAGCTTGATTATTATGAACTGGTGCATTTTATTCCGGCGTCTTTATGGAAGGAAATCAAAGGACAAGTAGGGGGAACGGAGGAAGACAGTTACATCTGTATCCGCGGCAGAGAAGGCGTGACACCGGAAGAATTAAGTGCGCTACAGGACGAGCTTACACAGCTTTTAAGCGGCAAATATACCATAGAACAGGAAAACCGTATTCAGGAGTATGAGACGAATAACAAACAAATACAGGGCATGATGGCTGTCTTCGGAGCTTTCTGTATTTTGCTGGCGCTCATCGGCATTGGAAATGTGTTCTCCAATACTTTGGGATTTGCGCGTCAAAGGAAGCGGGAATTTGCAAGATATCTGTCGGTGGGACTGACACCGGAGGGGCTGCGGAAACTGTTCTGTACAGAAGCTCTGGTACTGGCCGGGCGGCCGATCCTGATCAGCCTTCCGATCGTCGCTGCGGCGGTGGGATTTATGCTGCAGGCAAGCTACATGGAGGTCCGCGTTTTTCTGGCTGAAGCGCCGATCCTGCCGATCTTCTCTTTCATGCTGGCCATTTGGGGTTCTGTGGCGCTGGCGTACTATCTGGCATGGCGAAATGTGCGCAGGATCAGCTTAGCCGAAATATTGAGGGACGATACCCTGCTATAAGACGCGGCATTGCCGGGAAGAACTTGCGACAAATTCTCTTATCCACGGGCTGGAGGCAGATCCATGCCTGGGCAGGGATCTGTTTCCCCTTTGACCCTTGACATCAATTCTGCGCACTCCAGGCAGATCCTTGCCTGCGCAGGGATCTGTTTCCAGTCTACGGATGTTGGACGGGCAGCCGATCACTTCCACTTAAACAGAATGATCCCCCCGATCACCACTGCCATACCGATGGCTTTTCTCCACTCCCAAGGCTGCTTTTCCACCTGGAACAAGCCGAACAGTTCAATGCCGTAGGCGACGATCAGCTGCGCGGTGACGATCAGCATCACCGCCCTGGCGGGCCCGAGAAGATCCATGCTCTTGATCACCGTGTAGGTGATGAACGCGCCGATGACGCCTCCCAGCAGCATATACTTGGGCTGTACGCTGAAGACCTTCAAAAGATTGCTCCGATCCGTGGCAAACCAGGCCCCGATACATACGATAAACGCGGAAAGCTGGACAAAGGAGCTGGCGGACCAGATCCCGGACGCCTTTGTCACCTGTGAATTAAACACTCCCTGTATGCTCATGAGCGCCCCGGAAAGGAGCGCGATAAAAAAACCGACCATGACGAAACCTCCCTTTCTTTTTGGATAGTATGTCATGACCGGTTTTCTTTATACGATGATAATGAAATTAACAAAAACTGACAATCATGGGGTGGCTGTCGCACTGTCAGTAAGGCCCCGCCTGCTTTACAGGCAATTTCCCCAGGCACAACGGCGAGAAATAGACCTGCACAGGGATTTGCATCCGACAGAAATCCGTCACTCCATGATGATCTGGGTGGATATCTGGTTTTCCAGCTCCTGTACCAGGGGCATGACCTCCTCGCCGTTCCACACTTTTGCAAACAGCGCTTCCAGGCTGAGCCAGAGGTTTCCGATTTCCATCATCTTCGGCAGGGAAACGCTCTCTTCATATTGTTTGTGGAACATCTGCAGCAGTTCGTCCTCCGGATAAGCGGAGTCATAGACGGAGATTTTTCCGGCGCGGCTGTAGAGATCCCCCGCGAAATCCCGGGTCAGGTATTCCGCAAAACGATTGGCAAGCTCCTTGTGCTGGGAGTAGCCGTTGACTGCCACGGCGTTCGTCACGGAAAGGGGCCTGCTGCCCAGCTGCGTGCTGACCTGGGGAAGCGTCACGATCCCATACTCATACGCAAAGCTGCCGTCCTCCTTCGCGGCGTTCAGTCTCTGAAGGATATCTGCGGATCCGATGGTAAACACGATCTTTCCATCCACAAAATCCTGCACCGCAGACTCGTAGTTTACCTTGTCCGCCTCAATATAAAAGAACTGATTCAGAGCCTGATAAACTTTCAGGCAGGATATGACTTCGTCATTGTAAATGTCGATGTTGGTATAATCATCCCCGCTGTCGCCGCCTACAGTCAGATAATCCCCTACGATCCAATAATTGTAAAAGATGTCGGACACATCCCACTTCATGACGCCGTCCACATTCTCCGGTGCATCAAAAGTATCCGCAAAATGCAGGATGCCATCTACCGTAAGGGGCAGTCCGTCCGGCTGAATAATGCTCTCCAGCGGGACATCCTCCGACACGATGCTGCCATCCTCCGAGCCACCGGCGCCGCCGTTTTCCGGAGCCGGTTCCTCGCCCTCAGGCAGATCTTCTCCCTGGGCCGCCCTCTGGGCCTGCTGTTCCAACCACATCTGCAGATAATTCTTATTATACACCAGGACGCTGGTGTCAAAGAAAAAGGGGTACGCCGCCGTGTTTCCGTTATAAGAGACTGCCGACAGGGCCGTTCCCGGAAGATCTCTCTCCGAAACAATCCCGTCCGGATCCTGGATGGGCGTGGCAAGTCCCGCGAGATAGGCCTTTTCCAGTTCGTCGTTGTTGATTACATAAGCGTCCGGCATCTGTTCCTCCGGATCTAGGGTCGCCTCGTTGATTTCCTCCAGAAAGCGGTCGGCGGACTGCAGCACGGGGATCACCCTGACGCCCTCCGCCTCGCTGAAGTTCACGGCTGCCGTGCCGATATAGCCGGAAAGCGCCTCGTCCGAATACCAGACATAAATTGTCTCCTTGATGCTGGACCAGGATTCCTCCTGCCCTTCCTCCGCCGGCTGGCGGATCTCCAAACGGCTCCCCAGGATTGCTCCCGCCAAAAGCAGAAACACCAGAAGAACGGAAAACAATTTCTTTTCAATATGCATGACTATTCCTCAATACACTCTTCTAAAATACCGATCATCCGATCCACATCTTCCTCCTGGATCACCAGGGGCGGTACAAAGCGGATGATGTCGGGACCCGCGTTGATTAAAAGCAGTCCCTTCTCCACCGCCCGATTGATGATGGGGCCCACCGGCTGCCGGAAGACAAGTCCCTGCATAAGGCCGACGCCCCGGTGTTCCAGGATGCAGGCGTGACGGCTCATGAGCTCCTTCAGCCTCTTCTCCAGATAGGGGGCCACTCTCCGCACATTGTCGATCACATGCTCCTTTTCAAAGAGCTCCAGCACTTTGTCCGCCGCGGCGCAGGCCAGGGGATTTCCGCCGTAGGTCGTGCCGTGGTCGCCGCTGGTCAGGGAGTGCTGAGCGGTCTTTTCCGTCAGCAGGAAAGCGCCGATGGGAACGCCGCAGCCCAGGGCCTTTGCGCAGGTCATGATATCCGGCTTTACGCCGAAGCGCTGCCAGGCAAACATATACCCCGTGCGGCCCATGCCGCACTGTACCTCGTCAAAGATCAGAAGAATATCTTTCTCATCACAGACCTTGCGGAGCGCTTTCAAAAATTCTTCCGCCGCGGGGGTAAGGCCGCCCTCCCCCTGGACGGGCTCCAGGATAATGGCGCAGGTCTTTTCGGTGATCTGGGACAGAACGCTGTCGATATCGTTCAGCTTCGCGAACTTCACATTGCCGATCAGGGGTTCAAAGGGTTCCCGGTATTTGGGATTGCCGGTCACGGCCAGGGCGCCCATGGTCCTCCCATGGAAGGAATGTTCCATGGCGATGATCTCGTGATCGTGGGCCCCGTCCTTCAGCCAGGCATACTTCCGAGCCGCCTTGATGGCGCCCTCCATGGCCTCCGCCCCCGAATTGGTAAAGAAGACCCTGTCCATGCCGGAGACCTTCTTTAACTTCTTCGCCGCCTCGATGGCGGGCGCGTTGTAATAGTAGTTGGAAGTGTGGATCAGCTTGTCGATCTGCGCCTTCAGCGCGTCGTTGTACTCCTTATGATGATATCCCAGAGCAAACACCGCTATACCCGCCACAAAATCCAGATACTCCCTGCCGTTCTGATCATAGAGATGAACGCCCTCGCCCTTGTCCAGGACGATTTGGTAACGGTTGTAGGTGTGCAGGAGGACGCTTTCCGCCTCCTCGATATAGGTCTTCATATCCATCTTCATCACTCTTTCCGCCGCCTGCGCGGTCTTTCTTATCTTTTCTAAAGGAGTTCAAGGGAAATCGGTTCCGGCTCCCTCAAAACCGAGACCTCACGATCTCACTTTTCGCCGTCCCGCGTCTCCCTGCCTGGAAAGCAGCGCTCTCTCAGCTCTCCATCTCCTTGACTTCTCCCTCGTCCACGATGGCCGTTCCGATACCCTTTCTGGTAAAGATCTCCAGAAGGAGACAGTGGGGGATCCGTCCGTCCAGGATGTGCACGCGTCTCACGCCGCTGCGGATGGCCGAGGTGCAGTTCGCCAGCTTCGGCAGCATGCCGCCGCCGATATAGCCGCCGTTGATCAGTTCCTCCGCCTCCGCCGCGGTCAGCCTGTTGATAAAGGAACTCTTGTCGTCGATATCCCGGTAAAGCCCCTCGATGTCCGTGAGGAAGACCAGCTTATCCGCGCCCACCGCCTTGGCGATGGCACAGGCCGCGTCGTCCGCGTTGATATTGTAAGTCTGGAACTGATCATCCAGTCCGATGGGGGAGACGATGGGGAGAAAATCCTTCTCCAGCATATCGTAGAGCACCTTGGGATCCACCCTGGTGATCTCTCCCACAAATCCGATGTCCTGTCCGCCGGAATACTTCTTCTCCACATGGAGCAGTCCTCCGTCCTTGCCGCTGATGCCGATGGCCTTGACGCCCAGCTCCTGCACCATGGTCACCAGACGCTTGTTCACCTTCCCCAGCACCATCTCCGCGATCTCCATGGTCTCCTCGTCGGTGACGCGCAGGCCGTTCACGAACTTCGCTTCCTTGCCGACTTTCTCCACCCATCTGCTGATATCCTTGCCGCCGCCGTGGACGATGATGGGCTTAAATCCCACCAGCTTTAAAAGGGTCACATCCTTGATGACGTTTTTCTGAAGTTCTTCGTTGCTCATGGCGCTGCCGCCGTACTTCACAACGATGATCTTCCGGTTAAACTTCTGAATATAGGGAAGGGCCTCGATCAGGACCTCCGCCTTCTGTAACACTTCCTGCATATCCTTTTCCATATCGCTCTCCATTCCGCCGCCAAAAAGCGGCTCAGGCGGCAGTATCCCTCCGCCTTTCTTCAATTATTAATTCCGCCCGGATCAGCTGCGGTAGTCCGCATTGATCTTCACGTAATCATAGCTCAGGTCGCACCCCCAGGCCGTGGCCGTCTCGCTTCCGCTGTGCATGTCCACATAGACCGTGACCTCCGGCGCGGAGAGAAGTTTTGTCGCCTCTTCCTCGCTGTATTCCTTAGGCGCGCCGTCCCCGTACACCTGGATGCGGCTGCCGTTCCCCTCAAAGAACAGATCCACACGGTCGGGATCGAAAGCCACGCCGCTGTAGCCCAGAGCGCAGAGGAAACGCCCGAAATTACAGTCATGCCCGAAGATCGCCGCCTTGCACAGGGAGGAACAGATCACGGACTTTGCCAGCGTCCTGGCGTCCTGCTTTGTAGCGGCATTCACCACTTTCGTCTCAAAGAGGCAGGTGGCCCCTTCGCCGTCCCCGGCCATCTTCCTGGCCAGGAATTTCGCCACATACTCCAGGGCCTCATAAAAGGCCGCGTAATCCCCGTCTTCCTCCCGAATTTCCTCGTTGCCCGCCAGCCCGTTTGCCAGGACCAGCAGCGTATCATTTGTGGAGGTATCCCCGTCTACGCTGATCATGTTAAAGGAATCCTCCACCACGGCGCTGAGCGCCTTCTGCAACAATTCTTTTGAGACATTTACGTCCGTAGTGATGTACCCCAGCATGGTACACATATTGGGATGGATCATGCCGGAGCCCTTGCACATGGCGCCCATGACGGCCCTCTTTCCCCCGGCCGTAAACTCCACCGCCACCTGCTTGTGAACGGTATCGGTGGTCATGATGGCCTGGGCGGCCGAAAGTCCCGCCTCCGGCGTTGCCGCTTTCGCCGCCGTCAGCTTTTCAATGCCCGAGCAGAGCCTGTCCACAGGCATCTGCATGCCAATGACACCGGTGGAGCCGATGAGCACCGCCTCCCTGGGGATCTGCAGGAGCCTCGCCGCACAGTCGGCCTCCGCCGCGCAGGCGTCCATACCCTGCTTTCCTGTGCAGGCGTTGGCAATGCCGGAATTGACCACCACCGCCTGGGCGAATGGGGATTCTTCTACAATCTTCTTATCCCAGAGGACCGGCGCGGCCTTCACGACGTTTGAGGTAAACGTGCCCGCCGCCCTGCAGGGCGCTTCGGAATAGATCAGCGCCATGTCCTTCCGGTTCTGATACTTTACGCCGGCCTCCACGCCGGCCGCCTCAAAGCCTTTTGCCGCGGTAATGCCGCCTTCGATCTGTCTCATATCAAATCATCCGCCTTTCCGTCTAAGCTGGGTGTTTCCGGTTCCTGCGCGTCAGGATACTTCCGGAACACCTCTAAAAATTCGTCGAAATGCGCCGCAAAGAGATCCACCAGCTCCGGGTCGAACTGTCTTCCCTTCTGGGATAAGATCTGCCTCTTTGCCTCCTCCGGTTTCCACGCCTTCTTGTAGGCCCTGCGGGAGACCAGCGCGTCAAACACATCCGCGATGGCTACGCAGCGGGCGTAGAAATCGATCTGCTCCCCCTTGATGCCCAGATATCCCTTGCCGTCGTATCTCTCATGGTGCTGCAGGGCGATGGCCTTCGCGATCTCCATCATCTCTCCGGAAGAATTTTCAAAGAGCTTTTCCCCGTACAACACATGCTTTTTCATCTCCTCATACTCGGCGTCCGTGAGCTTATCCGGCTTTTCCTGAACCTCCATGGGGACATAGAGCTTTCCCACGTCGTGCATCATCGCCGCCGTGGAGACCTTCCAGACCAGATCCGGCTCCATCCCCCAGGCCTCGCAGAGGATCCTGGTGTATTCCGAAACCCTCCTGACGTGTCCCCCTGTCTCCTGGGACTGCAGCTCGATCACTTTTGTCAGGGATTCGATCAGCATCTGCTCATTGTTCACCAGTTCGTCGTTCTTACTCACCAGCTGGTCCACCAGTTTCTGGATCCGGTCCGTGATACAGTAACATACGATAGAAATGCTGAAAAATTCGATCAGCCGGGGCAGCATACCGTATAAAATGACATCCTGTAAGCTGTCCAACGGGTCGTCCGGCACAAACTGCATCCAATACGCGGCCAGGTGCGCCACGATGATCACGGGCACCGAAAGGATCTCCGTATAGAGGACGTCTTTCTTGTTGCAGAACAGACAGGACACCGCCACGGGAAACACCAGCAGGATGGACACATGATAGGAAAGCAGCATGTAGAGGATCCCGCACATCATCGTCACCATAGTCAGGAACACATACCGCATCGCCAGACTGTCATGGTGCAGAATGTCGTAATACAGCGTGGGGATGAGCATGACGAGCACCGCGGCGGTCAGGACAGGATAGGCCCTGACATCCAGGTTGAAGATTCCCGCCAGATTCAAGGCGATCGCCAGAAGCATTAAAAGCGCTCCGATCCTGCACACCGCCGCCATCGTCTTGTTAACGTCTTCCCGGAAGGCTTCGATCAGTTTTTTGGAAAAGTTCATAGTATCTCCTTCCAAACGATCCGGCGGTCTATTGGTTAAAGGCCGTGATGTTGGCCTCGTTCAGCGTGAAATCATAATAGTTCAGGTCCAGCCTCTTCGTCCAGCCGATGCAGTTCCAGAAGGCGTTTCCGATGTCGTTCTTCGTAAATGCGATCAGGCTGACCTTATTGATCCCCTCCGCTTTCAGAGCGTTCATACAGTACACCACCATGGCCTTGCCGATGCCAAGCCTCCTGTAATCCTCCCTGACACAGACGTGATACAGACAGCCCCGCCTTCCGTCGTGACCGCAGAGGATCCCCCCCACGATGGAGCCGTCCTCCGCCTCTGCCACCACGCTGGTGGAGGGATTTCTCAGCAGGAACCGCTCCACGCCTTCCCGGGAGTCGTCGATGCTGCGGATGCCGAAGCCGTGAATGGTCATCCAGAGATCGTACAGACCCGGATAGTGCTCTATCGTCATTGTATGTATGGTATACGTTTTTTTCATATTTTCTCCTAAATTACTTAAGGGAATCAGAGAACAAAGGAACCAGGAAACCTGCTCCAGTCCTCACTTTTTATGGGAAGCAGGGAACCAGCTCCAGCCCCTCGCTCTCGGGAAGCCCGAAGAGCAGGTTCATGTTCTGCACCGCCTGACCGGCGGCCCCCTTTACCAGATTGTCCAACGCGCCCATCATGATCACGCGCCCGGTTCTCTCGTCAATGACAAAGTTCACATCTACGTAGTTGCTGCCTTCCACCCACTTGGTCTCAGGGCAGACGCCCTTCTCCAGGACGCGGACAAACTTCTCCTTCCCGAAATACTTGTCATAGGCTCCCCGGACTTCCTCATAAGAGGGGAGACTTCCGTCGGGCTTTCTCTTTAACGACGCGTACTCCGTCACCAGAATGCCTCTGTTCATGGGCACCAGATGAGGGGTGAAATTGATGGTCACCTTACAGTTTCCCGCGTAGCCCAGCTGTTCCTCGATCTCCGGGGTATGGCGGTGGCTGGCGACGCCGTAGGCCTTAATGTTCTCGTTCACCTCGCAGAACAGATTGGGCAGCTTTGCACCCCGCCCCGCCCCGGAAGTGCCTGACTTCGCGTCCACGATCAGGGTATCCACATCGATCAGCCCCTCCTTCACGAGAGGGTATGCCGTCAGGATGGAGCAGGTGGTATAACAGCCGGGGTTTGCCACCAGCCTGGTCTTTTCCGTAATTTGCCCCCGGTTGATCTCGCACAGCCCGTAGACCGCCTCCGGAATAAACTGGGGAGACTTGTGCTCGATGCCGTACCATTTCTCGTAAACCGCGACGTCCTTGATCCGGAAATCCGCGGAGAGGTCCACGATCTTCGTCTTCGAAAGGATCTCTTCATTTAAGAGTCCCGCCAGATAGCCCTGGGGAGTCGCCGTGAAGATCACGTCCGCCTGCTCCGCCAGCCCGGAGAGGTCGTCGTCCCGGCAGACATTCTCCACGATCCGGAACATATTCTGATAAACTTCGCTGTACTTTTTGTCGATATAGCTCCTGGAGCCGTACCACAGGATCTCCGCGTCCCTGTGTCCCGTCAGGATCCTTACCAGTTCCGCTCCCGCATACCCGGTGGAGCCAATAATTCCAACCTTTATCATATTCCTACCTCGCTGCGGCTTCCGCGCCGTTTTTGTACGAAAAAGAAAGGCATCGCATTAACACCCAAAATGTATCATACCACTTTTTGCATAAAAGTCCAGTTCTTTTTTTGTTTTATGCAAAATATTCTCTCTAATTTGTATATTTATTCATTAAATTCTGCATATTCGGCATATTTCTGTATAAATAGTCATATTTTATCTGAAACACTATTGCTTTTCCCAAAAAACTGTTGTATAGTAAGCACAAGTCTTACTTCCAACATCATTCAAACAGGAGGGAATCATCATGAAGGAAAAAGTAATACTCGCATATTCCGGCGGCCTCGACACCACGGCGATCATCCCCTGGCTGAAGGAAAACTTCGACTACGAAGTGATCTGTGTCTGCGTGGACTGCGGACAGGCCGAGGAACTGGACGGGCTGGAGGAAAGGGCGAAGGCCTGCGGCGCTTCCAAGCTCTATATTGAAAACGTGATCGATGAGTTCTGCGACGAGTACATCGTTCCCTGCGTACAGGCGAACGCCATATACGAGAACAAGTACCTGCTGGGCACTTCCATGGCCCGTCCCCTGATCGCGAAGAAGCTGGTGGAGATCGCCCGCAAGGAGGGCGCTTCCGCTATCTGCCACGGCGCTACCGGAAAGGGCAACGACCAGATCCGCTTTGAGCTGGGCATCAAGGCCTTGGCTCCGGACATCCGGATCATCGCCGCCTGGAGAAACGATAAGTGGACCATGGACTCCCGGGAATCCGAGATCGCATACTGCAAGGCCCACGGCATCAATCTGCCCTTCTCCGCAGACTCCTCTTACAGCCGGGATCGCAACATCTGGCACATCAGCCATGAAGGGCTGGAGCTGGAGGATCCCGCAAACGAGCCCAACTACGATCATCTGCTGGTTCTGGGGACCACGCCGGAGAAAGCTCCCGATCAGGCGGAGTACGTCACCATGACCTTTGAAAAGGGCGTTCCCACTTCCGTAAACGGCAAAAAGATGAAGGTCTCCGAGATCATCCACACCCTGAACGAGCTGGGCGGAAAGCACGGCATCGGCATCATCGACATCGTGGAGAACCGCGTAGTGGGCATGAAGTCCCGGGGCGTGTACGAGACCCCCGGCGGCACGATCCTCATGGAGGCCCATCAGCAGCTGGAAGAGCTCATCCTGGACCGCGACACCTACGCCATGAAGAAAGAGATGGGCAGCCGTTTCGCCAGCCTTGTCTATGAAGGAAAGTGGTTCACCCCTCTCCGCCAGGCGGAACAGGCTTTCATCGAGGAGACTCAGAAGTATGTCACCGGCGAAGTGAAGTTCAAGCTCTACAAGGGCAACATCATCAAGGCCGGCACCACTTCTCCTTACTCCCTGTACAATGAGAGCATCGCCTCCTTCACCACCGGCGATCTCTACGACCATCACGACGCGGAGGGCTTCATCAATCTGTTCGGCCTCTCCTGCAAAGTGAGAGCCATGAAGATGCAGGAGCAGGGCGTGGATCTTCTGTAAACCTGTATTCGAAACCCCGGGGCTGGATCAAAGCGCCCCGGGGTCTCATAATGTCTCATCCATTGCAAAGCCGTACTCCCACGTCCGGCGTCAGCAAAAACAAGCATTTTTCAACCGGCGGCAAAGCTGCTGCATATAACGCCCCGGGATTTTTTACTTTATATCATATCAAATAAGGAGCTGTCCATGCTGGCCTTACAGATCACATCCTTAAAAAATTTCATGACCCAGCTCCTGACCGGAGACATCTTCGACATTTTCCTCCTGGAAGAAGCGTCCCTGACTACCGCCGTCTCCATTCAGATAAACGGCCGCATCAACAGGGAGTTCTTCCATCCGCAGGAGCGCACGCCGGAATCGATCCCCTACGAATTTCAGCCCTGGAGCGAAATAAAAGGGCTGTGCTACGACCTGATCAAAGGCCGGAACACACCCCTGAATTTCAAATTCGTCATGCAGCTGAAGCCGGAAAAGATGACCGCCATGCTGGAAAAGGCGGCGTCCTCCGGGACAGAGATCCCCGCGGGGGAACAGTTAAAAAGCCTGATCCTCACCGTGAAGTACGACGGCGAAAAGGCGGTCCTCCTCACCGGTTCCTCCTACAACACCTTTGTCATGGACAAGACTGCAGACGAACTCTGGGAAAAACAGCTCTGCAGATACCTCTCCGGAAAGGGAGTTGGTTACGAGATCCTCTAGTCCCGGATCCTGGCATCCTCAATGTCCTGATAATAATTCTCCTGCAGCACATAGGCGCTGAACTGATAGCGGTCCTTTACCTCCTGCTGTTTTTCTTCCAGATAGGCCTCCCGCTCTTCCTCCGGAACCAGTTCCTTTCCCTCCGGATCCGTAAGCCAGATCGTCTCTTTTTTGCTTCTGTCATAGATCAGCCCGTCCGTCACAAAACTCCTGTCGTTAAAGATGACCATTCCCTCCTCTTCCGAGAAGATATCCCTTCCCGCAAACATCCGGGAATCGTAGTCAAACCCAAACAGATTTAAGAGCGTAGGGAGAAGATCCATGGAACCACAGGCCTTGTGGACCAAAACCGGCTCCTCCTCATAAGCGGCGTTCCACAGGATCAGGTTGTTGCGAAACAGATCCTTGCCGTAATCCAGATCCCTTCCCGCAAGTTCCTCATACTGTTCCTCGCTCATGGCGTAGGGATAGTGGTCCGCGCTGAGAGCAATCACCGTATTCTCCAGTTTTCCGGCCTCCCGGAGCTGTTCCAGGAGATATTCCAGCGCTTTGTCCAGCTCGATATTGCAGGCGATGTACGCCTGGGCATTCTCCGACATTTCCAGCCCGCTCACCGCATCCTGATTTTTCCGCGCCATGGAATTTCCCAGGAAGTTATAGTTCATATGTCCGGACACCGTCATGTAATAAGCGTGGAACCGCTCGTCCTGCAGGTACTCCGGAAGGGTGCTCACCATCATCTCATAGTCGGAGGCGGGCCAC
>CANQCF010000061.1 GCA_947589505.1 uncultured Acetatifactor sp. | reverse complement strand
AACAGCCATTTTTGCTATATTTGTGTGAACTTTTCAAGGTGCTGGTCAGGGCTTATTCGACCCTAACATCATGATATTAGGTCAAGTGTAAAGAACCACGCCCCTTTGGACGACTGTCACGCAGCTGCTTGCTTCCCGGTAGCTGCATTTTTTTTCGTCAGTTTCCTCTATTTTTCTTTCTATTTTCAGATTTTCGTGGCATAATAAGGAAGGATATGGTACAATGTTCGAAAAAGGCGGGGAAACGATCCGCAATAAGGGCTGCCGAGGGAAGATATGGTGGCGATACTGTGTGTGCTGCTGATCCCGGTCACAGTTCTGATGGGAAAGGCGGTTTTGAAAATTTTGTACAGCGCAGGGAAGAGGGAACTCCTTTTTTGGGAGGATGCGTTCCTGACCGGCGCGGTTCTGCTGATCGGACTGGCTGAGGCCGCTCATTTGGGAGCAATGGCATGCGGGCGGTCTGTTTCTGCAGCGGTGAAACTGTTTGCCATACTGACCGGGGGAATGGTTTTAGTCTGTGCGGCAGTGCTGACATTTTGCTGCTTTCGAGAGAACAGGACCAGGAAAAATGGCAGGGCAGGGGGCGGCCAGCCTGCCGGGAAGGCTTCCTGCCCGGCGGAGGATAGGACAAGCCCGGAAAGGTTCGTAAAAAGAGAAGTGCCGGTGCTTGTCTGCCTGGGGATCCTGGCGGTGATTCTGGTGTATAAGATCCTGGCGGGTATGTCTGTTTACATGGGCGAGGATATTACCCTGGAGACGGTGACGTCATTTCTGCAGGCCGACAGGATGTACGAGATAAATCCTCTGACGGGGATTCCTTACCAGGCAGGACTTCCCTCGCGGCTGAAGATCTTATGCCTGCCTACGCTCTACGCGGTTCTTTGCAGGCTTTTTTCCGTATCGGCCCAGCTCCTGGTCTGGAAGGCGGTTCCATTCCTTGTGCTGCTGGGGGCGTTTGCGGCGTATAGCTGCCTGGCGAAGAGCCTGTTTCCGAAAAACCGGCTGCACAGGGAACTTTTTCTGCTGTTTGTTCTCCTGATCTTTCTTTTAGGGGATGATATGTACGGGATGGAGGGATTCGGCCTGTTGTACGCAGGGTTCCAGGGGACGGCCATTCGAAGCGCCGTGCTTCTTCCCTATCTGTTCAGTCTCTGTATCCGGAAAAAGTGGCGGCTGGCGCTGGGACCGGTCCTGGCGGAAGCCTGTATCGTATGGACATTGTACGGGTTGGGCGCCGGGGTGGTCGTTCTGGGAATCTTCAGGGCGGCGGAGGCGATCGGCAGAAGGCATGCCGGGCGGAAGGAGGTCTCGAAATGGGAGAACTCTTAGGAAAAGCCTGGAGGGGATGGCTGGAATTTGAAGGGGCAAATAAACTGACGGCGCTGTTTCTCCTGTCACTGTTTTTGTTTTGGATCCTGAAACCGGGGGAGAGGGACCACCGGAGGCTCTTTCGATATGGTTCCGCCATGGGAATTGTCTGTATCTGTCCCATAACGGCCGCGGTTCTTCTCCTGTACCAGACAAAATATTATGATTATCAATGGATCTGGATCCTGGTGCCTTTCACGGCGATGATCGCCTGCGGAGGCGTGCTGCTTCTGGACAGACTTTGGAAAGAGAATACTGTCGCCGGATGGCGGAAGGGGATTTTCCTGGCGGGGGTTTTGGCATTGGTTCTGCTCTGCGGAGGCGGTAACGGTTCCAAGTGGGATGTCCGGGATCTCCGGGAGGAGCGGGAGAAAGCGGCCCGGACTTTGGAAGCGATTTCAGACGGACAGGAGGCAATCTGTCTCTGGGCGCCGGAGGAAATTCTGGAGCATGCGAGGAGCCTGGACGGCAGTCTGACCCTGGTTTACGGGAGAAATATGTGGCAGGAGCACCTGAACGCCTTTTCTTATGACGCTTATACGCCGGAACAGAGAAATCTGTATGTCTGGATGTCCCTGGCGGAGGAAACCGGCCGCCTGGATGTGGAAGTGGAGGGCGTGGAGCTGGCGGGGGAGACGCTGCCGGAAGGAACGGTTTTAAAGGGGGAGGATGCGGTTCGGGATGCGCTGGCCCTGGGGGCGAACAGGATCCTGCTGCCGGGCTGCATGGAGGAGGACGCCATAGAGGAATTGGAAAGGGTCCTGCAGTGCACTGCGGAGAAAGTAGAGGAATATTATCTCTTTCGGCTGGATCCGGCGGTATCGCAAAGCCGGTGAGGGTATGGAATATCGAGCAAAGGAAACGGTTATGAATGGGAACGGGGCGCCGGCAGTCAGCATTGTCACGCCGGTCTATAATGTGGAAAAGTGGATAGAGGAAACCTTGGACAGTGTACGGGCCCAGACGTTTCCGGACTGGGAGCTGCTTCTGGTGGAGGACGGCAGTAAGGATCAAACGGTTCCGGTGATCGAGAAGTATCTGGAGCGCACCGGGGAGGATCGGATCCGGCTGATCCGGCAGGAAGAGAACGGCGGCGCCGCCAGAGCGCGGAACCGGGGAGTCCGGGAAGCGGTGGGGCGGTATATCGCTTACATCGATGCCGACGATCTGTGGGAGCCGGAGAAACTGGAGCGTCAGGTGACGTTCATGGAGGAGCGGGAAGCGGCCTTCAGCTTTACCGGTTATGAGTTCGCGGACGAGTATGGAAAGGGTCTGGGCAAGATCGTCCGTGTGCCGGAGCGCCTGGATTATCAGGAGGCGCTGAAAAACACCACAATTTTTACTTCTACGGTAATGTTCGACACGGAAAAGATACCGAAGGAAGAGCTGGAAATGCCCATTATAAAGAGCGAGGATACGGCGCTTTGGTGGAGGATCCTGCGCCGGGGATATCTCGCGTACGGATTGGATGAGAATCTTGTAAAGTACCGCCGGGCGGGGAAATCCCTGTCCTCCAATAAATTGGAGGCGATCCGGAGGATCTGGAACCTGTATCGCAGAGCGGAAGGACTGAGCGTGCTGAGCAGCGCCAGGTATTTCTGCTATTGGGCGGTGCGGGCGGTAAAGCGCCGGATCTAGGAGGAAATGGTTTGAAAAAGAATGGATATCAGGAAAAACTACAGAGGGCGGAATCCTGTAAGCGGCTGATCAATCTCAGCCTGTCCGCTCTGAGCCTGGGGCTGGTGATCGCTATTTTTGCTTACAACTGGCTGCATCACTTCCGGTACAGTCTGGTGGAACCTTTGAAATTCTATAAGAACGGGCACCTTCTGGAGATCGCCATTTATGGAGTGGTTCTCTATATGTTTGCAAAAATGTATGGAGGCATGCGGCTGGGATATCTGAAGAACGCGGAGATTGTTTTCTCCCAGATCTTCGCCACCCTGATTGCGGATATCTTTATCTACGGGGAACTGTCCCTGATGGCGTTCCAGCTCTTTGTGCCGAAAGTGTTCATATGGATGTTTCTGGAGCAGTCCGCCGTTCTGATCGTCTACACGAATCTGGCAAATAAGGTCTACCAGTCCATCTTCCCGCCGAGAAGGATTTTGTTGATCCATGGAAGACATCCTGTGGAGGGGATCTGCGAAAAATTTGAGGGCCGCAGGGACAAATATATCATTGTGGAGAAGTTTCAGGACGACGGGAACACGGAGGAGGTATGCCGCCGGATCCGGGAGAGCTGTGAAGAGGGGAAGTGCAGCGCGGTTGCCCTCTGGGACCTTCCCGTGGAGGAGAGAAATATACTGCTGAAATACTGTTACGCCCAGTCCATCCGGGTATATATGATGCCGAAGATTGCGGACGTGATCCTTCTCGGCGCGGAGGAGCTTCACGTCTTTGACAGTCCGATGCTCCTTACCAGGGAGTACAGTCTGACCATGGAACAAAGGTTTTTAAAACGCCTGATCGACATTGTCTGCTCGGCGGTTTTGATCCTGCTCACATCCCCTATCATGCTGGTCACGGCGATTTTGATCAAGCTCTGTGACGGCGGGCCGGTGCTTTATAAGCAGGTGCGCTGCACGAAGAATCAGAGAGAGTTTCAGATCCTGAAATTCCGCAGTATGAGGCCGGACGCGGAAAAGGACGGGGTGGCGAGGCTGGCTAAGAAGCACGATGACCGTATCACTCCCGTGGGGAAAGTGATCCGCAAGTGCAGGATAGATGAACTGCCCCAGCTGTTCAATATTTTGAAAGGGGACATGTCTTTCATTGGTCCCAGGCCGGAGCGGCCGGAGATCATCGCCCAATATCTGGAGGTGATGCCGGAGTTTGCGTACCGGATGAAGGTAAAAGCGGGGCTGGCCGGGTTTGCCCAGGTGTACGGGAAGTATAACACAACTCCCTACGATAAGTTAAAATTGGATCTCGCTTATATTGAAAATTATTCTGTCTGGCTGGATGTGAAGCTGATGCTTCTGACGCTGAAGGTGCTCTTCTGGCCGGACAGCACGGAGGGTGTGGACACGGAACAGATCACTGCCCTGCGGAAGGAAAAGCAGGAAGGCCGGGACGAGGATGAGTAAGAAACAGGGGCGGACAGAGTGTCGGAAAGGGACAGTTTCATGAGGTTACAGGTTCTTGTGGCGGCGGTGAACGCGGATCCGCGGGAGCTGGCGGAAAAAATGAATCTGCGGACGGACGCCCTGATCGTGAACCAGTGCGACAGGCACGATTATGAGGAGTGGCAGCGGGACGGCAGGAAAATAAAATGTATCTCCATGCCTGAGAGAGGTGTGGGGCTGAGCCGGAACACCGCCCTGATGCGGAGCGAGGGCGATATCTGCCTCTTCAGCGACGAGGATATCCGGCTGGAGGACGATTATGAGGAGAAGGTCCTGGGGGCATTTGAGAAAAACCCGGATGCGGATGTGATCCTCTTCAACCTGGAGATCGACCCCTCCCGCGCAACTTACCATAACGATACATGCCACAGGGTCCGCTGGTACAACTATGGAAGATATGGGCTTGTGGAGGCAGCCGTCCGCAGGGAGGCCGTGATCCGTGGAAACATCAGCTTTTCCTTGTTGTTTGGCGGGGGCGCCAGATACAGCAACGGCGAGGACAGCCTGTTCCTTCACGATTGTTTGAAAAAGGGACTGCATCTCTACGCGGAGACCGTCAACATTGGAAGGGAGATCCTCAGGGAATCCACCTGGTTTCAGGGATATCATGAAAAGTTTTTTTATGACCGCGGCGTCCTGTATGCGTATCTCTACGGCCCCATGGCGGAAGTTTGGGCCCTGCGGTATCTGTTGGTAAAGAAAAAGACAGTTTGTGAGAAAGTCCCGTTTTCCAAGGCATGGGAAAACATGCGCCGGGGGATCCGGGAGGGGAGGGATATCCGGGGGCGCAGGACGCAGTGAGTTGCCGCCGGGATTACAGAAGACCGTGGGAAATCGCGGGGGGCAGGTTGAAAACCGTATGGGACAAGAGGCTATAAAGGACAGCGAAAAGAGGCCCTGAGAGAGGGGCGGGCGCTGGAGAAAAGGCTTCGCCGCGAAGGAGAAACAGACGAAACGCCGGACCAGGGACCGGACACGCGGCGGTTCCGGTATGGGAGGGAATGAAAGCCTGCCGGACTTAAGGCCGGAGTGAATGGGAGAGAAAATGCGGGTTTTATGGATCTGTAATATCATGCTGCCGATGATCGCAGAACAACTGCATAGGGAGCCCAGCAGCAAGGAGGGCTGGCTTTCCGGGCTGGCGTCCGTGGTTCTGGAGAGAAAGCGGGAGAACGGGATCGAGCTGGCCGCAGCGTTTCCCATGCCGGAGGATCTGCCCGGTTCAGCGGACAGGACGGATCTTGCCGAGTCTGTGGAGCGCGGCGAGGCTCTTGTATGCAGGGGAAAATACACAGACGGGGAGCGCACCTTGGACTGGTACGGTTTCCGGGAGGACGTGGGGAACGCCCATGTTTATGCTGAGGATCTGGAGTCGCAGATGCGCTGGATCTTTGAGGATTTTCGGCCGGATGTGGTACACTGCTTTGGCACGGAGTACGGTCACACCCTGGCCGCCTGCCGGGTATTTCCAAAGAAGGACCGCATCTTGGTGGGGATCCAGGGTTTGTGCGGGGAATGTGCGGCGGCGTATTTTGCAAACCTCCCGGAGAAAGTCATTCACTCCGCTACTTTGAGGGACCGGCTGAAGAAGGACGATCTGATCCGGCAGCAGGAGAAATTCGTGCGCCGGGGAGAGATGGAACAGGAGTCCCTGGGCCTTGCGGGAAATGTGACGGGGCGGACCGCCTGGGACAGACATTACGCGCAGGAGTGGAACTCCGCAGCCAGATATTTTGAAATGAATGAGACCCTGCGCCCCAATTTTTATCAGGGGGAGTGGCGGCCGGACCAATGCGAGCCCCACGCCATTTTTTTAAGCCAGGGGGACTATCCCATCAAGGGACTGCACTATATGCTCCTTGCGCTTCCGGAGATCTGCTCCGCGTACCCGGATACGCAGGTCTATGTGGCGGGAAACAGTATCGTAAAGTATGAAACCTTAAAAGACAAGCTGAAGATCAGCGCTTACGGGAGATATCTGCGGAAACTGATGAAGGAGAACGGGCTGGAAGAGAGGCTGCACTTCCTGGGAAAGCTGAACGCGGAGGAGATGAAGGACCGGTATTTGAGGAGCGGGCTTTTTGTCTGTTGTTCCTCAGTCGAAAATTCTCCCAATTCCTTGGGCGAGGCCATGCTTCTCGGGGTGCCCTGCGTCAGCGCGGAAGTGGGAGGCGTGGGGAGTATCTTTGCCGGGGGACGCGACGGAATACTTTACGAGGGGTTTTCCCATGAGGACCCGGAGCGGAGCGGCCCGAAAGGGGCGGCCCGGAACGCGGCAAATCTGGCACAAGCGGTGATCCGGATGTGGTCGGATCCCGAAAAGAGGGAGTTTTACAGAAAAAATGCCAGGGAACACGCGATGCAAAACCATGATCCGGAGACAAATTACCGGAGGCTGGTGGAGATTTATGAAGAGATCTGCCGGGGCGCGGCGGAGGGCGGCGGGGCCAATTTCTTAAACGTCCCGCGGTTTGTCTTTCTGTCGAATTATATCAACCACCACCAGATCCCTTTCTGTCAGGAAATGACGGAACGGCTGGAGGGTTCTTTTGCCTTTATCCAGACGGAGCCCATGGAGGAAGAGCGGAAAAAAATGGGCTGGGACGGCAACCGGGAGCTCCCCTTTGTCGTCAAATATTATGACGAGCCGGAAAAATGCCAGGAGTGGATCGACACCTGCGAAGTGCTGATCTTCGGCGGGGTGGACGATGAGAGCTATGTGCAGAGAAGGCTGAGAGAGGGAAGGCCCATGATCCGCTATTCCGAGCGGCTGTACAAGACCGGCCAGTGGAAAGCGGTGACCCCCCGGGGACTTCGGAAAAAGTATCTGGATCACACCCGTTACCGGAAAAGCCCGGTGTATCTGCTCTGCGCGGGGGCGTATGTGGCGGACGATTTTCATATCGTCCGGGCGTATCCGGGGAAAATGTTCTGCTGGGGATATTTTCCGGAGATGAAACGCCATGATGTGGATAAGCTGCTGGCGGAGAAGGGGTACCCTGTGGATAACGCCCCGGAAGCGGATCCCCAAAGGCCGGGGAAAACGCTTTCTCTTCTCTGGTCCGGGCGGATGATCGACTGGAAACACCCGGAGCTCGCCCTGGAGACCGCCCGGTATCTAAAAGAAAAAGGAATTGGGTTTCACCTGGACATGGTCGGCGGCGGTTTCTTAGAAGAGCGGATGAAAGCCCTCTGCCGGGAGTACGGACTGGAGGACAGGATTTCCTTTACAGGGTTTTTGCCCCCGGACCAGGTGCGGGAGAAGATGGAGAAGGCGGATATCTATCTTTTTACCAGCGACCGCCAGGAGGGCTGGGGCGCCGTGGCCAACGAGTCCATGAACAGCGCCTGCGCCCTGGTCATGGATCACATGATCGGGTCGGCTCCTTATCTGATCCGTCAGGGGGAGAACGGTTTTCTCTACCGGGACGGGGATCGGAAAGACCTCTTCCAGACGGCGGAACGGCTGGCCCGGGACGGGGAGCTCAGGCGAAGGCTGGGACGGAACGCCTATGATACGATCCGGGACGAGTGGAATGCCGGGAGGGCGGCGGAAGAGCTGCTGAAACTGGCAGAGCGGCTGTTTTCCGGCGAAACGGCCGGGAACAAAACTGCCGGGAAGGGAAAAACGGCCGGGCCCGGAAGCGAAACTGCCGGAAAGCAGAAAATTTCCGCGGCCCGTGTGGAAGACAGAGCCCCGGGATTTTCGCCCTGCCAGCCGGCGCCGGTGATCCCGGAGAGGAAGATGTTCCGCTATCTCACGGAAAAAAACTGACAGGCCTTCCAAAAGACTCCGCCGGTGCGTTTTTTGCACAGCGGCGGCACGGTTCCGGGGCGGAAGAGCCCCTTTTCAGCGGCGCAGTTTTGACAAAAGCCGGAATGGCGGAACCGCCGCGAAAAATGAGACAGGAGACAGACAGCGTTCGAATGAATAATTTTCCACTGATCACGGTGATCATTCCGGTTTATAATGTAAAAAAATACCTCGAACGGTGCGTGGGAAGCGTCCTTAGACAGACCTACACGTATCTGGAAATTTTATTGATAGACGACGGCTCCACGGACGGAAGCGGGGAGCTCTGCGACCGGCTGGCTCAGGAGGATCCCAGGGTCCATGCCGTTCATAAGATGAACGGAGGATCTTCCTCGGCCCGCAACAAAGGGTTGGAACTCTTCGCGGGAGAGTATGTGGGCTTTGTGGACAGCGACGATTACATCGAGCCGGATATGTATGAAAAACTTCTGCGGGGGATCCGGGAGAGCGGCGCTGGGATTGCCCAGATCGGGAGAAATGAGATCGACGAAGAGGGAAATCTTCTGCCGGATATCTGCAAACCGCCGGAGACGGAAAGTTTTCTGGACAGCAGGGATTTTTTCCGGGAACTTCTGATGCACCGGGGGGACTGCTCTTTCTGCACGAAACTGATCCGCAGGGATCTGATGGAGGATAAGCGTTTTCCGGAGGGGAAGCTGAACGAGGACTTTCAGCTCTTGATTCAGATGCTCCCGGAGGCCGGCGGAGTGCTCTCCCTGCCGGGCTATGGATACCATGTTTTTTACCGACTGGGGAGCAATTCCAGGCGTACGGACGCGGAGGATTTTTCCAGAGTGTTCGGGGACAGCGTGGACAACGCGGATCTGGCCCGGGAGCTGGCGGCGGAGCATTACCCGGAGCTTTTGAAGGAAGCTTTCCGGTTCGGCGTTTTTCAGAGATTGGAATATCTGCTCCACATTCCGATCTCCCAAATGACGAAGGAGAACCGGCAGTACCGGGAGATCGTGGGGTATCTTCGGAAAAACTGGGGGCGGGCGATGGCAAATCCCCTGCTCACCCCGAAGAACAAACTTTACCACACCTTGTTTGCCGTCAGCCCCAGAGGGATCCGGGTCCTGCACAGGGCGCTGAAGAACAGGGGGAAAAGATAAGGCGGGCAATACCGTTGGGAGCGGATTTAGAGCAAGGCGTTCCAGGAGCATGATACAGTGCGGGCGTACCGGGATGCAAGAGACGGGAAAGGATTGATTCAGGTCATGAAGAGACACAAGAGAAAAATATGGCGCGGCCGATTCGGTATCTTGACAGCGGCCGGGATCATTTGTCTTCAGGCGCTTTTAGGAGGAATGTGTCTTACGGTTCAGGCGGAGCCGGGATTTGTGCTGCCCCTTTCGGGAGCGGAGAATACGCCGCTTCCTTCGGAGGCGGGTGAGGGAAATACGGCGGCGGGAGAACAGCAGGAGAGCGGAGCGCCGGGGAGCGCTTCAGAGCCGGGATATATGCCGCTTCCCTCGGAGAATGATGAGGAAAGCGCGGCGGGAGAGCAGCAGAAAGCCGCCGCGGACGCCCTGGCGGAGCTGGCTGCGGACAGGGATATCATGGGCGTCGTGTACCTCTGTCAGGAATATGATCTGAAGGTGCAGCCACAGGAGGAGACGGAGACGTCTGGAACTGTGTCCTGCGGGCAGACAGTGAACGTGCTGTACGCGGCGCAGGACGAATTCGGACGGCTCTGGCTGAAGGTCCGCGTCCAGGACGGCGCGGGAAATGCCGAAGGGTGGATGGAGCGGGAGTTCCTCGCCTGCTCGGACGAGAGGTTCCTAAATTGGGAGGCGGCCAGCGGCATGTCGCAGGCGGCAATTGCTTTGATGGATCTGGATCCAGGGACAGCGGTTCCGGCGGATATCCAGCAGTTCCCGGAGAGCTACCGGGAGCCTTTGATCGCCCTGAAGAACGCTCATCCCAACTGGGTTTTCGTCCCCATGGCTACAAATCTGGACTGGAATGCGTCGGTCACCGCCGAGCTTCAGGGAGGCAAAAGCCTGGTATATAAATCCTTTGCGGACTGTACGAAAGAGGGCGCTTACGACCAGGGGAACTGGTTTTATGCCTCCAGAGAGGTTCTGGCGCGCTACATGGATCCCCGGAACAGTCTGACCGAAGACACCATATTTCAGTTTGAACAGCTGACTTACAATGCTTCCTACCATACCCAGGAGGCTTTAGCTGCTTTTCTGGAAAAGACATTTATGAACAGCAGCGTGATCGCCCCCGGGACAAGCATGCATTACGACCTGATCATCTGGGCTCTGGGCAGGGAGGCAAACGTCAGTCCTTTCCACATGGCGTCCCGCATCTATCAGGAGCAGGGCCAGGGAACTTCCCCGCTGATCTCCGGTACATATGTGGCTCCGGACGGGACGAGCTATGTGGGATACTACAATTATTTCAATATCGGTGCTACCGGGACTACCAACCAGCAGGTTATCGAGAACGGTCTGAAATATGCGAAATCGCACAATTGGTACAGCGCGTACTTTTCTATCGAGGGAGGAGCGAAGTTCCTGGCGGGCAACTATATCAGCAGGGGGCAGGATACGCTGTATCTTCAAAAATACAACGTAAATCCCAACAGCGGCAGCACGGTCTACACCCATCAGTACATGCAGAATATCTCCGCGCCCACTACAGAGGCGCAGTCGATCCGAAATTTGTACCGCTCCGCCGACGCGCTGAACAGCCCCTTTGTGTTTAAGATCCCGGTTTACAATAATATGCCGGCGACACCCTGCGCCATGCCTGCGGTATCAACGAACATAGTGCTGCAGATCCCTTCCGGCTATACGGGGACAAAGGTATTTGTGGACGGAGTGGAGTATGAGGCGGAAAAGAGGAACGGCAGGCTCATTGTCACTCTGCCGGACGGAAACGCGAAGAAAGCCTCTATTCCTATCAAAGACGCCCAGGGGAAAGTGACGGAAATCTGCAACTGGGACCTGAGCTATACCGGTCAGTGCTACAAAGCCGTTCAGTGGGCCATGACCATCGCGCCCACGGACATCTGTCTTTCAAGGCCGGAAGGATATACCGATACCACGATCTGGGTGGACGGCGTGCCCTGCAGCGGAACGGTTTATCAGGGACAGCTGATCGCCCGGGCCCCGGATACGAACGGGAAGACAGCTGTGATGTACCGCTATGACGCTTCCGGGGTTCCGGTGGATATGTACGTGTGGTCCCTTGCCTATCGGGAGGCAGGTTATCAGGCGGCAGCCCAGCCGGGCCTCCAGGGACTTTTGAGCTACCATGGGTTTTCCATCCGGATCACGGGGAAATCCGGGATCCGGTTTAAGTCCGGCATTTCCGCGGAGACCAGGGAAAAACTTCTTGGAGAGGGCGTGGACGGCTATCATTTGAAGGAATACGGCACCCTGGTCATGACAGACGCAAACCGAAAGACTTATCCCATGGTCAAGGACGGAGAAAAGGTGAAGGCCGGAATATCCTACGGCAGACAGGGGGACGGGACGGTCACAGATACCATCTACGAGACGGTGAGCGGCAGATATCGGTTTACCAGCGTGCTGGTGGGCCTGCCTCCGGAGCAGTATAAGACGGAATTTGCCTTCCGGGGATACGCCGTATTAGAGAAGGACGGAAGAGAGATCGTTGTCTATGGACCGGCGGTGGCCAGAAGTATTTATTCCTTGTCCCAACAGGCGCTTGGACTCGGATTGTATCAGGAGGGTTCCGCGGCGGATCAGTTCTTAAAGAAACTGATCAGCGACGCGGATGCCCTGGGGAAGTGATCACAACGGCAGTCTATTTAGGAGAGAAAAGCGATGCGAGAGATACGATTTGCAGAGGGGAAAAGAGGGAGAAAGAGGATCCTGCTGACGGCGGCAGTTCTTGCGCTGACCCTTGGGGGCTGTGGGTACGGTGCTGCCGGAACGGCTGGGAAGGACCAGGGAACGGAGCAGGAAGAAAGCAAATCCCAGCCCCTGTTGACCCATGAGGAACAGGTGATCCTGGATTACTACGCGGGAAACAATACTGAGAATATGACGGCAGAGGAGTACCGTACCCTGGCGGGGTTGTTCGAAGATCGGAAGAAACGCTCGGACGAGAGGGATGTTCTGGAAGAGGGATATCAGCTGCTGGGGGATGAGAGTCTTCTCGAGGATCTTCAGCAGATCTGGGTCAACCTGGAGGAAGAAAAAGACGAGAGGGTCCGCTCCGAGGGAGAACTGATGTATCAGAATATGAGCCTGCCGGAATTTCGTTCTGAGGCGGTCAATCTCCTGACGGACGGACAGTGGCTGACGGTACTGATGCCGAAGCTCTATCAGGGCGGGAGGAATTACTTTTTGCTGCAGGATGGGCAGCTGGCCATGGCGATCCGGGTGGAATACGGGGAGCTGGGCTGCCTGGAGGCAGCGGTATGGTACCCTGAGGAAGACGGCGGGATCACGATCCTGCGGGGCAATGCGGACAAGGTGACGCTCCTGACCACGGGCCTTAAGGACGGCATGTATGACGGCGCTTTTGAAGCCTGGACCTGCGAGGCTGCTACCGGCAATGTCCTGTATGAAAAAGGATCTTTTTCCAAGGGCAATTACTCCGGCGCCTATACCGCAAAACTGCATCCGGGGACGGCGGAGAGCGATATCTATTCCCTTTGGAGCCATAAGGATACGTTTGATTATCAGGAGTACACAGGGGCGTTTGATGAAAACGGCAGAACCCTGATTCGGCAGAATGAGGGCAGCGTCTCCCTGATCGGGGAGGAGAGCCCGGAGAACTATCTGGTCTACGCTTACAACGAGGAACTGGGCCGGGGATTGTATCTCAGGGTGAATGAGGAGAACCCGCTGACGCATAGTTTTAGCAGTGCGGAGATGGGTGTGGAGGCCTATCCTTCCGTGGAGATCTATCAACCCAGCGGGGAATTGGAATTTTTGACAGATCAGGAGGATCCGGAACAGGGGGGGCAGATCCAGACGAGAGTGTATAACGGAGATCTTCAGGTCTATCTGGACGGGATATGGCACAATATGGGACCGGTGGACCAATATGTCCAGGCGGATCCTATGATGCGCTACCGGGAGTCCGGAAGCGCCATTGTGGCAGACGGTATGTCTGTCTCTGAAATGACCCAGAGCGGAGAGATCCGGCCGGAAGGGATCACGATCGCGGAGGAGGGGACTGTTTCTGCGTCGACGCCTGTCCCCGCATCCTCACCGGAGCCCACGGTCACACCGACCGCAACGCCGAAGCCGACAGCGACGCCCACGGCAAAGCCCACTGCGACACCCACGCCGACACCGCCACCTCCGACACCCACGCCGACGCCGACGCCTACGCCAACACCGCCACCTCCGACACCCACGCCGACGCCTACGCCAACGCCAACACCGCCACCTCCGACACCCACGCCGACGCCGACACCAACGCCAACACCCACGCCCACGCCGACGCCTACGCCAACACCAACGCCGACGCCTTCCACTGGCTCGCCGGGGGATACGGATATCGAATGGACGCCAGATATGACTTAACAGTTCACTCATCCGCCAGCCAGGGCCGCATCCGTGCTTGCACGGGAATGCGGCTCTGGCTGAGCGGATGGAGGGAGCGCCATCTTATGAGCAAAGAGAGCTGCGAAGCAGCGGAGAGCGCGGAGCGCGGCTTTGCGAATGGCGTGAAGTGAACTGTGGAGCAGAGGGGAGGAAGGAGCATCCGTGCTTGCACGGGAATGCGGCTCTGGCTGAGCGGATGGAGGGAGCGCCATCCAATGAGCAAGGATAGCCGCGGAGCGCGGTCTTGCATTTTTGCCGCGCTTTCTGTATAATGACAAAAGGGCCTGCCCCGTCCGAACCGGGACCGACTCAAAAGTTCTCTATTGATTATAGAAGGGAAAACCGATATGCTGAACAATAAGACGATCTTGGTGACCGGGGGAACCGGGAGCTTTGGCAAGGCATTTGCAAAATATGTTCTGACCCACTATGAGCCGAAGAAACTGATCATTTATTCCAGAGATGAATTTAAGCAGTTCCTGATGCAGAACGAGTTTAAGGAGTACGCTTCCAAACTTCGTTTCTTTATCGGGGATGTGAGGGATAAGGACAGATTGAAACGGGCCTTCGAGGGAGTGGATTATGTAGTCCATGCGGCGGCGTTGAAACAGGTGCCCACCTGTGAGTACAATCCTGCCGAGGCGATCAAGACCAATATCAACGGCGCGCAGAATGTGATCGACGCCAGTTTGGACACCGGTGTGAAAAAGGTGGTGGCCCTGTCCACAGATAAGGCGGTCAATCCCGTGAACCTCTATGGCGGGACGAAACTGGTGAGCGACAAGCTCTTTATCGCGGCGAACGCCTACGCGGGGACGAAGGATATCTGCTTTTCCATTGTGCGCTACGGAAATGTGGCGGGCAGCAGGGGTTCCGTGATCCCGTTCTTTCATAATATCATTAAAAA
>CANQCF010000060.1 GCA_947589505.1 uncultured Acetatifactor sp. | reverse complement strand
GTGGACTCCCAAAAACTGCATATGATCTATGGACTTGCCGATGGCTGGAAGATCAAGGTCATCGTCACTTACAATGACTTAAAAGCCAGGGAATTATACGAGGAATATCAATTTTATGACAAGAATGTCATGTTATATCCCGCAAAGGACCTGATCTTTTTCCAGGCAAATATCCACGGAAACCAGCTGGTGCGGGAGAGGATCTGCACGCTCCGCCGCCTGATGGAGCATGAGCCGGTCACCATCGTGACCACCTATGCCGCGCTGATGGCGCCCCAGGCGCTGATCGATCCCGAAAAGGACGTGATCCGGCTGTCCCGGGGAGGGAGCGTTGAAGAGGGCGCCCTGGCGGTCCGGCTGGTGGAGCTGGGGTATGAGAAGGTTTATCAGGTGGAGGCTCCGGGGCAGTTTTCCATCCGAGGGGGGATCGTGGATATCTTTGACCTCACGGAGGAAAACCCTTACCGGATAGAGCTCTGGGGGGACGACGTGGACTCCATCCGCAGCTTTGACGTGCTGAGCCAGCGCTCCATCGAAACGCTGGAGAGCATCCGCATCTATCCGGCCACGGAATTCGTTCTCACCCAGGAGAAGATCGGGGAGGGCTTAAAGAAACTCTCCCGGGAGGCGGAAAAGCAGGAAAAGGTCTTCCGGGACGCTTTTCAGACCGAGGAGGCCCACCGGATCCGGACTACTGTAAAAGAGTTCGGGGAGATGCTGGAGCTTAGGGGCGGCGTCAATTTAGAGAGTTACCTGCATTATTTTTACGACGAGACCTATCTCTTTTCGGAGCTCCTGGAGCGCTGCGCCGGGGACGGGGACATGGAGGGCCCGGTCTATTTCCTGGAGGAACCGCTGCGCATCCGGGAGCAGGCGGAGGCCGTGGAGGCGGAATTTCAGGAGAGCATGAGCCAGAGGGTGATGAAAGGGTACCTCCTGCCGTCACAGATGAAACTGCTCTGCAGCGGGGCGGAGACGGCGGCAAAGCTGCCCCAGGGGCGGGTGGTGACGCTGTCCACCATGGACGCGAAGGGCGGATATTTCACACCGAAATGTAAGGCGGACATGAACGTGCGGAACGTGGCCCCCTACAATGGGAGCTTCGACGCACTAGTGAAGGACTTAAAGCTGTATAAGAAAAAAGGCTATCGGGTGCTCCTGCTCTCCGGCTCCCGAACCCGGGCGGCCCGGCTTGCCCAGGATCTCTGGGACCAGGAGCTGACCAGCATCTACAGCGAGAACTCCATGCGGGAAGTGCAGCCCGGGGAAGCGTTGACGGCCTACGGGCATGTGAACCGCGGGTTTGAATATCCGCTGCTGAAATTCGTGGTCCTTTCGGAGACGGATATCTTCGGCGCCGGGAAGAAGGAGCGAAAACGCCGCAGGATGTACCAGGGCCAGAAGATCGGCAATTTTGAGGATCTGAAGGTCGGGGATTACGTGGTGCATGAGAGCTACGGCCTCGGCATCTATCAGGGGATCGAGAAGATCGAGATCGAGGGCGTCGCCAAGGATTACATGAAGATCGAGTACCGGGACGGGGGGCATCTCTACATCGCGGCCACGGATCTCGACGTGATCCAGAAGTACGCTTCCGCCGAGGGGGCGAAGATCCCGAAGCTGAACAAGCTGGGCGGCAAAGAGTGGGAGAAGACCAAGGCGAGAGTCCGCGGCGCCGTCCAGGACGTGGCGAAGGATTTGGTGGAACTCTACGCGGCGAGACAGAACGCCGAGGGCTTCCGCTACGGACCGGACACGGTCTGGCAGAAGGAGTTCGAGGAAATGTTTCCCTTTGAGGAGACGGAGGATCAGAGGAACGCCATCGCGGACACCAAGGCGGACATGGAGAGCGGCAAGGTCATGGACCGGCTGATCTGCGGTGACGTGGGCTACGGAAAGACGGAGATCGCCATCCGCGCGGCCTTTAAGGCGGTGCAGGAGGGTAAGCAGGTGGCCTATCTGGTGCCCACTACGATCCTGGCCCAGCAGCACTATAATACCTTCACCCAGCGCATGAAGGATTTCCCGGTGCGGATCGAACTGCTCAGCCGGTTCCGCACGGCGGCGGAGCAGAAAAAGACCGTCGCGGATTTGAAAAAAGGCATGGTGGACATTGTGATAGGGACCCACAGGCTCCTGTCCCAGGACGTGGCCTACAAGGATCTGGGGCTTTTGGTGATCGACGAGGAGCAGCGCTTCGGCGTGGCCCACAAGGAGAAGATCAAGAAGCTGAAGGAAAATGTGGACGTGCTGACCCTCACGGCCACGCCCATCCCCAGGACCCTGCACATGAGCCTTGTGGGGATCCGGGACATGAGCGTTCTGGAGGAAGCCCCGGAGGACCGGCTGCCCATTCAGACCTTTGTGTGCGAATATAACGAAGAGATGGTCCGGGAGGCCATCGCCAGGGAGGCGGCCCGGGGCGGCCAGGTGTTTTACGTCTATAACCGCGTGAACGGCATCGCGGACATGGCGGCCCGAATCCAGGCGATGATGCCGGAGCTGAACGTGGCATTCGCCCACGGTCAGATGAAAGAGACGGAGCTGGAGCGGATCATGTACGATTTTATCTCCGGGGAGATCGACGTCCTGGTCAGCACTACCATCATCGAGACCGGGCTGGACATCTCCAATGTGAACACCATGATCGTCCAGGATGCGGACCGCTTCGGCCTCTCCCAGCTCTACCAGCTCCGGGGGCGCGTGGGCCGGTCCAACCGCATGGCGTACGCTTTCCTGATGTATAAGCGGGATAAGCTGCTCACGGAGGTGGCGGAAAAGAGGCTGTCCGCCATAAGGGAGTTTACGGAGCTGGGCAGCGGTTTTAAGATCGCCATGCGGGATCTGGAAATCCGGGGAGCGGGGAATATCCTGGGAGCAAGCCAGCACGGTCACATGGAGGCCGTGGGGTATGATCTGTACTGCAAGATGCTGAACGACGCGGTGAAAAAGCTGAAGGGGCAGGATCCTGCGGGACCGGAAGACGAGTTCGGGACACAGGTGGAACTGGACGCGGACGCCTTCCTGCCGCCGGATTACATCGTCAATGAGACGCAAAAGCTGGAGATCTATAAGAGGATTGCATCCATCGAGAACGAGAGGGAGCGGGAGGACATGCGGGACGAACTGCTGGACCGCTTCGGCGCTATCCCGGAGTGTGCGGAAAACCTCCTGCGGATCGCCCTGATCCGGGTGGAGGCCCACCGGCTGGATCTCACAGAGGTCAAGGGTCGGGGCGGCCAGATCACGTTTACCTTCCGGCCCAACGCGGGGATCGATCCCACGGGGATCCCGGAACTTGTCCGACGCTATGGGAACCGCATGAAATTCACGGCCTACGGAGTGCCTTTCCTGACCTACCGTTTCGAAAACTCCGGGCTCGCGGGATCCGGCGGGGAGGGGCTCCTGGACATGACGGAGGCGATCCTGGGAGATATGCGGGAACTCCTGCTGCCAGGCGCGGAAAGCAGAGCCTGATTAGAAACCGGAACCGTCGAAAGGCTTTGCAAAAAAAGAAGGGGCTTTTACAGCCCCTTCGCGTCTTTTAAAGTAATTCCGTTGTCCCCCAGAGGGATCTCGTGGTCCAGTCCCACGAACTTTCCATTTTCCTGCCAGAGCACTTGTTTTACGAACTCATACTTTTCACTGTCCCAGGTCGTAAAGTCGTCCAGCAGCAGTCCGCCGGTATCCCCGGAGTTTGCGTTCAGACACCAGAAGGTGTGATTTAAGTGATAGGTGCCGATGAGCTGGCGCATGTAGGTCATCCAGGTCAGGTTGGGCTCCCGCATGAAGCCGCCCCACTCGCCGATGAGAAGCGGCGCGGTGTCGTCCTCGTAGATATAAAACCAGTTGTCATGCCAGCAGTCTTTCATAAGGGAGTCGTAGGTGTAATTGCCGCTGAACCAGGGCTGCTGATAAACCGTGGGCCCGTAGTCGTGAGGGGAGTACACCAGCTTATCCTGATAGTCCCCCAGGTCGATGGGGTAGTCCTTTACAGCCCGGAGATTGCCGCCCCACCAGTTAAAGTAGTAGTCGCCGGAATCGGTGGAGGAATAGTCTCCCCGGTTGTTCTTGGGATAGATTTCCGTCCCTTCCACAAGGATCAGCACGTTGGGATTCTTTGCCAGAACCTTTGCAGCGGCGGTCTCCGCCACATATTTCCAGTTGTTGCTCTGCTTGGAATCGTTCCAGATCGCCGCGGCATTTCCCTCGTTGGGTTTTCCGTGGGGTTCGTTCTTTAAGTCGTAGGCGATGATGGTGTCGTTGTCCTTATAGCGGTCCGCCATCCACTCCAAAGCCGCATAATAATTCTCCGTGGAGACCTTGCTGGTGTACCAGAGATTCACGTTGTGCCCGCTGGCGTCGGTCTCCGCGCTGTGGATGTCGATCAGTACCTTGATGCCGTTGGCCTCCGCCAGGGTCAGGAAGTAGTCGAAGATCTCCAGGGAGTTCATGGAGGTCATGGCGGAGTTGTAGGCCTGGTTAAAGTTTGCCTGGGGATATTCCCCTGCGGCCCACTGGTTGATGAGCTGGGCGCTGAAGGGCACGCGGATCAGGTTAAACCCGTGGTCGGCGATGGCCTTTACCGTGGGCTCCATCTTGGAGTTCCAGAGGCCGTCGAAGGTGTTTGTGCCGGTGTTGTAGCCAAACCAGTTCACGCCGGTGAGCCACACTTCCTTGCCGTCCTTGTCCAGGATCCGGTGCCCGTCGGTGTGCAGCCAGTCGTCTCCCTGCTTCGCGTCCTCCGCTCGCTTCAGCATGGTGGACACGTCGACGGAATTATCTACTTTGTCGTTTCCAGAGTTCCCGCTGCTGCCGTTCCCGGAGTTGCCGGAATTTCCTGAATTGCCGCTGCCGGAGTTCTGGGCGTTCTGATCCACGGACCCGCTGGTCAGCGAACAGGCTGTGCCATTCAGAGAAGCGGATTTGATCTTCAGCCCCCCTGCCGTTCCGATATTGCAGCCCAGGTAGATCGTCCCGCCCGCAAAGATCTCGCTGTTATAGTCCGCGGGAGTTATGGTCAGGGTATCCCCGTCGATGCTGTATGTTCCATTCCATCCGGTGACGCTGACCAGATCCCCCACTTCCAGCGTCAGGGTCCAGTCCTTTGCGCTCTCCCCGGTGTGGTTCGTGAGAGACAGATCCAAGGTACACATCTTTGTACCGCTGTCCTCCCAGGAGTTCCCGGCGGAATAGATGAGTTCATATCCCTGGGTGGTCTTGTCGGAACCGCCTTTATCGGAAGAATCTTTGCCGGAGCTGTTATTGTCCCCGGAGTTCTTGTCGGAAGAATCCTTGCCGGAATCGTTCTTATCAGAAGAGCCTTGGTTGGAATCGCTTGTGCCGGAAGAGTCCTTGTCGGAATCGTTCTTGTCGGAAGAATCCCTGTCGGAATCCTGCTGGCCTGTGGAAACGTCGTCTTGTTCCTCAGAGTTCTGACTGGAAGTCTCCTCCTGATCGGAGTCATCTTTCTTTCCAAAGAGATGTCTCCCGCCCCCATTCTCTTCTCCGTCCCCGCTCTCGGATTCGATCTGGGCGGAGCCGGAAGGCGCGGTTGAGCTTGCGGGCCAGAAAATTTTTACGCCTAGGATTACCAGGGCCACCGCAAGGACGCCCACTGCGATTTTCAAGCCGAGGAGCTGCTTCGCCACATCCTTTTCCTTGGATTTTGAAACACCGGCAGGCGCAGTTCCGGTTGTCTGGCTTGCGGCAGTTCCGGCCGCCCCGGTGTCCTTGCTTTCAGCGCTGCCGGTTCCGTTAGCCGCGGTGGTGTCGGCTGTCCCGGCGGCCTTTGCCTCAGCGCTGCCGGTTCCGTTAGTCCCGGCGGTGTCGTTCCCCTGGGCCGGTTCTGCACCTGCGGTATCAGCTCCCACATTTTCAGACGCTTTCTTCTCTGCGGCGTCCTGGCTTGCCTTGTTTTCAGTTTTGTTGAAGTTCTTCTTATTTTTTGCCATGGTTTATCTCTTTTCCGGTTCCGGATAGGTCTCTCCGAAAGTCTCTACAGTAACGCTTGCCATCACCTGATCTTCCAGGGGACGGTCGTTATAATCGGTTGGGGTCTCGGCGATCTTGTTTACGACATCCATCCCCTCCGTCACTTTGCCGAAGGCGGCATACTCGCCGTCCAGATGGGGACTGGTCTTGTGCATCACAAAGAACTGGCTCCCCGCGGAGTTCGGCATCATGGAACGGGCCATGGAGAGTACGCCGGGCGTGTGCTTTAAGTCGTTTTTGAAACCGTTGTGAGAGAACTCGCCCTTGATCTGATAGCCGGGGCCGCCCATGCCGGTTCCCTCGGGGCACCCGCCCTGGATCATAAAGCCCTTTATCACCCTGTGGAAGATCAGGCCGTTGTAAAAGCCCTTGTTCACCAGGCTGATAAAGTTGTTCACTGTGTTGGGCGCGATCTCAGGATAGAGTTCAGCCTTGAAGGTGTCGCCGTTTTTCATGGTAAAAGTAACAACAGGATTTGTCATGGTTTTTCCTCTCTTATTTCGGATTTGTCCCCGGGAGGATCAGTTCCCGCCGGAACAGCTATCCTTATTTTAACTTATTTTTGGGGAAACGTAAAGAGGGAAAGAGAGGCGGGAGTACCAAGCGGGTTTTATGTAATTCTTTTTTAGATCACGGATATTTCCGAAAAAGACTGTTTCAGACTTAGATAACAGATTGTTTTTTATTTTCAGTTTCACAAGTTCTATCGTACACAAAAGATCAATATTTTTACCTCTGTAATTATTATAAAAAGGCGGGGAACTTCCCCGCCAGTGATGGACCTGGGCCTTACGGCCAGCCCGAAAGAAATCTTCGATTTCTTCATGAATTATTGTATGCTGAAACCAGCAAAATAGCAATAAAAAATTTATTAAGTTTTGTTATTGTCTCGGAGGCACTTCAGTTACCTTATCTAGGAATGGGAGTATTTTTATTGTAATGCCGAAATGCAATGTATATAATATGATTAGAAAAGGCCGTCAGAGAAGATGATGATTGATATCAAAGGAAACGACAGGCTAGGAACTGTTTATAGAGAATGTGGCTGTCATGAAAAGGATGGAAGAAGCAAAAGAAATGAGCGGATTGTTTTTAAAGAGCGTGATCCTGAAAATCTCCCGCCGGATGCCGCCCGGCTGGATCGCGGCGCTCCGGGAGGCGGGGGTGGAAGTCTGTGAGGCGGCCCAAAGAGCAGAAGCGGCGGAAATGGCAGGAGCAGCAGACCAGACAAAAAGGACGGCGAAAGCGGCGGAAAAAGTAGGTTCTCCCGCCCTGTGGATCACGGACGACCCGGCGCTTGCCCGGGCCCTTGTCGCAGAAAAGAAGGCGGTGCTGGCCGTGCTTCCCGGGGAAGGGCGGAAACCGAATCTGTCCGCCGGGGGAGCCGAAGGGTCCGAAGGCAGTCCCGCAGGGACTGGCGAGGGAGATTTCTCCGGGGTGAAGTATCTCTGCGAAAATTTAGAAGAGCTGGACGCGGTGTATCTGGACCGGGTCTATCGGCGGTACGCGGGGATCCCCTGGGACATTCTGGAGACGGAGCGCTGTGCTTTGCGGGAGACGGTGGAGGAGGATGTGGATGCCTTTTACGGGATCTATCGGGAGCCTTCGATCACCCGTTACATGGAAGATCTGTTCCCGGACCGGGATCAGGAGATCGCTTATACCAGGGAGTACAGAGAGAATGTGTATGAATTTTACGGCTTCGGGATCTGGACCGTCAGGTTAAAGGAGACGGGGGAGGTGATTGGCCGGGCGGGCCTTTCCTATAGGGAGGGGTTCGACGAGCCGGAGCTGGGATTTGTGATCGGCCTGCCCTGGCAGCGACGGGGGATCGGTGAGGAAGTCTGCCGGGCGGTACTCTCCTTCGGCAGGAAAGAGCTGGGATTTGAGACGGTCATCGCCTTTGCAGAGCCGGAAAATCAGACCTCTTTGCGGCTTTTGGAACGGCTGGGCTTTACACCAGCTGGGAAGGAGCTCCTGCAGGGAAGGGAGCATATCCAATATCGGGCAGAACTCACGCCGTTCTTATAAAAAAGTGCTGCTCCATAGATGCCCCATCTATTTTGCAGCAGTCCTTTTTTACCGTAACAGAAGGAGCGCCGCTCTATAACTATTTTTAGTTATTTTGCGGCACTCCTTTTTCCCAGGGGGGTTCATCCCCTTCCCACATCTTATAGAACCGGGGATACCTATGAGACATTCCCCTATTCACAGGATTCCATTTCCCACTCCCCTACATCTTTCAGAACCGGGAATATCTGGGCGACATTCCCTTATTCACAGGGCTCCATTTCCCACTCGTACCCCCACATCTTTTAGAACTGAGGATAAACGTAAGGGGAATCCTCATCTTTGTAAGTGCTGTCTTCGACCTGCAGCGGCGTCACGGTGACGTTGTCGGCCAGCCATTGAATCAGCTCCAGGGGCAGTTTGCCGTAAGGAATGTAGCAGCGGTAACCGGTCTCGTCCGGCAGCATTGCCTTTCCCAGCTCCACGTAATCATTGCGCAGAGGGTTGTTATAATTGCGCATGAGGAGATAGGGCTTAAGCTTCTGCAGCATTTCCGGGGAGTCGATGTCCAGTTCCCAGTCATATATTACCATCTCCGAAATATCATTTGCGGATCCCTCGGGAACAGCTTCAGGGAGGATGCCGTAGTCTGTGTCGGTCTCGCTCGTGTAGTATGAGCTGTAAGAGTCTGCTGACGGAACCAGAGCAAAATCAGACTTGCGGATCGGGGGTTCCAGGGGGCGTCCGTCCTGACTGTAACCAAAATACTCGTACAGACATTCCAGGGGCGTGGTCTGTTTCGAATCCGCCTCATGGGCCAGGGAGAAGTGGATGCTTTCGTATTCCAGGTCCCCGAGGTCCCAGGTCAGCATGGGGTACCATTCCTTCAGCAGCGCCAGGGTATGCTCATACCAGGAGGGGATTTCATAGTTGATGGCGACAGTTCTTTCCCTGCCGGCGTATCGGAGAATGATGCTGCACATCCTGTTGGTCCGAATGAGATCTTCCATGGAGGAGTGCTCCCGGAAATCCTGGTGCAGCGCTTCCAAAAGGGTCTGGAGCCGCTCCGGATCCGTAATCTCCGGGTCTCTTGTCTCCGACGGCTGCAGGACCGCAGACACCGGCATGCCGAACTGCATCTGTATCCCGCCGTAGTATTCGTTCAGATATTCCTCCGACTCTATAAAGGGGCGCAGACAGTCCATATCTTCGTAGGCGATACGGTACTGACGGTAGTAGGAGCCGAATCGGGTATAGACTTTTACCTGCACCGGGAGATAGTTAGAATTCGGTTTGTTCCCGGCGGCGCAGGTCAGCAGGTCATAGATCGCCTCCTGATTGGTCAGGACGAGATCTTCCGAAGGCTCCCAGGCGTTTTCCCTGGTCTCAAGGCCGTACTTCCCCAGCGCGTAGCTGCTGTCCTCGCCGGTAAAAGAAACGCTGCGGAGGGAGATGCCGGTGATATTCTCTTTTTTCGGCACATACCGGTCGTAACCGAAGATGTCCCTGGCAAGCGCGAAGATCAGGGCGCAGGTGACTGCCAGGGTCACCGCATACTGCAGCTTATGGGCCAGCAGTTTCTTAAATGTCGTGTGGTAGATGATGTTCAGGATACAGAAGGCCAGGGCGCTCCCGAACAGTGCGCCGAAAATCATCCAGTAGCGGCGGCCCCGCCAGTCGGTGACGGCGTAAAAGAACAGGGAAAAGGCCATCCCGGAAAGGACGGACGTTCCCGCCCGCAAGAAGACGCGGACGACTTTGTTGTCCAGCCCCCGTTCCGCCAGCTCGCTGGGGCGCTTCCGGTAAAAGAGGAAGGCCAGCACCCAGTTCAGGAGCATGAGCACCGCGCCGAGGACGGGCAGCAGCACCCATTCCCGGAAGGGCGTTTCGTTAATGAGACGGACCATCATAGCCACCGGCGTGCTGAGCGGGGAGAGGACGAAGAACAGGTTGTCCTGCACCACACTGTCCGGCAGGTAGAAAAAGTCCGTGAAGCAGCTCATGAACGATGCCCACAGTCCGTATGCGGCGATGAAGAAAAGGCCGTAGATCAAAGTGTTTACAATGGCGTTGGGGACATTGCCGCTGAGCATCACTGCCACGAGGCAGGTGTGGTAGACGATCAGGAAGCACAGGATCAGAAACAAAGTGCTCCGCACCGTCAGCCAGACGAGAGTACCCAGGCAGGACGGATCCCCGATATAAAGCGCACAGGCAAGGCAGTCGATACACTGAAAGACCAGGAAGGGCACGAGCCAGATCAGCAGGCCGTTCAGCCAGGAGACCAGAAAAAGGTTCCGGCGGGTCACGGGGGCGCTGTGATAGAGATCCGACATCCGCTTACTGTAGAGGTAGCGGAAACCGAACCAACCCACGATCAAAGCGCCCAGGAAAGCTACGATCAGCAGAAACAGGATTCCTTCGCCGCCCATCAGCTGATAGGAGGTCTGCATCTTGTGTAACAGAGCGTCTTCTTTGTTGGTGTAGTAGCGTCCTGAGTTGGACGCGACAAACAAAACGCATACGGGGCCGGCCAGGAAACTCCCCAGGATGGACAGGGCGACCATCCAGGTCTTGTGCCGCAGGTCATCCCGCAGCAGTCTGAAAAAAGAAATATTATGATTCGCAGAGTTTTGAGAAGTCATAACCCTTCACCTCCATTTCACTGATAAAGATCTCTTCCAAAGTCAGGGGAAGCAGTTCCCAGAAGACGGGATCCAGCTCCGCCTGCAGCCGGCCGATCTGCTCTTGATTTCCCCGCAGGGTCAGGGTGGTCAGCATTCCCCGGTTTTCCTGTTTCAGGATGGGGAACTGTTTTCCGATCAGTTCTATCTGATCCTTTGACCGCAGCACGCACTGGAGCTTGAAGATTCCCAGCTTTAAGGCGTCCAGATCCTGGGAGAACACGATGCCCCCGGCGTGGAGCAGTCCCACATGGTCGCAGATATCCTCCAGCTCCCGGAGATTGTGGGAGGCGATGACGGGCGTGAGGCCGTGTTCCTCCATCTCCTGGATAAAGAGTTTTTTAATGGCCTGCCGGATCACGGGATCCAGCCCGTCGAAAGTCTCGTCGCAGAGCAGATATTTCGTCCCGGCGCTGATCCCCAGCATCACGGAGAGCTGCTTGCGCATACCCTTGGAAAAGGTGTTGATCTTCCGCCGGGGGTCCAGCTTCAGGGTCTCCATCAGGTGCAGGAAACGGTCGGTCTGGAATCCGGGGTAGATGCTGCGGTAGTATTTCACCATGTCCATGGCGGTGCCATTGGGAAAGAAATACTGGTCGTCGGAGATATAGAAGACTTTGGCCTTTGCCGCCGGGTTCTCGTAGACCGGTTCCCCGTCGACGAGGATGCTCCCCTCCTCCGGGCGGTAGACGCCGCAGATCGTCAGCATCAGGGTGCTCTTTCCCGCGCCGTTGGTGCCGATGATGCCGGAGACGTGGCCCTCCTCAATTTTGGCGCTGATGCCGGACAGGGCGGTGACGTCCTGAAATCTCTTAGTCACATTCTGGATCTCAATCATTTGCAGATCCCTCCTTTTTCTCCTGATAGATTTCGTTTGCCAGGTCCAGGGCCTCCTCCCGGGACAGTCCCGCATCCCGGGCGTTCCGCAGGGCGTCCCGCAGTTCGTCGGAAACCTCCTGCAGCCGGCCGCTTTTCCACTCCTGGGAATCCGTCACATAGTTTCCCCGTCCCACCACGGTGTAGATGTAGCCGTCCTGCTCCAGCTGGGCATAGGCCCGCTGGATCGTGTTCGGATTGACGGAGAGATCCACAGCCAGGGACCGGACGGAGGGGAGCTTCGCGTTGGACTCCAGGACACCGCAGATGATCAGGTGCGCAATCTTTTCGGCCACCTGCTCGTACAGGGGCCGCTTGTCGCGATAATCGATTACAATCATAGGATGCCTCCATGTCGCTTGTGTCAAGTGTATTAAACGTCTTAGTACACTTAACTATACACGGGAGATCAGAGGTTGTCAAGGGGGAGAGGAAAAAATTTTGTGCAGGCACGATTTTCCGCACGCTTGGCGGCTGGCTGAACTGTTAAAAAAAACTGTTGCAAAAAATTTAAAATTGGCATTGACAAGAAAATAACACAGTGATATACTTTCTCGTATCAAAGCAAAGGCGCTATGGGTAAAACCACAGCGCCTTTTGTTTTGGACAGCGGCAGGCAGGCCGGGAGAGATCCGGGGACTGCAGGGGCCGCAGCAGAGATTGTCGGAGACACGCCATTTATCGCGCGGGAGGGCGGGCTTTCGACAGGAGAATGCGATGCGATGGGGCATGGATGCAGGATACCCAGCCGCACCGCATATTTTATTTTGAGGAGGAAAAAGATTATGACTGAAGAAATTCTAAGCGCTGTCAACGGCGAAGTCTTCGGCGTCTGGTTCCTGATCGGCGCTGCGCTGGTCTTCTGGATGCAGGCCGGTTTCGCCATGGTGGAGACCGGTTTTACCCGGGCAAAGAACTCCGGCAATATCCTGATGAAGAACCTGATGGACTTCTGTATCGGAACCGTGGCATTTATTTTGATCGGTTTCGGACTGCTCCTGGGAGAGGACGTCATCGGACTGCTGGGCAAGCCTGGCTTTGACGTATTTACCTCTTACGAGTCCTTTGACTGGTCCAATTTTGTGTTTAACCTGGTGTTCTGTGCCACTACGGCTACCATCGTATCCGGGGCCATGGCGGAGAGGACCCGCTTCCTTTCTTATTGTGTGTACTCCGGTGTGATCTCGGCGCTGATCTATCCCATTGAAGCGCACTGGACCTGGGGCGGCGGCTTCCTGGCACAGATGGGCTTCCACGATTTCGCGGGCTCCGCATGTATCCACATGGTGGGCGGTATCTGCGCCCTGATCGGTGCGAAGATGGTTGGCCCCCGTATCGGCAAGTTCACGAAGGATAAGAGCGGAAAGATCGTAAAGGTGAACGCTTTCCCCGGACATAACCTTCCCATCGGCTGCCTGGGCGTTTTCATTCTCTGGCTTGGCTGGTACGGCTTTAACGGCGCGGCGGCGGTCAGCGTCTCCGAGCTGGGTTCCATCTTTGTGACGACTACCATTGCTCCCGCTATCGCAACGGTGGTCTGCATGATCTTTACCTGGATCAAATACGGCAAGCCCGACGTCTCCATGTGCCTGAACGCTTCCTTGGCAGGCCTGGTGGCTGTCACCGCCTCCTGCGATGTGTGCGACGCATTAGGCTCTATCGTGATCGGTGCGGTTGCAGGTGTTCTGGTAGTGTTCGGCGTCTGGCTCCTGGACTATAAGCTCCACATCGACGATCCCGTGGGCGCGGTGGCAGTCCACTGCATGAACGGAATCTGGGGTACTATCGCGGTAGGTCTGTTCGCAACGGATACCGCTCCCGCGTTCGCCAGAGGATATGGCGACGGTGTGAGCTTCGGCGCAAACCAGATCGCAGGAGAGGGCCTTTTCTACGGCGGCGGCTTTAAGCAGCTTGGAATTCAGCTCATGGGTATGGCCTGCATCATCGCCTTTACCGCGATCACCATTACCATCACTTTCCTTGTGATCAAGGCGATCTTCGGGCTCCGCGTATCGGAGGAGGAAGAGATTGTCGGCCTGGACGCAACGGAGCATGGTCTTCCCTCCGCATATGCAGGCTTCAGCCTTATGGATATCTCCAACACTATGACCATGGAGGAGAACGCGAATACGGATCTCGGCGTGGCCGAGTACGACAAGGCCTCCGAGGCGCAGAAGAAAGCGGCGGTTCCCGTGGCCCAGGCGCCCATCGCTTCCGCTACCGGTATTTATAAGGTGGTCATCATCACAAAGCTCTCCCGTTACGAGAAGCTTCGTAAGGCCCTGAACGATCTGGGCGTCACCGGTATGACCATGACGCAGGTGATGGGCTGCGGCATCCAGAAGGGCGCCGGCGAGAAGTACCGCGGCGTTGAGATGGACGCGACTCTGCTTCCCAAGGTGAAGATCGAGGTCGTTGTGAGCAAGATCCCCGTTGCGGAAGTGATCGAGACCGCGAAGAAGACGCTTTACAGCGGCCACATCGGAGACGGAAAGATCTTCGTCTATAATGTGGAACAGGTTGTTAAGGTACGTACCGGAGAGGAAGGCTTTGCAGCTCTCCAAGACGTAGAATAACAGTTCAGCCAACTGTCACTCCCGCCTATGAGCAAAGGCAGCCGCGAAGCGGCGGAAAGCGCGTCAGCGCGGCTTTGCGAATGAGCGTGGGCTGAACTGTCGTACAGTATGCAAATATCGAATCCCTTCGTAATAGAGAAGTCTCCCCTGTGCCGCGACTCACAGGAGGAAGACGGGATCCCCCAGGCGCTTCCACCGCCCGGGGGATCCTTTTTTGATCTTGGCTTAAATCGATATGTTCGGGAAGTAATTGACAGGGCCGCAGCGCGGATGTATTTTAGATATGGGAATATACAGTATCAGTTCAGCCAACGCCATTTGCAAAGCCGCGCTTACGCAGTTATGCACCGCTTTGCGGCGCCCGCTGCTCATAAAATGTATGGAGGGGAGAGCTTATGAATAAGACAGCAAGATATATCCTTCTTGCAGTCGTTGCGGTGTTTGTTTTCAGCGGCTGCGGAGCCGGTACTTCGAAGCCGGGCTTCGGGGAGGGACAGGCCCGGGAAGAAACGGACAGTTCTGAGACCGATCCGGAGCAGGATCTGAATGACAGGATGATCGCGCTGGCAGCCGCGGAATTGGAGGGAAAGGACAACAGTCTGGATGCTTATTCCGCTGTGGCCAATCTG
>CANQCF010000059.1 GCA_947589505.1 uncultured Acetatifactor sp. | reverse complement strand
TTCTTCGGCAAATCCATAAAAAATACCTCCTTCGCTTTTTGCTAACCATCATAGCATTTGCAAAAGAGGTATTTTAGCGTTCTTTGTCGGGCCTGCCTTAAAAAAATTCGACTTTTTTTCCCTTTAAATTTTACGCAAAGCGATACACTGTCACAGAATCATAGTCTTTTCCCTCTCCAAAGATGCAGGAGGGAAACGCGGGGTGATGTATCGTGTCAGGATAATACTGCGTCTCAAGGCAGAGTCCGCAGCGGGGACCATACTCCGCGCCGTTCTTTCCCTTCTGGGGATCGATGCAGTTTCCGGCGTAGAACTGCACGCCGGGCAGGGTTGTATATGCTTTCATGACCCTTCCGCTGACAGGCGCCTTCACCATGGCAAAATGCCTCAGGGAGCCGTCCGCCCCGTCGATCACCCAGTTGTGATCATAGCCCTTTGTGAGAAGCAGCTGTTCCCAGGGCTCATTGATCTCCCTGCCAATAACCTTAGGCTTCGTAAAGTCCATGAAGGTGCCCTCCACAGGGGCAAGCTCGCCGGTGGGGATCGCTCCCTTCACAACAGGAGTGTACCGGCTGGCATTCAGGGTCAGTTCGTGCCCCTCAATCTTTCCGCTGGCATGTCCGTCCAGGTTAAAGTAGGTGTGATTGGTCAGGTTCAGGATCGTCTTCTTGTCGCTGCTGGCATGATAATGCAGTTCCAATCCATTGTCCTCGTCCAGCGTGTAGGTCACCTGAATCTTCTTATTGCCGGGGAACCCCATGTTCCCGTCGGCGTCCTCCAGGGAGAAGCGGACGCTGTTCTCTCCCGCCTCCGCATCCCAGTATGCCTTGTGATAGCCCTTGTCCATATCGCTGTGTAGGTTGTTGGGGCCGTCGTTCACAGCCAGCTGGTACTTCACGCCGTCGATCTCGAAAGCTGCGCCGCCGATCCGGTTCGCGCTGGGGCCGACCACCGCGCCGAAAAAGCTCCCGTTATCGTAATAATCCTCTCCCCGGTCAAAACCCAGGACGACATCCTCCAGCCTGCCCTGTGCATCAGGAACCAAAAGCTTTACCAGGATCGCGCCCACATTGGTCACGGACGCCTGCATCCCCTTGCCGTTCCGAAGGGTATAGAGTTTGATCTCCCGTCCGTCCGGCGCTTTCCCGAAACTTTGAATTTCCACCGCCATCTTCTCTCTCGCCTGCAGCTCTGCAGACTCTCCTTTCCTAATATATAATGTAACGATCCCGTTTACAGTCCGTCCCGCAGCTGCCATACCGCGCTGCCGGGACGGCAGCGCTCCATAGACTATAGATCCACCCTGCCGTCCAGCGCCCTGGTCAGGGTCACCTCGTCGATGTACTCCAGATCCCCGCCCACCGGAACCCCGGTGGCGATCCTGGTGACGCGGATCCCCGTGGGCTTGATCAGCTTGCTGATATACATGGCCGTGGATTCGCCCTCCAGGTTGGAATTGGTGGCGATGATCACTTCCTCCACGTCCCCCTCCAGCCTCTTGATCAGCTCCTTCAGCCGGATCTCTCCGGGGCCGATGCCAAGCATGGGAGAGATCACGCCGTGGAGCACGTGATAGACTCCCTCATACTTTCCGGTCTTTTCATAGGCCGCCATGTCCCTGGGATCCTCCACCACCATGATGATCCTGTGGTTCCGCTTCGCGTTCGCGCAGACAGGGCACTGGTCCCCGTCCGTCAGCGTACAGCAGTCCTTACAGTACCGGACGCTCTCCCGGGTCTGTATCATCACATTCGCCAGGCGCTCCACCCGCTCTTTCGGCATATTGATCAGATGAAAGGCAAGGTTCTGGGCCGACTTGCTGCCGATCCCCGGAAGGGACGCCAGCTCGTCGATCAGTTTGTTGATATGTCCGCTGTAAAGGTTCATCAGAAGGGCAGTCCTCCCAGGCCCCCGGTCATCTTACCCATGAGCTCCGCGCTGGCCGCTTCCGCCTGGCGAAGAGCCTCGTTCACCGCCGCCAGAATGGAGTCCTGCAAGGTCTCGATGTCCTCGGGATCCACGATCTCCTCCTGCAGCTTCACGGAGACAAGTTCCCTCTTCCCGTTTACGGTGACCTGCACGGCGCCGCCCCCCGCGGAGGCGGAAAATTCCTTCGTCTCCAGTTCCTTCTGGCCCTCCTCCATCTGGCGCTGCATGCGCTGGGCCTGCTTCATCAGGTTGTTCATATTTCCGGGGATACCGCCCCCGGGAAAACCTCCTCTTTTTGCCATTTTTTACTGATCCTCCTCTTCCTCATCTACATCCATCAAAATAGCTCCCAGATCCACATAATGCTCTTGAAAATCCTGCTTCCCGGCAATGGGCTGGATCTGCACCTTAATCTCTTTTCCGGAAAAATCCGCAAGAACATTTTCCAGCCATTCTATCCTGTCCGGATTCTGCAGAAAATAATCCGATTTCAGCCCGTCCTCCAGGGCTACGATCAGCTGGTTTTCTTCCCCCAGACTGTGCTTTGCATCCTTTAAATACTTTTTCCCCGGATTCTCCATGCCGCCGATGATGGCGGGCCAGTTCCGGATCACTTCCTGAATTTCCTCCGGCACGGCCCTGTCCAGCTTTGGCTTTTCCTTTTTCACAGGAGCCGCCTCCCCTTCCTGCAGGGGATAAGGCATGTTCTGCACGAAACTCCCGGATTCCAGTTTTTCTTCCAGCTGACGGATCCGGTCCAGCAGGCTGTCCTGACTTTTCTCCATCTCCGGCCTGCAGAGCTTGATCAGGGCGATCTCTATAAGGATCCGCTTCTGGGAAGCGTATTTGATCTGCCCGGACAGTTCCGAGAAGATCCGGATATAGCGCAGGATCCGGTCGTCGTCCAGGTCCTTTGCCTCTTCTTTCAGCCTCGCCAGGTTGTCCGAGGACATGTCGATCACGTCCTCCAGATCATCCGCCGTCCGCACCAGCAGAAGATTTCGCAAATACCAGGTAAAATCGTTTACAAAGCGGGTGAGCTCCCGCCCCTGCATGACGATCTCCTCCAGTAGTTTAACACAGCCCAGCACGTTCCTCTGCAGGATATGTCCCAAGAGATCGCTGAACACTCCCGTATCCACCGCCCCCAGGATGTCCAGGGCCATATCATAGGTAAGCACATCCCCGAGCTGAAAAGCGATGCACTGATCCAGCAGACTCAGCGCGTCGCGCATGGAGCCGTCCGCCAGCTTCGCGATATAGCGCAGCGCCTTCTCCTCGGCCCGGACGCCCTCCCTGTTTACCAGGTCCCCCAGACGGTCCGCGATGGTGTCTATGGAGATTCTCTTAAAATCATATCTCTGGCACCGGGAAAGGATCGTGATGGGGAGCTTGTGGATCTCCGTGGTCGCCAGGATAAAGATCACATAGGAAGGGGGTTCCTCCAGGGTCTTCAGAAGAGCGTTGAAGGCCCCTAAAGTAAGCATATGAACCTCATCTATGATGTAAACCTTATACTTTCCCTCCGCCGGAGAATAAGAGACCTCATCCACGATCTCCCGGATATTGTCCACGCCGTTGTTGGACGCGGCGTCGATCTCGATCACGTTCATGCTGGCGCCCGCGGCCACGGCCCTGCAGCTCCGGCACTCCCCGCAGGGACCGTCCTCCGTGGGGTTTTCGCAGTTCACCGTCTTCGCGAAAATCTTCGCCACAGTAGTCTTTCCGGTGCCCCTTGTGCCGTTGAACAGGTACGCGTGGCCGATCCGCCCGGCCTTCAGCTGATTCTTCAGGGTGGTCACGATGTGATCCTGCCCCTTGACTTCCGCAAAGGAAGCCGGGCGGAATTTTCGATATAAAGCCGTATATGACATCAGAAACTAACCTCTCTTAATCCCCAAAACAGATTCCAAGGAGCTTCGCTTCCTTCACAATGGTGGACTCCGGATCCACCATCTTCAGCTTGCCTGCCACTTCTTCCAGGGGAACCTTCACGATCTCACGGTTTTTGTATCCCACCATGAAACCATACTCGCCGTCCAGGATCAGCTTTCCGGCCTCCGCCCCCAGGCGGCTGGCAAACACACGGTCATAAGGGCAGGGGCTTCCGCCTCGCTGGGTATGCCCGGGAACCGTGACCCGTACCTCCCGTCCGGTCTTTTCCTGAATCTGGGCGGCCACCTCGTAGGAAACCGAAGGATACGGATATTTCTCCATCATCTTTTTGAACTCTTTTTTGGAGAGTTTCGCGTTTTCCTTCGAGATCGCGCCCTCCGCCACCGCGATGATGGTGAAACGGCTGCCGTTCTTCTCCCTCTCCTCGATCTTTTTGATCACCTTATTGATATCGTAGGGGATCTCCGGGATCAGAATGATGTCCGCGCCGCCCGCCATTCCGGCGTTCAGGGTCAGGAACCCGACCTTATGCCCCATCACCTCCACGATGAACACGCGCCCGTGGGAAGCCGCGGTAGTATGGATACAGTCGATGGCGTCCGTGGCTACATTGACTGCGCTCTGGAAACCGAAGGTCATATCCGTTCCCCAGAGGTCGTTGTCGATGGTCTTCGGAAGGGTCACGACATTCAGTCCTTCCTCCCGGAGAAGGTTCGCCGTCTTGTGGGTGCCGTTTCCGCCCAGGATGACCAGGCAGTCCAGCTTCAGCTTGCGGTAATTCTGCTTCATGGCCTCCACCTTGTCCAGGCCGTTGGCATCGGGATCCTTGATTGTCTTAAAGGGAGTCCGGGAGCTTCCGAGAATGGTTCCGCCCTTTGTCAGAATGCCGGAAAAATCGCTGCCGCTCAGCATCCGGTAATTGTTGTAGATCAGTCCCCTGTATCCGTCCAGGAATCCGTAAATTTCAACCTTCTGTCTGCTGTTTAAAAGGGTTTTTACCACGCCCCGCATCGCCGCGTTCAGGGCCTGGCAGTCACCGCCGCTGGTCAACATTCCAATTCTCTTCATTTTTCCTCCGATCCGCGTGTCCCAAAGCGCCCGTTCCCCGCGCAGTCCGCCTTCGCAGTTTTCCAGGCGCCGGAAGTCCCGCATGATATTTTCTTTTCCGGGCACCCGTCCCCGCCCGAAACCATCTTTATTAAGTGTAAACCATTTTCTTTCATCACACAACTAAAAAATCTCAAATATTTAAAAATAAAATCCGCTCTGCCGACATCACCATTTTTCAGTTTTTTAAAACGGAGCCGGCTTTTAGCTCTCTGCAGCCTCCCTGTCTTTCGGCCCGTTTTCGGTTGGAAAACCAGGGCTGCTTTTTGATTTTTTTGAAATTTGATGGAAATTTGGGATTAAGGCTTGCAAAATAAAACATTTTCTTATAGAATAAGTCTTGCCGGTTTCTGGAGAGTTATCGAAGTGGTCGTAACGAGCCGCACTCGAAATGCGGTTGTCCATTCCGGGCACGTGGGTTCGAATCCCACACTCTCCGCTCAGGGAATCAAAACTAAGGTTTCGATTCCCTTTTTTGTTTAACGTCAGCTCAGCAGAGCGTCGGCGGCCGAGACCGGTTTTCAAAAGGAACACACGGCATCCTCCTGATTTGTGTCCGCCCCGGAGAATATGCCGCAGGAGCCGCAATCCACAGACAGGAAGGCAGGTTTTCAGACATGGAACTATCCCCTTATTTCAAGAGCATTATCGATCAGGATCCCACTTCCGTAGTGATCTGTAATCCGGACCATATCATACTCTACATGAACCCCGCAGCAATCTCAAACTACGCGAAACGCGGCGGCTCCGAACTCATCGGGAAAAGCCTCCTGGACTGCCACAATCCCGAGTCCTGTAAGAGGATCCGGGAGGTCAGCGCGTGGTTTGCCTCGGACGTCTCCCACAACAGGGTACACACATTTTACAATGAAAAGCAGGACAAGGATGTCTACATGACGGCTCTGCGCGGGGAGGACGGCAGTCTGATCGGCTACTACGAAAAACATGAGTACCGCACCCGGGATATGTCACCGTTCTACGATCTCAGATGATTGATAGGATTGATAGCCCAGGTCAAAAAATTTGTCGATAATCCGTTAAATTTACCCTCGGCTTCTTGACAGGGAATTCCAAAAGAATATAATGGAAATATACCTGCATATGTTTATTTGCGCCACTTTTTGCAGTTGACAGAAAGGAAGAACATCAAATGAACTTACAGAAACTCAGTTCCAATGTCACCGAGAAGGCCAATCGGTCCATCCGGCGTATCATAACCGATCTGTGCATCCTGATGGGTTTTATTGTACTCGTCATCGTTCTGGCCTACACAGTCAAGGATAATTCCAAGCAGGTTCAGGTCTATAGCTCCCAGGTAGACAATACCATGGCGCAGAAAGTTTCCTTTATCAATACCGTGGCGGCCGGCGTCTCTTCCGGGACCATAACAAGCAATTACTATTCGTATGTAGATACCTTGGCTGCACAGTATGATGATGTATCTGCAGTTTATGTCTGCTTAAAAGAGCCCGGCGTCGTTTACTCCGACGGGATCATGACCTATATGTCCGGCGGCTGGATCCCTGAGCCGGATTTCGTCGTGTCCGAACGGGACTGGTATATCGGAGCGGCCAACTCCGACGAAGTCTATATCTCCGAACCTTACGTGGATGAACAGACCGGCAATATCTGCATCACCCTCTCCCGGGCGATCTACAAGAACGGGACCCTGGCAGGCGTCGCCGGAATGGATATGTATATGGACGACCTGGTGACTCTGATCGAGAATTCTTATGAGGGCGGCAATTACGTTTTCCTGACTTCCGGCGCCGGCACGATCCTGACCCATCCGGATGAAGAGATCGCTCTGAATAATAAAGGCGGCATGACCGTGGAGGAAGCGCTGCACGGGAAATATAAGAGTGTTTATGAAGACAATCTTTCCACCAAACTGATCTTTGACTATAAGGGCGGGTTCAAGTTTGCCATCAGCAGCAAAGCCCCTTCCTGCGGCTGGACCGTGGTTGCGGTTATCTCCCTGACCTGGGTGATCGTGATCATTGCGCTGATTGCCGTACTGGACGTCCTCCTGGGAATCGTCCTCGGAAAATTAGCAAAACAGCGGCTGAGCGACGGCATCACGCCCATGTTCGCGCCCCTGGAAGATCTCGCCGCAAATGTGAGCCGTATCTCGGACGGAGATCTGAACTATCACTTCCAGGTTGACGATCACTCAGAAGAAGTCCACTCCCTGTCCGTGGCGCTGAACGATACCATGCAGGGCTTACAGCATTACATATCGGAGATCGCAAACACTGTGACTTCCATCTCAGAAAAGAATCTGGATTTCGACGTGAGCGGGAACTATGCCGGGGATTATGCAAGAATCAAGGAAGCGCTGCTGGAGATCCTGCGGGTCCTGAACAGCAGCTTCTCGGAGATCAACGAGCGCGCTTCGGCCGTAATGCAGTATGCGGGGGATTTGTCCGCCACCAGCGAGGATGTGGCGAAAGTTGCCACCGTGCAGAGCGAATCCGTAGTGGATGCCTCCCGCGAAATGAAGACTCTGACGGACAATATGGAGAAGATCTCCGAGTTTGCCGTCTCGATTAAAAAGAACACTGACAACGTGAACGAACAGCTTTCCCTTGGCAACGGCGAGATGAATAAACTGGTGGCTGCCATGGATGAGATTGCAAAGTGCTATGACGAAATTGCTGGATTTGTCACAGAGATCAACGAAATCGCAAGCCAGACCAATCTTCTTGCGCTGAACGCTTCCATCGAGGCGGCGAGAGCCGGTGACGTGGGCAAGGGCTTCGCGGTGGTTGCCAGCGAAATCGGAACGCTTTCCTCCAACAGTTCCCAGTCCAGCGTCAAGATCAGTGATGCCATCACTCGCTCCCTTCACTCAGTTTCCGCCGGAAAAGAGCTGGTGGCAAAAGCGGATAAGACCATCGCCGACAGCGTGGAATATTCGGCAAGCAATTCCCAGATGGTGAACGAGATCGTCAGTTTCGTGGAAACCCAGAAGAATTCGGCGAACGAAATCTCTGCGAGCCTGAAAAAGATCAGCGAGATGGTGGAGAACAACGCGGCCAGCGCGGAGGAAAATTCCGCGATTTCCCAGTGCCTCGGGGACTGCGCAAAATCGCTTATGGACACCATCTCTCAGTTCAAGCTGAAAACCTGATAAAAGGCGTCCCATGCGCCAGGCAAAACACAGCCGGCTGGAAAAACGGGATGGGCCGTTTCTCCGCCGGCTGTCTCTGTTCAGAGGGATTGATCTTGTTGAAATAGTCTATAAATCCGCCCTAAAAAAGGATCGATTTTGAAAAAACTGCCAAATCATATAAATTGCAGCCAAAGTTTTCGCTTAGGTCTTGCTTTTTTCAGCTTTATCCTTTAAATTGGTGGGTGAAAGGAAACTCGCTGTGCGTTCTCATACCATTTGCAAAATGATCTGCCTGCTATCCCTGAACCTGGTCTTGCTCCCGGGCTGCAGCAGTGAAACCATTGAGGAGGGAAGTTCTGTGAGTGTGAGTGAAAAAGCTGTCCAGGAGGCCATCCGGCAGGAAACTTCCAAAGTAGATGTCTCTGTGGAAACCCTTCCTGAAGACGAAGAACGGATTCCCACCGCGGAGATCAGCGACACGATCCCACCCAAGTACACCAGCCTTCAGCTGAAGGAGGCCGGCACCATAGAAAAGATCACCTATCCCTCCCGCGATTATTTTGGGGACGGAAGCGAGATTACCAAGGAGGCAAACGTCTATCTCCCCTATGGTTATGATGAGAGCAGACAGTATAACGTATTGTACCTGATGCACGGCATCGGCGGCGACGAAAATGAATGGGGAATGACCGGGACCAACTCCCGCGTAAAGATCCTCATGGATAACCTCGCCTACTTCGGGGATATCGAACCCTTTATCGTAGTCACGCCCAACGGGCGCTCCGCTGCGAACCACGCGTCCAGCGGCTCAGATTATAACTCCTTCTACTGCTTTGGCCAGGAGCTGCGGAACGACCTGATCCCTTATATCGAGGAAAACTACAGCACCTACGCGGAGTACAGTGCGGACGGATACGACCTTTCCGCTTCCAGGGATCATCGGGCTATGGCAGGGCTCTCCATGGGCGGTATGCAGACCATCAACATCGGCATCGGGGAATGCGTGGATCTGTTTGGATGGTACGGCGCTTTCTCCGCGGCTCCCACCAGCAATCCCGCGGAAAAAACTGCGGAACTTCTGGAAGAAAACACCCTCCCCATCCACTATTTCTACAATATCTGTGGAACAGAGGATAGTATCGCTTACGCAAGCGCTTCCGCCGCCGCGAAAAATCTTCCCGACGTCTGCAGCCAGTTTACAGACGGGGAAAACTTTATGTGGCAGGAACTCCCCGGAGGCCATGATTTCAATATCTGGTACCTGGGCTTTTACAATTTTGCACAGATTGCTTTCCGATAAGTTTCTGCACTTTGCGGGATTGCTGATCAGTGTTTGGAAAAAATTTCCATAAATATTAATAATTTAGTTCCAAACAACTTATTGAAATTTATCTGTGAGTATGTTATATTTAAATGAAATGTATTTGCCTACAAGCTGGTAATACCACTTGCGCGACGACATGTTAGTTAATTACCTCCAAATATGGCTATATACTATTTGCAGACAGGAGGGATTGCGTTGCATTCCAATAACCAAGAGGAGCAGAATCCTCAGCCCAAAAAACTGAATATCCGCCGTATCATACATATAATATGCATAATAGGTTTCCTGTGCTGTGTGATATGGCTGATCTGGTATATGTACAGTTTATACACAAGCCGGAAACAGATGGAAGAGTTACTGCAAAATTATATCGGTTCCACCGGCACAGTCGAATCGTCCGTTCCGGAAACGCCTTCTGAACCCACGCCGGAGGCAAGTACGGAACCCACGCCGGAGCCAAATATATTCGGGAAACTTTCCTATCCCGACCTGACGGATTACGATGTACCAGAAATCGACGTTGATTTTGAGGGATTAAAGGAACTGAATTCTGACGTTTACGCCTGGATCTATGTTCCGGATACCAATATCAACTACCCTGTCCTTCAGCATCCCACCGACGCAGAATATTATCTGAAACGGGATATTGAGGGAAACAGCAGCGTCGGAGGCTGTATCTTTACCCAGTACTATAACAGCACCGACTGGCAGGATAATCTCACCGTCATATATGGCCACAACATGGGAGACCGTTCCATGTTTGGATCATTGCACAATTTTGAGGATTCCTTATTTTTTGACGAGCATCCTTACGTGTATATTTACACGCCGGAATACACACTTGTCTATCAGGTGTTTGCCGCTTACAAATTTGTGGATAGACCTCTGCTTTTGGGTTATACCATGAACGATGACGACAGCTTTGAATATTATCTGCAGCAGGTTATGGCCGGTGAAATGACCGTGGATGCCTTGGGCGCCCACTATAATGAAGATGTGGAGCTCTCTGCTGACGACCTTGTCCTCACGCTGTCTACCTGCGTAAAGAATGAAGCTGAACACCGTTATCTCGTACAGGCAAAACTGGTCGCAGTAGGAAAGACTGAAGCGGCTGATGAGGCGACAACAGATGAAGATAACGCTGGATGAATTGGATTATAGCACACATACTGTTACAAAAGAGGAAAAACGCCGGAAGAGAAAGCGCCGGATTATTACCATTGCCGCCTGGACAGTGACCGTTATTGCCTCACTGACCGCTTTTGCCGCATTGGGTATCGGCATGTTTCTCCTCTCCGGGAAATACAAATTGTCCAATCGGACCCAGGGCAGCGCGCCAAACCTCGTGATGGAAGAAACCTCCACCGATGTTTCGGAAGAGGAAGATTCTTCCTATATATGGCAGGAGGGCTGGATACGGTATGGGGACAAAATATATGAGTACAATGATCATATCATGACGTTCCTCATGATGGGAATTGATAAACAGACTCCGGTGGCTCCCGCAAAGGACGCTGCGGATGGCGGACAGTCGGACGGGTTGTTTCTGGTTGTAATCAATCCGGATGAAAAAGATGTCAAGATCATCGCCATCAACCGGGATACCATGGTAGATATTTATATGTATGGTTTCGAGAAAAACGGTATAACCCCCGTTGTCAAGGCGCAGATCACTGTTCAGCACGGTTTTGGCGACGGCATGGAGCAGAGCTGTGAAGCCACTGTCGCAGCTGTCTCCAATTTGTTTTTTAATCTGCCGATCAACGGGTATGCAGCCCTGAACATGGGGGCCGTTGGAGATCTTGTAGACGCGGTAGGCGGCGTGGATTTATATGTGCTGGAAGACATGACCTGGGTGAAGCCCGACTGGCCGGAAGGCACGTATGTACACCTCGATGGCGACAACGCGTACCACTATGTTCATGACCGTGACACCACTGTCTTTGAAAGCGCCAGGAAACGCTTGGCAAGGCAGAAACAATTTTTATCCGTGTTTATCAGCAAGCTGAAAGAGCAGGTAAAGAGCGACCTTACTCTTCCTGTAAAACTCTACAGCACACTGTCCAAATATATGGTTACCGACATCACCTCTGACCAGGTTGCCTACCTGGCCACACAGCTGGTCGGCTATGATTTTGATTCGGAAAACGATATTTACACTCTGGAAGGAACTACCTATAGTAACGATTTTGAAGAGTTTTATCCGGATCAGGACGCGCTTCGGGATCTCATGATTCATATATTTTACCGGGAAGTTGATCTCGAAGAGTAATGTTTCCTTTTAATTTGGTATTAGGCGGTTTCCGCTTAATATAAATGTCACATGCATCTATAAAAAAGGAGGAGATTCACATGAAAATGAAATTTCTGGCACTTGTATGCGCCGTGACCATGGTGATGGGTGCTAGTCTGACTGCAGCAGCTGCTGGCTCCAACAGTGCTACGAACGTGGCAAGCAGTCCTGAAGTTACCTACGATGTAGGCAGCGGCTCCCAGCAGATCAGTACCTGGAACAGAGAGAACTGGCCTGCTCAGACTAAAGTTGAGGGCGGAACTGTAACTGCAGTAGATGCAGGAACTTTCCAGGATGCTGTCAACCAGGCTAACGCTCTGTATGGCAAAGACACTTTTATTGCTTCCATCGTTGACATCAACGTGCCGAACGCAACTTTCCCTTATGAACTGACGATCCATAACGACAACGTTTGGGCGGGTCAGAATGTGACCGTTCTGCATAAGGGTGCAAACGGTTGGGAGACACTTGCTCCCAGTAAAGTAGTTGACAATGCGATTACCGTAACAGTTAACTCTTTCTCTCCTTTCGCACTTGTTATCGATACCGGTCATTCTCCTAAGACGATGGATATCGCTCTGATGGTTGGCGGACTTGCAGGGCTGTTCGCAGCAGGCACCGCTCTGACTGGCAAGAAGAAAGAGGACTAATCGTTCTACTGGATTAAGCTTAAAAAGTCAACTTAATTTAATTGACTAACCAAGAAAAGTGCATGTGACAGTGCTTTATGTCGGAATCTCCGCAAGAAGCCTATGCTCCAGGAGTATTCCAAATTACTCAAACCTCCGGACTGACTCATCAGCCCGGAGGTTTTTTTAATAGAGTATTCGGGGATTGTCCCATTTATGAGACTTTTGACGCAAGCTTTATCAGAAAAACAATGCCCAGAACGATCAGAATGGGGATCGCCAGCACCAGCAGCCCATAAAACAGAAGCACCAGCATCAAGATCGGAAGCACTATCAGCCCCACTACGATTTTCGTGATCCCCCAGGCGGCCTTCAAAGAAAACTTTAGAACGGAACCAAATACCGCAAAGAACAGGATAAAAAAGATAAATGTCAGCATTACGTATTCCTCCTTTCCCTATCACCCGCAGCAGCCCCTGCCCTTCTATCATCCGGCTCTGGAAATGTCGGCCTTGCTGTCCCTGCAGGCCCTGCTGCCTTTTCTTGCCTTTACTATAGCATAAAATACATTCCGCTGAAAGCCTCAAAATCTGCACTATAAGGGCGTTTATAGTGCAGGGAACCCCACAAGATCAAATATTCCAAAATGAAATTGGATCGGTTACAAATTTTACGCTCTTTGGAAATCTTTCAGTCGTATATCCCTTGGGAATCAGTTCAATCTCTGTCGCTTCCCTATCTGCTGACGAATCATCAAGAATCAAATTAGTATTAAACCGTATAAGATTTTTTGTCATATATTCCTTATAATCCTCATAAACAAACTCTCCTCCATTGTATGAAGCATTCCTATTCGGGCAAAAATCAACCCCATGTATGATTCCTTCCCGTAGCTGAGCAATGGAAACATATCCGCCGTTATCGTCGACGAAATATAACCTGTATGTTGGATCAAGCATAATTCTTTTTCCGGAAGGCATAACGCAGTCAACAACAACATGACAGTCCGAAAAAGGCTCTTCATAGGGTTTACACGTAACATGCCGAGCCTTAATTCCATTCATACGCAGCACTTCAGCCAATATCAGCGATAATCCTCTGCAATTCGTTATCAATCCGATTTTCTCGCTTCCTTCAATGATTCCCACCATGCTGTGGTCCCCGGGTAAACGAACATTACTGCTATGCCTAAAATGATCACAGACAAAGTCAAGCATTGCAAAAACAATATCATCCTCATTTGCAAACGATCTTTGGGAATATTTTAAATAATCATATTTTAAACAAAATGTCAGGTATTTTATTGTTCAAAACAAATGCAGCAGGATATTTCTTCGATTCTTTACTGGTATTATACTCACTATATTTTTTCAGTATCTCTAAACGCGATTCTTTCGGAACAGGATTGACAATTGGATGTTTCTTCTTCAAATAAAGAAGGAACATCATACCAAATATCACCGCTACAAAAAAAAATCCCAATATCGCTCTCGCAACTAAATTCATCCGTTACTCCTCCGAATATCAAATATATATGCAAAAAGCATCCCGTTACGAACTCTCTCAAGAGGGAAAACAAGGGAAAAGGATATATCTCTGATGATACAATCATCTTTACCAGGTCTTAGGCCGTTTTAAATAAATAGTCTGATACTCTCTGTTCATTGTTTCGATATCCCGCTCCGTAATTTTTTCAGGCAGAAAACGGTTTTTATGGCAAAGGCGCAGTAGATTCAAATAGGTGATCTCAGGACACTCCTTCTCAACACGTTCCAGAATATCATATTTGCTTGAACAACTTTTTCCGGTATAGTAGTAATACTCTGACATGGCTGTGGTGAGAACGATTTGCGTCATCATTCGTATAGAAGGGTGGTTTACTGTTTTTATATACTCATTTTTATACCAATCAGTATCCTTCAATGCGTCCATCTGCTCGGCGCCAAGCCGCTTTGTCATCTCCACATCAGCGCGTGTCGGGCATTCAAGGGTTTTGATGAAATCTTCTCCGTACACGGTAATACCGCTGTCCAGGGCACGAAACACCTCAATTGGGCGTTCTATCAGGTCCTTATTCTCCCGCGATAGTTCAAAATCATAACTGTAAGGATGCTTCAAATGCCTCGGCTGGAAAACCACTTCTGCTATCGGAACATCACTTTCGCTTGCCTGTTCCACTTTTTCGATGAGTTCTTTTATTTTCTTTTTTTCCAAATAATAATCCTCTTCGTCAGATACTATGTGGATTAAGTCTATATCACTGCCAACATTTCCGGTATAGGTATCATCTGAAAGAGAACCGACTAATATCACTGATTTGACAAAATCAAGGACTTTGACTTCATCAAGGTAAAGAGTAAGTATTTCTTTCGCGCGTTCTTTGGTCCTATTCATAAAAGCCCTCCAAAACGATAATTCAACAGGCAGAAATTATATTGCCGGTAGAATGACAAAACAGAAAATCAGTGTTATCTCAAGTTCCGAAGTAAAATAGGCTCTAACCCAGTAAATATGCGGGCTAGAGCCTTTCTGTCTGTATGGCTTTT
>CANQCF010000058.1 GCA_947589505.1 uncultured Acetatifactor sp. | reverse complement strand
ATTTTGTGTGAAATTTTCAAGGTGCTGAAAATATGGGGCAACATAAATCTATCTATTCGACCCCAACATCATATCATCCATTTACCGTTCATCTACATGGATTTAATATCTAATCGTACCTTATCGGCGATCCTGGCAATATATTCACTATTGGTTGGCCTTGTCTTACCGGAAGCTGCCGAGTATCCAAACAGTTCTTCAAAGGTCTCATCGTTTCCCCTAATCCATGAAACCTCTATCGCGTTGCGTATGGCACGTTCCACCTTTTGATCGGTGGTCTTGAAATGCCTTGCTACTGTGGGATACAGGAGTTTCGTCACCGAACTCACCACTTCCATGTCCCTTCCTGACAAAAGAATGGCGTCTCTGAGATAATGATATCCCTTCAGGTGGGCGGGAACCCCTATATCAAGCATGATTGTTGTGATATATCTCTCCAGTTCGAAATCTGTCACAGTTGCAATATCCATGTTATGAATTCTCCTTTCATTCATAAGTCGAATGTTGCCCCTTATCTGCGACCGTCCTACTAATTGTACCATACTTGTCGAATAATGCAAACTATTTTCATCGCGCGATTCCCACAGTTTCGTCAGTCATCTCTTTTTTTCGCTTATCCGTCGCCTGATATCCCCCTGCTCATACCTCCTCCTTCGCGATGTAGATCGGACGCCTCTTAACCTCCAGATAGGTCTTCGCCAGGTATTGTCCCAGGATCCCGGTACAGAAAAACTGTACGCCGCTGGTCATTAAAATGATGCAGACCAGCGAAGGCCAGCCGGACACCGGGTCGCCAAAGAGCAGCTTGCGGACAATGATAAATATAATCATCACAAAGGCAATGAGACAAAACAGCACGCCCACAACTGATGCGATCGAAAGCGGAGCGGTGGAAAACGCCGTGATCCCCTCAACGGAATACAGAAGCAATTTCCAGAAATTCCACTTGGTCTCCCCCTTTGCGCGCTCCACATTCTCATATTCCAGCCACTTCGTCTGGAAACCCACCCAGCCGTAAATTCCCTTGGTAAAGCGGTTATATTCCCCCATGGAGAGTATTGCCTCCGCCATCTGCCTGGTCATCATGCGGTAATCTCTGGCGCCGTCCATGATCTCCGTTCTGGAAATCTTCTTCATCAGACGGTAGAACAGTCTTGCGAAAAAGCTTCTGACCGGCGGCTCCCCCTTCCGGCTGACACGTCTCGTCGCCACCGAGTCATACCCCTGTTCCACATAGGAAAACATCTCCGGCAGCAGCGCAGGCGGGTCCTGAAGATCCACGTCCATGATCACTACATAATCCCCCCGGGACTTTTCCAGCCCCGCATACATAGCCGCCTCTTTGCCGAAATTCCGGGAAAAGGAAACATACCGCACCCTTTCGTCGTCCTTCCGGAGCTTTTTTATCTCCAAAAGAGTGGCGTCTTTCGATCCGTCGTCCACAAAAAGGATCTCCATATCCACGCCCTTCCCCTGAAAAAAAGCCTCATTTTTTATCACTTCCCGATAAAACAGCTCCACGCTCTCCTCTTCGTTATAGCATGGACAGATCACCGTCAATAAACTCATATTCTCCTCTTTTCCGTACAGCGCTTCCCCGGGATCCTAAGCTGCATCAGCCGCGCCATATCCGAATTCCTTCCTCGGATCATATTGTTCCCGCTTTTTATACATCTCATCTAAACAGGTATTTTCTTTGCACTCTCAACTGCCATGATTCCGACGGATCTGATTCGGTCCGTCATTCCCATTTGAATTAGTTTTCCTGAAGCTCCTTAAATGTATAAAACTGTATTCCCATATCGTGAGCTTTCTTTAATACATATTCCAGCCTTTCTTCTGTGACACACCAGTTGCCGCCATCTATAGCGTGAGAATACAGCCCCACGACCGCACCGACATTTTTATCAAGCTCCGCCATAATAACATCTATTGCCTTTTCAAATTCTTCATCAGAATTGTAATGAATATTATCTATGGAAAGAGATTCTACAAAGCCATTGCGCATTTGATATTTGCTTACAAGTTCATAAGACCATGCTCCCCGCAGCACCTTATAATGTTGCAGCAGCAATTCATTCAATTCCTCATTATATGACCCCTTGGGATAAGCAAAGGAGGTCAGCTCGAAGCCTTTTTCCCGAAACACTTCTATGGGAGCAATGGCCTGCTCATAAACCTCGTCTTCGGAAAGCGCCAGCAAATCCACATGATTTATGGTGTGAAAACCGATCTCATGACCCCTCTCCGCTGCGTGATAACAAAAATCGGTTGGTTCACCGCAGCACACAAAAAATGTCACCTTTGCGTCATACTGATCAAATAGATCAAAATATTTTTCCCAGTTTTGCGGATTATAGTCGTCAAATGCCAGAACAATACCACACTGATGTGCCTTATGCACTCTATATAATTTAATCCCTCCAAGTACCCCTGCGATCATCAACAGAAGTATCCCCGTAGTCAAGATTATTAGAATCTTTTTTTTCCGTTTCATATTGCTCCTCCATATCTGCATCGCGAAGTAATTATATCACATTCCTTCAGGGACGGCAACTTTTTTCAGCAGGCGGCCTCCCAGAGCAGATTTATGTGAATGGCACAGATAAAGCTTCTGCTTTTCAAAATTACAGTTCTATTTTCTGGAAAAAGATAGATTTTTTTCCTGAGATAAGTTATACTATTTTTTGTATTTATTACGAAGAAACTGATATACAGAACGGAGTTTCTCAATGAGTGACTTTTTTCATAACACTATATTTCTTTCCGCAGCAGCCGGCTGGCTCGCCGCACAAATCCTGAAGACCTTAATCCACATGCTGTTTACAAAAAAGTTTGTGGCGGAAAGGCTGATCGGCAGCGGTGGAATGCCGAGTTCACACTCCGCAACCGTATGTGCTCTGGCCACAGCCTCCTGCATCCAATACGGTTCCGGAAGCTTCGAATTCGCCATCTCCCTGATCCTGGCTCTCATCGTCATGTACGACGCTATGGGGGTGCGCCGGGAGACCGGTATTCAGGCTAAACTCTTAAACGAAATGATAGCGATCTTCGCCGAAATGGGACGCCGGGAACTCTCCCCGGATGAAAAGTTAAAGGAATTTGTAGGACATACCCCTCTGCAGGTATTAGGCGGCGCAATATTGGGCATACTGATCGCATTCCCAATCTGCGGAATGATTTCTTAAAAACACCGAGGTTTAAGATATGAGACATTGGAGACTGACTGTTATTTTTTTAACAATACTGGTTCTCCTGTCCGGATGCAGTTTTCACAACACACCATTTGAAGAAACCACTGAGGAAACCATCGGAGAGACAGGCAGTACAGGGGAAACCCCCGACAGACAGGACCATACTGTTGTAGATCCTAACAATATACCGCCGCGGGAGGGGCTGGTCAGAAGTGTCCTGACAAACGAATGGATCGCGGAAGAGATTGCAGGAAACCGCCCCATCGCCGTGATGATCCCGAATGAGATCCGCGCGCTTCCTCAATACAGCCTGTCCCAGGCCGACATACTCTATGAAGCAAAGGTTGAGGGAAGCATGACCCGCCTGATGGCTGTATTTCAGGACTGGCAGGATCTGAAAAAAATCGGCAATGTCCGAAGTCTCCGAAGTTACTTTGCCTATTGGGCTTTCGAGTGGGATTCCGTGATCGTGCACTACGGCGGTCCTTATTTTATCTATGATCTGCTGGGACAGGAGAATACGGAGACGATAGACGGTCAGTTTGAGAACTCTTTCTTCTACCGGACCACGGACCGGGAGAAACCGCATAACGCATACACCTCCGGGCAGCTCCTGAAGGAGGGCATCGAGAAGAAAGGCTACAGTATGGAGAGGCCGGGACTTGCGGACGAAACCCATTTTGTTTTTGCGCCGGACAATTCTCCAAACACGCTCTCCCAATACGGAAACAGCACTGTGAACGCCACCTACATTGACATGACGGAAGCGTATCCCCTGACCCGCTGTTACTTCGAGTACGATGAAGAGACCGGGCTTTACTACCGTTCCCAATATTTATCGGGAGGCACGGATGAACCCCATATCGACGGCGCAGACAACGAGCAGCTCTCCTTCAGCAATATCCTGGTGCAGCGTGTAAAACAGGAGGACATCGGCGAGGGGTATCTCGCCATGCAGTGTGTCGACACTACCAGGGATGGGTGGTTTTTTACCCGCGGCAAGGGAATCCCTGTCACCTGGGAGAAAGCATCGGATTACGGTGCAACGCGCTTTTATGACGAAAACCAGCTGCAGATCGAACTGAACACCGGAAAGACGATGATATTGATCATTCGGGACACGGATCATTTCACCTACCGTTGACCCGGTCTTATCGGGCGGAAACTTCTTATCTGAATCACGCAGACAACCGCAAAAAAACAGCCATGGCGCCGTGCCATGGCTGTCTTCTTATTCTCCAAGTCCGTTTTCCACTACCGCGACCAGCGCTTTCAGCGCTTCCTCTTCGTCATCACCTTCACACACAAAAGTAATTTCATCGCCGCACTTGATACAGGCGCCCAGAACGCTGAGAACGCTCTTCGCATTCGCCACATTCTCCCGGTATTGAAATGTAATCAACGACTTAAACTGCATTGCCTCTTTACAGAGAATCCCCGCCGGTCTCAAATGAAGTCCTGTGGGGTTTTTGATTACAACCTTCTGACTTACCATACTGCTTCCCTCCAACTTTCTGATCTTGCCCCAAACCGGTCATTTTCTTTTGCAATCTCAGCTCCCACAATGGAAACCGCACTGATCCCGTGCGCTCCTCCGACTGACAACTGCCTTGCACTCAACTTTCTGATTTTCCCCGATCATCTCTTTCTTTTATTTTAACATGTTCAGCGCTTTCTCACAAGAGTATTTTCTCTGCCCGGCTTAAAGTGTCCATACCGTTTGCCGCTGCCTGTTTTGTTTCTAACGAGAACGTTATCCCTGTACAGCTTAAAGGCTGCTACTCCTCTGTCACATCCGGGATCTCCTCGGCAATTTCGACCCGGATCGTCCCGCTCTCCTCCACCGTCATGTACTCGCCCACTTCAAATTTCGTGGGAATGTCATAAATACCCGGCTGCAGGGATGTGATGTTTTCCGCCGCCATCCACTCGGCAAAATCCGCTGTCCCGGTGAGATTGCTTGCCCGAAGTCCATTTACATTGTCCCGGAAGCCGCTCACCCTGACAGGAATCGGAACCGTCAGCCCCTCTTCATCCTGATACACCGATATCACAAAGCCCTCCGGAAGATTGCGGAATGTAATATTTTCAGCAGGCACTTCCAGATTTCTCTCCCTGATCTGGCCGATCTGCACATCCACGCTGATCCTGCCGTTAAAATCGCTTTCTGCAAGACGGATATTATCCGGCAGACAATCTTTCAGGTTGACAGAGAACTCCTTGCTCTCCGTCAAATCCGTAATATCCAGTTTTTCCGCCGGAATCGTAATCTTGTTCACAGCCGCGAGATTAGCGGAAGTTCCGGCAATCAGCACACTGTTCTGACTGAGCTCCGGATCGCCCAGCGTCATATATCCTTCCGCGGGTTCTCCCATAATTTCTGCTTCAAGAGGCACTTCTTTCGTGGAAAGAACTTCCGCAGTCATGAGCAGATGATCCGCGCTCATCTCTACCCGATGGGAAGAGATTCTATTTCCATCCGCATCCCGAAGGTAAATATCCACGCTTGCGGAAATATCATTTGTAGCTCCTTCCACATTCAGCTCCGCATAGGCGCTTGCGACCTGGCTCACTGCGGACTTGGCTCCGGAAATATTGATCAGCGTCTGATCCGTCGTAATATTGCCGATGATACAGCCCTCTGCCACATTTCCCGTTGTCTGGGTGACGATCCGAACCCACTTGCTGTCCTTATCCTCCACATTCAGACGCACTACCTGGTGATCTCCCTCGAAAGAAATTCCCTCCCAGGCTGTATTCTGAGTATAGTAGGTAATCGCAATGGTGTTGATGTCCGTGAGCTTGCTCACATCCGCCTCCGCTATGATATCGCTGGACCGCAGAGACTGAAAAACACTTGTGGGCGCTGTGACCATCACGCGGACCACATCCGTCCGGTCTAATATCTCATATACCTTATTCTGTTCCTCCAAAAGTTCCGTATTGACCAGCCTGACCTGAATATTGCTGTATGGCCTTGTGTCCTGCGGATCTCCAACAAGCACCACAATAAACCAGATCACAAACGCCAGGAAAAATGACGCAATTTTGAGGGCGGTATTATGCAGCAGCATCCTCTTGAGATTTGCAAGTACTTTTTTCATGCCTTTTCCCTGCTCCTTCCCTTGAAGATCCCTCTGCCCTTCGCGGGCTGGTCATCTCCCACCTTCATCACGATCCGGCGCATCATGGTTCTCAGCTTCTCCTGATCCAGATTGCGCGTCAGCTCTCCTCCGCTGGCAATGCTGATCCTTCCCGTTTCCTCGGACACAACGATAGTCAGGGAATCCGTAACCTCGGAAATGCCTACTGCCGCCCTGTGGCGGGTCCCCAGATCTTTGCTCAGGTTCAGATTGTCCGTCAGCGGCAGATAACAGGTTGCAGCGGCAACCCGATTTTCCGATATGATCACCGCTCCGTCGTGCAGAGGCGTGTTTTTTTCAAAAATATTGATCAGCAGCTGGCTTGTCACCACCGCGTCCACATCAATTCCCGTGCGGGCATACTCCCGCAGAGACTCGCTTCGTTCAATCACGATCAGGGCGCCGGTTCTCGCTCTCCCCATCTCCGTACACGCCTTTGCAATTTCGTTGATGCTCCTCTCGGAGAGAACGCTCTCATCCACCCTTTTACGGCTGTCGAAAGGGAGTTTTCCAGTGAAATCCCAGAAAAGATTCTTGTTTCCCAGTTCCTCCAAAGCTTTTCTAAGTTCCGGCTGCAATACGATGATCAAAGCGATAACGGCAAAGCCAAGGACTTTTTCCCCAATCCAGAGAATGGTCTTCATCTCCATGATGACCGCAATCACCATAAAACCGCCAATCACAATAAGGCCCTTCAGCAGGGCCCACGCACGCGTGGTCTTCATCCATGCGAGAATATAGTACACAAGAATGGCAATAATAAAAATTTCAATCAGGTCGCCCCAGACCATGTTGGTACTATATGTCTTAAAACTATTCAGATATCCTTGCAGTCTCTCCAAATATTGCATCCGTTAAAAAAACTCCTCGTCATCTTCGGAATTTCCTGCCCTCTGACTGTTTCCTGCCGCCCCCTGTGCGGAATAACTCGTGCGGTTTCGCTGCTGTACCGTGTTCCTGTTTCCGGCGGGTTTCACAGTTCTCCCCGCTGTGCTTCCGGCGGTTGTGCCGTAACTGCCGCCCCCGGAGGACATATTCGCCCCTGTGCGGGTCGATGCGGAATTTCCGGTACGGCCTGCCGTTCTGGTGGCAGCTGTTGTTCCCTGGCTCCCCGCCTGCGTTCTCTGTGCGCCCGACGCCGCATGTTCCCTTCCATAGCCCGTCCCTGTCCTCGTCCGAGCCGCAGCGCCCGGCCTTTCGGTGTTGGTGCTTCTGGACTCCGCGTAGGATCTGGCCGCAGCCGCACTCCCCACGGATACCCCGCTCTGGGTATTGGTGCTGATCTTCTTTACCATCTTTGTGGACGCCGCCACGTTCATCTTTGGAACAGCCTTCACATAATAATAATATTCATCATCTTCAAACTGCACCTTTTCTGTCCGGCCGTAATCCACGCAAAATCGGAAAAACTCGATAACCTTTGCGATCAAGATCGCGAGAACCGATCCCAGAACCGCGCCGATCATGGAGAGATCGATATCATATATAAGGTTCCCCACCAGGAGAATGAGCAGATTCACCATGGCTCCCGCCACCATGGCGATCGTCCACGCGTATTCCACGGACATCCTTCTGATCACATACACCACCACTACGGTCACCGCAAACGATGCGGCCACTACAATCGCGGACTTATTTTCCATCAGATTTTCTATGAGATAGCGGAGTCTCTCTGAGTAATCGTCCATTGTGCGAATGGTCGGGGCGCATCCCACCATCATCGTCAGGAGATAATACACGATGACTCCACAAGCCACGGACACCGCTGAGACAGGATCCCCAATCAGACCGACCACAATGGGTACGACATAGGGAATTTTCAGGGAAAACAGCAGCGGGGTCAGGATCACCACGTAAGAATCCTTTGGAGCAAACCGAAACAGCATCAGGAAGAGCACAAGATATACACATAATCCCACGCCCATCGCTTCCAGAGACATGGCATATAAGTGCGCTATGCTGAAGACTGCGCAGAGCAGCGTCAGGAAACCGGCGGGCAGAAAAGAACACGCCAGAGACGCGATCAGAACGATAGCGATATTGTCCAGCCTCGGCATATAACCCAGCAGGGTATTGATGCCGTTCAGCGCAAAAAATGCCACCAAAAATTTTAATACCGGCAGGATTACCACGGAATTCATTCTGTAAAACCGCTTTATTTTTTCCCTGTATTCCAACAAAAGAGTCATTTCTTCCTCCCCCGGAAGTTTTAGTTTTTACGCTCCCGGTACATTGCGTTCAGTTTCTTCAGGTTCTGCGAAAAGAGTTTCAGCCTTTTTCTGACCCTGAAATAACGCCAGGTGCTGAACACATATGTCAAAGCACAGTAAAATACCACTGTGACGACATAAAAAATCAGGATGTTCTTGATATAGCTGAAAAGGTCAATCTTATAAATTTCTGTCATAAAGGCATCCAGATCGTAGAAAATATACATTGCAAAAATCAGGGCAAATGTCAGCGTGGCGCATATCAGCGATTTCACTACCTGGATCGCCACGTAATCCCCCCGGAAATAATTCCCGATATTCTCGTTCTTCTTTCCTTCCTTTTCCTCATAAGAGGCAAGTTTCGTCATCAAAATGACTTTTTCCTGATTTAACATACTGCCACCTGTCAATCATTCTGGATAAAGCGCATCCTGGCGCTGTCGGAACGCAGCGGCGGCGTCTCGGTCTGAGGCTTGTGGGCGTGGATATAATCTCCCGCGGCATTGCGCAGCTTTTCCGCGCATTTATTGCAGAGCCTTCCCGAGCGGATCGGCGCGCCGCAGCTCTCGCAGTCGAGAGTGATCGCCGAGCCCTCCGTCAGCTCAAGCCTTTCCTCCCTGAGCCACCTCTGGATCCAGGCGGGCTGCACGTTGCATTCCTCCGACACCTGGGCAATCGTGACATTTTCGTGTTCTTTGATAAAATCCTTTACCTCATGGAATTTTACTTCCATCTCTTCTTTGCAGACAGGGCAGAGTTTGTCCCCCGTCAGATAGTTGAACAGTTTTCCGCATCTCTTACAGGTCTGTGTGCTCAATGCCATAGTGATACCTCCTCGCTCCCCGCCAACGCAGCAACATAAACCTTCCCCACTCCGTTGTCCAAAAAAACTCTTGCAGCTTCATCCACCGTGCTGCCGGTGGTGTAGATATCATCTACAAGAATGATTGTATTTAATTTTACATCATTTTCTCTCACAAGAAAAGCCTTTTTCAAATTATTTTGCCTTTCTTTAGAATTTTGATTCTTTAATGGCGCCGTATTTTTTATTCTGACCAATATTTTGTCGTACACAGGAAGACCTATTTTTTCCCCAAGGGCCCTGGCCAGAACCTCCGCCTGATTGTATCCCCGCTTCCGCTGCCGTTTTGGATGGAGTGGGATGGGGATCAGCCCTTCCGCCCCCGTCCCCCGGATAAAGTCCCCAAGATACGCGGCCATCTCCTCTCCAAAAAAGTCTCCGTACTCCCGGCGTCCGCCGTATTTCAGGCGGTATATGGAGGGAGCCGCGCTCCCGTATTCATAAAGGGCCCTGGCAGCGGTATAATAATGGAGCCTGCCGTCCCTGCAGTCCTCGCAGAGTTCTCCCTCCCGCCGCATCTTCTTTCCGCATTTCATGCACCAGGGCGCGGAGATCGGCTTCAGCTTTCCAAGACATTCCAGGCAGATCTTTTCCCCGGAGGGCTTTACGATCCTGTCGCACACCGGGCACCGCCTGGGGAACAGGAGCTGGACCGCCGCGTCCCCTGTTTTTCCCAAAAACCCTCCGCCGGTCCTTATCGCCCGGCCATTCCTCCCCGCCGGCTGCATTTCCCTGATCCCGTCTGCCACTTCCTGTTCTCCTGCCTGCTGCTCTCCCACCCGCTGTCTTCCTGCCTGCTGTTTTCCTGCTTGCTGCTCTCCCGTCCGCTGTCTTCCTGTCTGCTGTTTTCCTGCTTGCTGCTCTCCCGTCCGCTGTTTTCTCCGCGCCGCGATCCGGTCAGCTCTCAGAGCCGTCGGAAAACGCGTCCGCCCGGGGGCTCATCTCCCGGATCCTGTCCGTCAGCGCCGTGTACCTCTTGTTCTCGCTGTTGTTGTCGATCATTGCCTGCACCACATCGCTGCGGCCCAGGATCGTCACGCAGTTTCGCGCCCTGGTGACCGCGGTGTAAAGGAGGTTCCGGTTAAACAGCATCTTCGGCCCTCCAAGAAGCGGCAGAATTACGGCCGGATATTCGCTCCCCTGGGATTTGTGGATGGTGACTGCGTAGGCGAGCTCCAGTTCCTCCAGCCCGGAGAAGGGATAAGTCACCCTCTTATACTCGTCGAACTCCACCACAAGCTGGGACTGTTCCTCGCTGATCTCCACGATCCGCCCCATATCTCCGTTAAAGACCCCTGTTCCCTGATCGATCACGATTTGATATTTTCCCAGGGCCTCCCAGGGGATCTGGTAATTGTTCTTCACCTGCATTACCTTATCCCCCACCCGGTAGACATTGTTCCCCGACAGGTGCTCCGCTTTTCTTTCATCCGGCGGGTTCAGGTATTTCTGCAGGATCCTGTTTAAGTTTTCACACCCTAAAGTACCTTTCCGCATGGGAGTGAGCACCTGGATATCAAAGGGCGTGACGTTCACAAAACCCGGAAGTTTTTCCCGGATGAGCTGAATCATGTGTTTGAGGATCACGTCCTCGTCCGACCTCTCCAGGAGAAAAAAATCCCGGGAATCCTTGTTCCGCACGACGACCGGCTCCCCCCGGTTAATCCTGTGGGCGTTCATGACGATATCGCTGGCCTCCGCCTGACGGAAGATCCTCTTCAGCGCTATCATGGGAAAACATCCGCTGTTCATGATGTCCCGGAGCGCCTGTCCCGGGCCCACGCTGGGGAGCTGATCCACGTCCCCCACCAGGATCAGCCTTGTTCCCGGCAGGATTGCTTTCAAAAGCGCCTGAAAGATCTGGATATCCACCATGGACATCTCGTCGATGATGATCACGTCCGCCTCCAGAGGATTCTCCTCGCACCGCTCAAACTTCACCTGACGGCTGTCCTCGTCCGAAAGGCCGCTGTTCAGTTCCAGCATCCGGTGTATGGTCCTGGCCTCCATCCCCGTGGCCTCCGTCATGCGCTTTGCGGCCCTGCCGGTAGGCGCCGCGAGAAAAATATCCAGCCCCTCGCTCTCAAAATAGCGGATGATCAGATTGATGGTAGTCGTCTTTCCTGTCCCGGGACCGCCGGAGAGGATAAAGAGGCCGCTGCGGATACATTCTTTCACTGCGCTCATCTGCAGTTCGTCCATCTCCATGCCCTGCTCCTCAGCCATCCGCGCCAGACGCTTTTCCAGCGCAGCCTCCTGGGCGGGCAGGTAGTCCGCCTCCGGCATGCGGAGATTCAGCTGATGCAGTATCCTGGCGCAGTTCAGTTCGGCGTAGTAAAAGGACGGTGCGAAGACTGCCTCCTCCTTTACGATCAGTTTCCGATCCATCACCATATTACTGATGTGGGGGCGGATGTATTCCTCTTCCAGGCCTAGCAGCTCCGCTGAGCGCGCAAGCAGAATATCCAGGGGAAGATAGACATGCCCTTCTCCCACGGCGCTCTGCAGGGCATACAGGACGCCGCAGCGGATCCGGTAATCCGAGTCCGTGCGGATCCCCGCCTTTGCCGCGATCTCGTCCGCGATCCGAAAGCCAACGCCCCGGATGTCTTCCGCAAGTCGGTAGGGGTTCTCCTTCATCACGCGGTAGATCTCCTGTCCGTATTTATCGTAGATCTTTACGGCAAGGGCATTCGTTATGCCAAAACCTCCCAGGTACACCATGGCCTCCCGCAGGTCTCTTTTCTCCTCCACCTGCACGGCGATCTCCTGGGCTTTTCGCAGACTGATCCCCTTGATCTCCGCAAGACGCTCCGGTTCCTCCTCGATGATCCGGAAAGTGTCGTCCCCAAACTTTTTCACGATCCTGGCCGCCAGCGCCATGCCGACGCCCTTTATCGCCCCGGAACCCAGATACCTCTCCATGGCCGCGCCGTCCGCGGGAGCGGAAACCGTGTATTCCAAAATGTGAAACTGCCTGCCATAGCTGGGATGTTTCTCATAATTTCCCTGCGCCTCGATGGTCTCTCCCTGCGCCAGCCCTTTGCAGACGCCCACGCAGGCAGTCTCCCCCCCGTCCTCCGTTACGAGCCGCAGGACCGTCCAGCCGTTTTCACTGTTCTGAAACGTGATCCGGTCCACATATCCTTTCAGTATCTCCATTTCACTCTCTCCATTGCTTTACTGAATGCAAATCCCATGGCATTTCAGTTCATGCCGCTCACAAGGCAGCGCCTGAATGCTCAACACCGTTTTTCAGCCGTCCTTGCTCATAATACGGCGTTTTCTCAGCCGCCTGTCCGCTGAACTGCCGCCCAGCGGCTGCTGCGAAATTGCATGACCGCGTTTTCTCTTCGCGGAAGTCTTCTCTCAGCCAATACAGCGTCTGGCTGAACCATACGAAAAATGTCCGGGAACTCCGGCAGAGCCCCCGCAGGGGGCAGAAAAATACAACAGAAACAAGGTGCGAAAGCGCACCGGGCAATGCTATCCCTCCATATCCTTCACCACGGAGGGATCCAGGCCATAGTTGCGCTTCATCTGCTCATAGAGCATCTGCGCCAGACCCAGGCTGTTCTGCTCTGTGGAATCCTTAGCGATCTGCTGGAGGGACTGATCCTTAAAAAAGTCCACCATGGTATTGTCGGAACTCTCCTCACTCCTGGGAATGGTCTTCTGCATTTCCTTAAAAACCTGCTCCAGGAAATATGCCTCAAACTGCTTGCAGGCATCCATCAGCTCCTCGTCCTTCGCCTGGGAATAATCCCCTTTTAAAGTATTTTCCAGCTGGGACGACTTCGCCTGGGATGCATAGAGATCCGTATATGCCGACGTCAGATTTGAAAGATCCATTTTCTCTCCTTTCCGCGCAAACAGAAGTCCTTAAAACACGCTCACGGTTATCTCCTCAGGTTGTTCGCCTGCTGAAGCATCTCGTCGGAGGCCGTGATCGCCTTGGAGTTCAGCTCATACGCTCTCTGTGCGACGATCATGTTCACCATCTCATCCACCACCTGCACATTGGAGGCCTCCAGGTAGCCCTGAATGACGTCCGTTTTCTGCACATTGGTATTGGTGGCCTCGTTGATGGGCTGTCCGCTGGCCGCAGTCTCCTCATAGAGACTCTCCCCCAGTTTTTCCAGACCATTGGGATTGTTGAACTGGAATACGCCTATGGTGATCCCCATGGGCTGGGGATTGTTCTGCTCGTCGGGGTAACAGATCTGGCCATCCTTGGTGACCTCCACCAGACTCACTGTGTACTGGCTGTCCAGAATGATGGGCTGACCCTCGGTGTCCAGAACCGGAAGTCCCTGGGAATTTGCCAGCATATTGCCGCCGTTGGGGGCGAGGGTAAACTTAAAATCGCCGTTTTTGGTGTAGTAGGTATTTCCGTCCTCTCCGCGAACCGCGAAAAACCCTTTTCCATCCAGGGCAAAAGCCGTGTCACTGTCGCTGGGCTGGAAATTTCCCGTCCGGAAGACGCTGCTGATGGAGGCGTTTCGCACGCCCAGGCCCACCTGAGCGCTGCCGGGCTTTTGCTCGCCGTTTGCGGACGTGGTTCTGGTCTGAATATTCTGATACAGGAGACTCTTAAATTCATTGACCTGGGTCTTATAACCCACCGTGTTCACGTTCGCAAGATTGTTTGCGATGGTGTCCATATTTGTCTGCTGAGCGATCATGCCGGTCGCCGCCGTCCATAAACTTCTAACCATGGCCTAATTTCCTCCCGCCGCGTCCTTATTGCACTCTTCCGAGCTGGTTTACCGCGATATCCAGCGACCCGTCGTAGGTCTGGATAATCTTCTGATTGCTCTCATACGCCCTGGTGACACTGATCAAATTCACCATCTCCATCACCGGGGAGACATTCGACATTTCCAGATAACCGGAGTTCACTTCCGCATCCGCCTCCGTCATCTCCGCTCCCTCGATAGGGCGGTAATAAGTCTCGCCATATCTTTCCAGATAATCGTAGTTTTCAAAATCCACTACCTGGATCTGGGCGATCCTTCTACCCTCCTGATAGATCGTGCCGGTCTGGTCGATACTGGTATCCTTCAGGGTGTCCAGGGTAATGTGACGATTCTCAGTATCCAGGACAAAATCCCCGTCCTGGTTCACCAGCTCCCCCTCTTTATTCAGGGTGAACTGTCCGGCCCTGGTATAGAGCGTAGAGGTTTCCCCCGCTTTATTCGTAAATTCCAGAGCGAAAAACCCGTCCCCGGAAAGCGCCAGATCATACGTATTTTCCGTAATCCGGAAGGAACCCTGCGTATAATCGGTATAGTTCTCACCAATCTTTACCCCGGGCTGGTTTAAGCCCAGGCGCTGCACGTTCAGCTCTCCTATGGAGGCGTCCTTGATCTTCACCGTGAGGATATCGTCGAAAGACTGGCTGGTAGAGCCCTCCTTCTTATATCCTACCGTGGACGCATTGGCCAGATTGTTGGTCAGAATATCCATCCTGTTCTGCTCGTTGACCATACCTGTATGAGCGACATACAA
>CANQCF010000057.1 GCA_947589505.1 uncultured Acetatifactor sp. | reverse complement strand
TAAGATTATAGTCATACGAAATACATTATAACTGAATTTCTCAGATTTTCAAAGGGGGCAGATGAAAAATTTATAATATTTTTAAAAATTTAAAAATGAAAGCCGGAAGCGGTTCCTTCCGCCCCGGCTGCATCCATGCTTCACAATATCGGCTGCTTATTATATCGTCACTTTTCCCGGGAAATTTAGACTGCACAGAAAAATTTAATTTTTTTATTTTCATATCCGATATTCTGATGTAAAATGAGAATAGTAATCCCGACGGTGATCCTCGCCGCACCTTGAAATCTTGATGTATTTTGATGAATTTTGACTGCCGGAACCTGTCGGCTTTTTTCCGCGGTCCCATAAAGGGACTGCCTGTCAAGAGAGGAATGGCTGCAATGAAAAACATGAAGAAAAAAAGATTTTCAATATGGACGGTCCGGGCTGCCGCTCTGGCGATGATCGTCCTGTGCGCCCTGCCGATGAGCGTTTCCCAGGCCCGGGAGGACTCCGGTCCTCTCTTTACAGAGGAAGAACAGGCTCTTATCAATAGCGGGGAGACCCTGAAAGTCGGCTTTGTCTGCGACAGAAGACCCGTCTCTTTCCAGGACGACAGCGGGGAGCTGGCAGGCATCTCCAGGCACATCTTCGACCGGCTCGCCGAGATCAGCGGCCTTCATTTTGAATATGTCCCTCTCCCCGGGGGAGACATCACCTACCAGTATCTCCTGGAAGAGGGCTACGACCTCGTCACCAGCGTGGAGTATAATAAAGAAAACCAGGCGGCCAAAGGCATCCTGATCAGCGACCCCTACCTGTCCAGCAGAAAAGTCATCGTGGCGAAGGAGGGTTTCTCTTTCGACCCGAATGCGGAAATGACCGTCGCGATCTCCACAGGCTCCCAGACCATCCGCAAAGTAATCAACGGCCAGTACCCCAACTTTCAATTTAAGGACTATTCCTCCATGGAGGACTGCCTGGACGCGGTAAACCGCGGGGAGGCGGACCTGCTGATCCAGAACCAGTATGTCGTGGAGTACTGGCTTTATAAACCGATCTACAACAATCTGAAGGTGATCCCTATTATGGAGATGGACGACCAGCTCTGCTTCTCCGCTGTGACGCCCCTGGAGAAAGGCGCCCCCCTGGACCGTCAGGAGCGGATCATCTCCATCATCAATAAATCCATCTCCCAGATCTCAGACAGAGAACTGGCCGGGTATGTGGTGGCCTCCACTTTCGAGAATATGTACGAGTACACCATCTCGGATTTTCTGTACCAGTACCGCTTTACTTTTCTGCTGCTGGGGATCGCGTTTATCGTGATCTGCGTGTTGGCGTACACGGCCATGCGCGCCCACATCAATTCCATCAGGAACCGGGCGGACGCAAAGGCGAAGGGCGATTTTCTCTCCGCCATGAGCCACGAGATCCGCACGCCCCTGAACGGGCTGATCAGCCTGAATTACCTGATGACACAGAACACAGACGACCGGGAGAAGATCTCCGGCTATCTCCGCCAGTCCTCCTCCCTGGAACAATACCTGCTCTCCCTTGTGAACAACATTCTGGATATGTCAAAGCTCCAGGACGGAAAGGTTGATCTGGAAGAAAAGCCCCTGGACCTGAAACTGCTGCTGCAGACTTCTGAATTTATGATGCGGGACGGCATGAAGGAAGCCGGCCTCGATTTTGAACTCCTAGAGAACCTTCCCCACGCCAGGATCCTGGGCGACGCAAACCGGATCCTGCAGATCGTCGTCAATTTGCTGGACAACGCCCGCAAATACACCCAGAAGGGCGGCCGCGTCACTTTACGGGCAGAACAGTCCGAGGATCCGGACGGACGGATCCTGACAACGATCCAGGTCGCCGATAACGGCCGGGGCATAAGCGAAGAATTTCAGAAACAGCTCTTCCTGCCCTTCACCCAGGAGCGGAACACAGTCTCCCAGGGAAACCAGGGCATCGGCCTGGGCCTGCCTGTCTGCTCGCTCCTTGCGGAGCGCATGGGCGGGACCCTCAGCGTGGAGAGCCGCCTGAACGAGGGAAGCACATTCACCTTCTGCTTTCCGGCAAAAGCCGCCGAAGGTACGGACGAAAATGATCCGGCCCGGAGCAGACCCGACAGCAGAGACGCCAAAACATCCGAAAAAAGCGCTCCAAAAAAATCCAGGCCCCGCATCCTGATCGCAGAAGACAACGAGTTGAACGGAGAGATCCTTGCGGAACTTCTGAAGGAAGAGGGCTATGAAGTCCTGCATGTAGAGGACGGCAAAAAAGCACTGGATACCTTCGCGGCTTCCGCCATAGGAGAGTACGGCGTGATCCTGATGGATCTCCTGATGCCGGTGATGAACGGCTATGAATCCACCCGCGCCATCCGGGCGCTGCACCGCCCGGATGCCAAAACGGTAAAGATCTTCGCCAATACCGCCAACACTTTCCAGGAGGACCGGAACAAGGCCTTCGAGAGCGGAATGGACGACTTCATCGAAAAGCCCGTCAATATCCGCGAACTCCTGAAGAAGCTGGACTTCTGAGAGTCCCTTGAAGATTCTCAGAGCCCTTTCTCTTCCTGTTCTCCCGCCTTCCTGGGATCATACCGGTTTTATACAGGATCCGCCATGCCCCGGGTATCCGCCTGGGGCGGGAACATCTCCGCCAGTATCATTTCCACATCATAATCGGGAGCGTATTTCTCCGCGGATTGCAGCAGGGGCGCCAGATCTTCCGGACGCATCTCCAGTTCTCCCGCAATTTTCTCCGTGGATGTGCCTTTTTTCAGCTTTCGACAGACCTGCGTCATTATTGCCCTAACTTCTCCCTGCGCAATGCCCTGTGTAATGCCCTGGGAGATACCCTCCGCAACTCCTTTACGGTACGCTTGTTTTGTCTCACAGTCTAAGATTTTTCCTACCATCGCGCCCTCCAATCGTTTCCTGACATCCGGATGAGAACCCGTAATACTCATGACTACTTTCTTCGTCATATCCATGATAATTCCCCTCTCGTATTCTGTCAACTCTCCACGGCTTGTCAGTCCTTCCAGGAATTCACGGATCCGCAGGAAATCTTCCCTGATCCGTTCTTCCAATGTCTCATCCGGATCCGAAAACTCCTTTTCGTAATTAAAAATATAAAAGGGCAGCAGAAGGAGCAATTTTTTCTCAAAGATATCTTCCAGTTTATAGAGCTGGAGCTTCATGATTGGAATATCGCAGAATAGGGCTCCCGCCTCTGTCCGGATCTCCATGGTCATTTTTTCCGGGGTGTTCCGGTTGTGGCGCAAAAACAGCACCGCCGAACGCGGAAAAGTCACAGTCATTGTGTACCCCTGAACCTCGGCGCTGTCCAAAGCAATCTGGGAATCGTACTCAAACATTCGGATCATCATGCTCCCGTCCGGATTTGCCTGACATTCGATGTGATATTTCCGGGGTTTTTCACTTAATACAGTGAATGTAGTGTCGGTGACCCGTTCCTGCTCCCGACCGTCCTGGCAGTTCAAAAAGTGTTCATTTGGCACCGGGATTATCTCCTCCCGCCCAGTATAATGTTCCCCGAAGATCTCATTAAGCATGGGGAGAAGCCAGCGCCTGCAGTCATTCTGCAGAGTTCGATAGACATCGTCATAAGGCGTGCTTTCTGCCATGCGGTCCCCATTGATTCTTTTCGCGGTTTTTGATTCTGTGCGTTTGTCAGTCATGATCTTCCTCTCTTTTCATAAAAATGTGTGCTTCTCCGGAACACAGGCTTTCATAAAACGCTGTTTTAACACGCTGCAGCTTCAGACCTGCCTGCACCTTAATCCGAAATCTCGTCTCAATATCTTTACAGTGAAAATCCTTGGCGAAATGCCATACAGAAATGTCTGTGAAGTTCCCTGATATAGTCAATACTCGTAAAAGTTTTCCTATAACCCCGACTTCACATTTTCAGATATCATATCACCCTGCCGCATACCACGCAAGATGTAACCAAAATATTTCATAATTTTTTTATTTTCTGTTTACTTTATTTTGTTAAAAATAACACATCAACAGGTATTTCGGCAACCTCGTTTTCAGATGAAACTATTCTTGAGAAATGCCAAATCTATTTTCATATTTGTTCTATTACTTTTCAAATGTCCCCGATCTGATGGCATCCGCAAGCGCGAGGAACTTTTCCGATTTCATGATCGCCAATCCCTGCCCCTCATCGCCAAGAACAACCAGCTGATCACCCGGGGATATCTCAAAAAGCTTGCGCGCCTTTGCAGGAATCACAACCTGCCCCTTATCGCCGACTGTTACAACGCCAAATAAATGTTTCCCTTTTGGCGGAAGTCCCAGCCCCAGGTTTTCTTCCGGCTCATAATTTGCCAGATCATCAAGAGATACCTCAAAAACTTCCGCAAGCATTTTACATTTATCCAGATCCGGTACCGTTTCACCCGCTTCCCATTTTGCCACAGCCTGCCTCGACACGCCGACCTTTTCCGCTATCTCTTCCTGTGTAAACCCTTTCATCTTTCTCATTTGCAGCAGATTATCCTGAAACATCCTTCTTCTCCTTTTTGATTCCCAGCACAGCCCATCTGAAAAACGGAATCCTCGAAATGATCTCATACAACCCAAATCCGAACACAAAGCCAGCTGCAAGACTCAGCAGATAACACACAGGCGCCGGCAATGATCCCGGCTTCGCGATCAGCAAAGCCACCGCTGAGATCCCAAGGTAATGAAAAACATAGAGACCAAAACTTTTCCTGCTCATCCATTTTGTAAAACGATTGCCGCCGTCGCCAAATCGGGCCATTCCGGAAAGTACAGCCAGTGAGCCCAAATATGCACAGGCCGCATACAGCGGATTTCTATTTACCGGCTCATCCGCATAATTTGCCCCGGTACTAAAATACAAGGCAGAAAAAGCCGCACAGGCCAAGACCCCTGTCACGATCAAAGGAACGGCATATCTTTTCAGTTCTTCCATCACTTCATCATGAGAAAATACATAATATCCAAGGATGAAGAACACAAAGTAAAACGCGATCCTATACACCGATATGATCGGCGTATTCAGGATCTGAGCAGCTCCCCAGATCAGAAAGTAAAATAACAAAATGAGCCAGACCGGAGTTTTGGCACCCGCCTTCAAAACCTTCCCTCTTTCAGCTTTTTTCAGAAAGACAAGTATCATGCAATACAGCCAGAGGAGCTGGATAAACCAGAGAACCCCGATGCCGGAAGCAGCCATGATCAGAAAGATCACAGGCTTCGGAACATGCGCCGCAGCAAGCTCCGTAAATCCGGTGCCCAGCGACATGGACACATACCCCTGAATAAACTGAAAAGCAAAAAGTCCTATAGTTGACGGCACAAGCAGCTTCCTTGTCCGGTTCTTTATAAATTCCCTATCCGTGTGACTTTCCAGATATAATCTGGAACTGATCCCGGAAACAAGGAACAATACCGGCATAAACCACGGATATACAAAATACAGGAATATATCATAAGGCTGAACCGAAACGCTTGTAATCTTTCCAAGACCGCCCAATATTCCTTCGGCATTATACATATAGAAAACATGGTAGAGCACTACAATCACCACAGTGATCCATCTGATATTGTCCAAATAGTATTTTCTCATAAAAATTCCACCTTTGCAATTATTTTTAACATTATCATAAATACAAGGCGGCAATATGTCCACCAAGAAAACCTGACATTTTCAGATGGATTGTGTTATGTTTCGTTGCGTTTAGCAAAATCAGTCAAATCGAGCACTATTGGGCATACAAAAAAGGCATCAGTCCGCTAAACGATTGATGCCTTTCCCTAAATAATCATAAAATCCTCGCCTCAGTCCAGATACGCCCCGGCCTGGACGCGCCACATCCTGGCATACTTTCCATTTCTCCGAAGGAGCTCCTCATGGGTTCCCTCCTCGGCGATGCGGCCCTTCTCCAGCATGACGATGTGGTCCGCAAGGCGGGTGGTGGACAATCTGTGGGAGATAAAGATGACCGTCTTGTCCTTTGTGGCCTCCATCATCACGTGGTTCAACTGGTACTCCGCTATGGGGTCCAGCGCGCTGGAGGGTTCGTCCAGGATCATCAGCCCCGCCTTCTGATAGAAGACTCTGGCGATGGCCAGCTTCTGGCTCTCACCCCCGGACAGGTTCACCCCTCTCTCCATGATCTCCGTGGTGAGCTGGGTATCCAGCCCGTCCTTCATCTCACAGACCTTCTCCCAGAGACCGCTCTCCGAGAGCGCACGGCGTACCGGCTCCTCGTCGCAGCCCTCCGCGATATCCATCAGCACATTTTCTTTCACATTACCCGCAAAGATCTTAAAGTCCTGAAAGACCGTGCCCACGGCTTCCCGGTACTTCTCCACCTGATAATCCCGGATATTCACCCTATCGGCAAGAATCTCACCCGCTCCCACATCATACAGGCGCATCAGAAGCTTTACCAGGGTAGTCTTTCCCGCGCCGTTATAACTCACCAGGGCAATCTTCTGCCCGGGCCGGATATGCAGGGAGATGTCCCGCAGGAAATCCCCTTCCTCCCGCCGGTATGCAAAAGAGACGTTCCGCAGCTCGATCTCCTTTGCCCCCTCCGCCGGAAGCAGGTTCTTCTCAGAGACGATCTCCGGCTTACAGTCCAGAAAGTCCCGCATTTTCTGCACATACAGGCTGGTCTCGCAGGCATAGGGGTAAACGTCGGTAAAAATCTGCATCCCTCTCTTCAAGCGTCCGAAAGAGTTATACAGGATCGCCACACTGCTGAAGGACAGAGTCTTCCGGACCGCAGCCTGGAACACCAGGTAGGAAATGTAGAGCACATCGCTGAAGAAGCTATTGCTCACATACCGTCCCATAAAGCCCAGGAAAAACCGCTTGCCGGCATACTTCTTCTCCGCCTGATAGACTTCCTCGTTGGCCTCCTCAAACTCCTTGAACAAAACGTCCGCGACCTCCGGGTTCAGCCGGATCTCCTTCGCGTAATCGCTCAGATAAAAGACCCGCTTCACATACTCCCGCTTTCTCTCATGGGGATTCCGGGCGATCCGGATCCGGTAGGCCAGCCGGTTGAACATCTGGTTAAAGATAAAGGTCAGGACAAAAGAGACCGCCGCAAAGGGAATAGAAGTCTTATCCTTCAGGAAAAAATAGATCCCCGTGGTGATAAAGACCGCGATCCCGGACATAGTGTTCTGCAAAAAAGTGACACACCTGTCGATCTGTTTGTCCACCTCCGACAGGACCAGCACCAGTTCATTATAAAAATCCGGGTTGTCGTAGCGCTCCAGGTCCAGCTCTTTCGCTTTTTCATAAAACCGGAGCTTGATCTTCTCCCGGATCTTGGGCCGCTCCTTCTCCTGGATATAGTCCCCCGCAAAAACCGTGAACACCATCCCCAGCGTCACGCAGCCCGCCAGGATCAGGATAAAGGTCGCCACCTGACGAAAGGGATAGTGAAACTCCGCCGCCTCCAGCACATAGCCGATCCCATAGGTGTGCTCAAAAAAGATGGAGATCTGGTTGCGCACGGAATCCAGCACCGCAAAGATCACATAGGCGGGGGACGCGGACAGGCAGAGCTTTATCAGAAACCAGTTGTTTTTCCACACCTGCGCCACAGGCTGTTTGATCTTCTCCTTTTCCGGCGTCACAGCTTCACCTCCCCTTCCCCGTCCAGGGCCAGATAATTCATGGCCTGTTTCCGGTACATCTTCGCATAGCTCCCCCCAAGCGCCATCAGTTCGCTGTGAGAACCTTCTTCGATCAGTCTTCCGTTTTCCAGCATAAAGACCTTGTCGCAGTTCTTTACAGAGGACAGCCTGTGGGAGATAAAGAGCATGGTGTGGTCGCTGGCTTCCTTCATGATATTCCGGAACAGCTCGTACTCCGCTATGGGGTCCAGCGCGCTGGAGGGCTCGTCGAAAATCTTTACCGGCGAATCCTTGGCAAAGGTCCTGGCCACCGCCAGTTTCTGGCTCTCTCCGCCGGAGAACACCGCGCCGTCCTCGTCGAACTCCTTCGTCATAACCGTGCGGATGCCTCCCGGAAGGCTCATCACTTTCTCATAGATCCCCGCCTTTTTCAGGGCCTTCACTGTCAGTTCCTCTTCATTTTCATAGTGCCGCCCCATCAGGACATTCTCCATGACGGTCATACCCAGGATGCTGAAGTCCTGAAAAGTCGTGGCAAACATCTCCCGGTAAGCGTGAAGATCGTACTCCCGGATATCCCTGCCGTTCATTCGGATCACACCGGAGACGGGGTCGTATAATCTCAGGAGCAGCTTGACGATGGTGGTCTTTCCCGTGCCGTTGTGTCCCACCAGCGCCGCAATCTCGCCCTTTTTCAATACAAACGAGAGATCCTTTATAATCTCCTCATCCTTATAGGAAAAGCAGACATGGTCAAACTCCAGGCTTTCAAACTCTCCCTCCGGCAGGATCCCTTTCTGATCCTCGGGGATCTTCTCCTCATACTCCAGAAATCCCCTGAGATTGTTGATAAAGAGGCCATTCTGCATGATGGACATGATATCCTCAAACAGCCTGATCAGGATCCAGGTCATCGCCACCATGAGACTGGTCATGACGGTGAGCTGCGCCAGCGTGATGGAACCCGTCACCTGGTGCCGGTAGATCGCGTATAAAAGCACTCCCTCAAAGATCACCGTAAAAGTAAAGGTGATCCTCCAGAAATTTAAGACCGCCTTGGGAAGCGCGTATTTCACAGCCACCTTCACATTGTTCTCCGTCGCCTCGTGATACTGCTTCTTCAGGAGCCGGAAGATCTTAAAAAGCCGGATCTCCTTCGCATAATCCGCCAGGTACATGGTCCGGTTCACATAATTGAGCACCTTTTCGTTTGGCGCCTGCTCCTGATATTTTTTGAAGTCAAACTTATTCTTCCAGTTGCCAAACACGAAATTTCCCAACAGGGGGCACAGGATAAAGAGCACCGCGTAGTGATCGATCTGAAACATGAACAGAAAGACCGCGCCGGTGGCCACCGCTCCCACCAGGACGCCCCAAAAGCTGACGATGATCTGTTGGACCTTGAGTTCCGCTCCGTCCATAGCCATGGTGTAGCGGTTGTAAAAATCCGGATCCTCATAACAGCTGAGCTCCACATTCCGCGCCTTTGCATACAGCTTTCGGTAAATGCCGCCGTACAGTCTCACGGTCTGAAGGGGCAGGACCACACTGTCCGCATAGTTGCTGTATAAATTAATCAGCGCGAAAGTAATGCCGCAGATCAGAATAAAGGTAAAGATCTCGCCAAAGCTCCTGTTCTCGTCAAGCGCTCCCACGATCTCCCTCAGAAAGACCGCGTCAAAGAACACCCACTCAAAATATCCCGCCAGACGCATGAGAAAGGCGTGGAGCACCACGCTCCTGCTGATAGAATATCCCAGCTTCAGGGCGTACCAGTCGTTTTTCAACGTCTCCGCAAGAGACAGTTTTTTCTCCCTCATTGCTTCTATTGGATTCCCCTCCCCGATCTTGTTTTCCATTTCCTTACGCCCCGGCTGCCTCCGCCGCGTCGCCTTCTCCTGCGCCTTCCGCCTCCGGCCGTCCCTCCGCCATCTTCAGCTGCGCAGTCACAAGGCCGTAGTAGATCCCTTTCTTCTTCAACAATTCGTCGTGGCTTCCCATCTCCGCGATCCCGTGCTCGTTGATCACCACCAGCCGGTCCGCCCCTCTCAGCGTAGAGAGCCTATGGGCGATGGCAAAGGTGGTGCGGCCCTGGATCAGCCGGTCCAGAGCCTGCTGGATCAGGAACTCGCTCTCCGTATCCAGGGCGGAGGTGGCCTCGTCCAGAATCAGGACCCGGGGATTGTTCAGGATTGCCCGGGCGATGGCGATCCGCTGTCTCTCGCCGCCGGAGAGGGTGTAACCGTGCTCTCCCACCCGGGTGTTGTACCCATTCGGCGTTTTACAGATAAAGTCGTGGGCGTTGGCCGCCTTCGCCGCCTGGATCACCTCCGCCAGCGCAGCGTTGGGCTTCGCAAAGCAGATATTGTCCAGGATGCTTCCGGAGAACAGGAAAGTCTCCTGAAGCACTACGCCAAGCTGGGAGTGCAGACATTCTATCTTTACGTCCCTGAGGTCCACGCCGTCCACGGTGATCCGCCCCTGATCCGGGTCGTACAGACGCATGATCAGGTTGATCATGGTGGACTTGCCGGTTCCGGAGGCCCCCACAAAGCCGATCATCTCCCCGGGCTTCACGTCAAAACTGATATTCTCCAGCACGGGCTCGTAGGTGTTGTACCCAAAATACACCTCCTCGAACCGGAACGCGCCTTTGATCTGAATCTCCCTGCTGTCCTTGGTGTCCTTGATCCGGGGCTCCTCGTCCAGCACGTCATAGATGCGGTTCAGGCTGGTCACCATCTGCATCACGGCCCGGGGCATATGGGTCATCCAGTCCAGAGGCCCGAAGAGATAACCGCTGTATGCCATGAACTGCACCAGTTCGCCCAGCGTCATCTTCCCCTGAAGGACGTCCTGTCCTCCGAGCAGCACCGCAATGTATGTGCCTCCCCCCATCAGAAAGGTGAGGATCGGGAAAAAGACTGCCCAGAAGGTCTCATTTTTAGAGGAAATCTCCGCAAATTCCATGGATTTCCGGGAGAACCGGGCGGACTCCCTCTCCTCCGTGCCGAAGGTCTTCACGATACGCATGCCGGAAATGATGTCCTGAATACTGTTGCTGAGCTCATCCGACTTGAACCACTGCCTGGAAAAGATCACATGGATCCGATGGCGGAAGATCTTCATGAGCACGAAGACCACCGCTACGAATACAAGTGACAATAGTGTCATTTTCACGCTGATGGCGAGCATCACGATCAGGGATGCCACCATGGTCAGCAGCACGGAAAACATGGAGCCGAACACATCCTGGAAGAAATCCCGGATCTGGCTGGTATCCCTGGAGATCCGGTTCATCAGCTCCCCGGGCTTTCTCTTGTTGATAAAGGAAAGGGAAAGCATCTGTATCTTTTGGTAGAGCCTGCTCCGCAGGGACATGGACAGCTCGGAGCCCAGTCTGACGCAGGCCAGGTTCTTCCAGACTTCGATGGCGATCGTGCCGATCAGGATCGCAAAGGTCAGCCCCACAAAGAGGGCGTAATCCACCCAGGTCCCCGTGCCGTCCGCCAGCGCGTTGTCGATAAAATTCCTCTGGATCAGGGGGCTGAGCATGCTCATGGCGGCAGTCACCAGCATCAGCGTGCTGATCAGCAGAAGCCTCCCCGTAAAACCGCCGCAGAGGTTCATAAACTTCCGGAAGACGTCCATCTTTCCCTCACAGTAGGGACATTTGCTGGTGCCCGGAAGCGCCCTGCCGCACTTTTCACAGTACGTCTCGTATTCCAGGCTGGTGATCTGTTCCGCTTTCTCCGGACTCCCTGTGGCCTTGATGCTCTTTACAATGGCGGAGGCCCCCCTTACCGCATAGGAAGTCCTGACGATCTGCCTCATGGAGACCCTGGCCACGCAGCTCTCGTTCTGCTCCAGGTCCGTCACCGTGACAATGCCGCACCCCACCTGGCGCTCGCAGCGGATCTTCTCACAGCCGCTTAAATCTGTATTGGAGATCACCCGTTTCCCCTCCAAGGTCATAAGGCGCTTTGAGGTAACGATCAGAAAGCTGTCCTTTCCGTACCTCTCCGCCACATCCCTGGCGGGCTGACGGGTCAGATCCGTCCCCTCTTTCAGTTCGTATGCCAGATCCACCGGCACACAGTAACATAACTTTTCTCCCGGTTCCAGCGATAGAGCCTCCAACTGCTCCCCGGTCAGTGTAAACAATAATTTCATAAAATCCTTCTCCCGCCTGCCTTCTCTATCACAGGCATTCATTCCCTCTAAAGAATTTACCGTTTCCGATCCCGTCCGCCAGCCGGCGCCTTACAGAAACAGATCCAGCCGCTTTCTCTCCTGCACGGTCAGCGCGTAAAAATCCGGGATCTCGTAACGGTTCCCGTCGATATCCGTCACGAGGAGCCGGGATTCGCCAAGGGTGACCACGGCATCGTTGCTCATGTGCGTGGTAAAGCGGCAGACCCCGTAGGTGGTCTCCACGTACCAGTAGGCGTACCCGTACTCCTCTTTCAGCTCCATGACCTTCCGGATCTCCGGCATAAAATAGCGCAGCCGGATCTGCTCCCGGAGCATCTCCTGCTGGTCCGCCGGCAGCACCGACAGGGACTCCACCATGCCGATCTCCTTCGCCTTCTCCGTGGCCTCCCGGATCGAGATGTATTCCTCCGGGTTCGTCAGCGGGAAGGTCAGGTACACTCCCACTCTCTTGTATTCCTTGTCCCCGACCTTCAGGGAGAGAAACCCTCCCTCGGTTCGAGCAAAGGCCGCCGTCTCCGCCGTCAGCATACGCATCTCCAGCAGTTCCTCCGACTCTTTCTTATAAGCCTCCTCGTCAAACTCTCTCAGGTTCAAAAGATCCAGTCTTTCCTCTTGCATTTCCTATTCCGCCTTTCCACAACCGCCGTCCTGTCCGTTTTTTCCGGTCAAACCCATTGCCTGTGTTGTCCGGACTCTTAGACTCCGTCAGTTTTTTGCTTCCCTTCCTATTTCACAGCCTCCGCATTTTCCTGCCGATCAGCCGATCCCTCTTACTCCAGTCCCCGCATCGCCAGGGCCTTTGTCTGCAGCTCGTTCAATTTGTAATAAGTCCCCTTCTTCTCCATCAGTTCCTCGTGGGTGCCCGACTCGGTGATCCGCCCCTCGTCCAGGACGATCAGGCGCTTGGCGTTCCTCAGCGTGGAAAGCCTGTGGGCGATGGAGATCACCGTCCTTCCTTTCTCCAGACGCTCCAGAGACTGCTGAATCGCCAGCTCCGTCTCCGTGTCCACCGCGGAGGTGGCCTCGTCCAGGATCAGGATCTTGGGATCCGCCAGGATCGCCCTGGCAATGGAGATCCGCTGCTTTTCCCCGCCCGACAGGGACCGGCCCGAAGATCCCAGCATGGTGTCGTAGCCCTCCGGCATCTTGCAGATAAAGTCGTGGGCGCTGGCCTGAATAGCCGCCGACAGGATCTCCTTCCGGGTGGCGTCCGGCCGCGCGTAGGCGATGTTCTCCGCCACCGTCCCCATAAATATGTATGTCTCCTGGGACACCATGGCCACGTTTCTTCGAAGTTCGCGGAAACCGTACTGCTTCACATTGATGCCGTCCACCAGGACTTCGCCCTCCTCGGGATCGTAAAGCCTGGAGATCAGGTTCACCAGCGTGGACTTTCCGGAACCCGAGCGGCCCACGATGCCGAAGACCTCCCCGGCGTTTACATGAAAACTGATCTCTTTCAGGATCGGCTTGTGGGGCTCATAGCCGAACGTCACGTTCTTCAATTCGATCTCGCCCTTTAAGGCCCCGGGCCTGTAAGGATCCTTTACCTCCCGGATCTCCGGCGTCGCGTCGATGATCTCAAAGATGCGCTGGGCGGAGTTCATGCAGTTGGTGTACCACCTGACAATGCGGGACATAAATTCCAACGGCCCCTTCATCTGCCCCACGTACCCGGAAAAGGTCAGCAGCATGCCCAGGGAGATCGTCTCCCCGGCGCTTCTCGAAAAACCGCTGATCATGATGGCTCCGCCCACGGCCCAGACCAGAAAGCTCACGGTGTCCTCCACGGAGTAATACAGGGCGTAAAACCGATTGTCATAGCGCGCCAGGTCCATCTCCGAATCCCTGACTTTCCCGTTGTTTCTGCCAAATCGCCGGATCTCCTGTTCCTCCCGGCCGAAAGCCTTGACCACCCGGGCCCCCGTCAGATTTTCGTTGACCTGACTGTTGAGCCGCCGGTTCGCCCTGTGGCGTTTCCCGTAAAAATGCCAAAGATGGGGCAGCATGCGGTAACTCATCACCACAAGCAGGGGCATCAGGATCACGCTGGACAGCGCCAGAAGCGGATTTAAGGCAAACATGATGATCACCGTGACCACCAGGGTAAGGGAATTGATAAAAAAGTACGGGATCCCATCGATAAAGAAATTGGAGATCTCCCCCGCATCGTCGCACACCCGGGTCATCAGGCCGCCGGTCTGCCTTTTGGTAAAGAAGCTGATGGAAAGCCGTCCCATGGAGTCAAACACCTGGCTCTTAATGGTTCCCACCACCCGGGGAGCCACCTTTGCCGTCATCACCCCCTGCAGGATACCGAAGAGCTGACCGATCCCCTTTGCCACGATCATGGCGATCACCAGCATCGTGAGCGCCGCCAGAAAACTTCCCTCGGGCAGCCCCAGAAATGCCACAAAATCCTCATCTTTGGAGAGCACCTTATCGTAGAGCGCCGTACCGCTTAAATAGGGCCAGGCCAGATTCAGTGCCACCGTCCCCAGATAACAGAGCACCATCAGCGCAAGCTGGAGCTTGTATGGCTTAAAATAACTCATCACCCGCAGCAGAATGGATCTCTTGTCCATACATTTCGGACAGATCTGCCTCTCCTGGTCCGGGTAGAGCATCCCGCACTTCGGACAGGCCTTCCGGTTGTGCTCCACATCCAGATCCTTTTCCTGGATGTCTTCTCCGGCCTTGATCTTCCGCAGGATCTCCTCCAGCTTGTGGAAATAGCCCTGCTTCGTATTGGAAAACTGACAGAGGAACCTTTCCGTCCCCTCGATCTCTCCCATCAGCACACCCGTGCCGATCTGGCGGAGCACCTTCAGACTCTCCACCTTCTCCAAGGGATAGATCGCCAGCGCCGGCTTCCCCGCCAGCGTCATGTCTGGGGCAATCCCGCCGTACCCGCCCAGCTTGTATTCCTGCTTTTCCCGGTACGGGTACGCCGCGATCAGGAGCTTATCCCGCGTCAGCGCCACCACTGTATCGGCAAAGCGATACTCCCTGTCAAAGTCGGCAACAGCACCCGCCAGGATATCCCCCGGCCCGATCTGATACTCCTTTACTGCCTCATAAAAACTTTCCGGTAATTTCATTTCTCTCTCCTAATATCTCTGCCCTTCTGGTCTTTCCGGCTTTTCCAGTGTTTTCCGGCCTTTTCATTCTTTTCCAGGCTTTTGCCACCAAGGCGCGCCGCAGTTCCACCGCCCTTTCGCCATACCGACGGTTCCGACCTCGCCAGCCGCTAAAGCGTCCCTGCCCTTCTGGTCTTTCCGGCCTTTCCAGTGTTTTCAGACCTTTTCGGTCTTTTGCCGCCGGAGCGCGCCGTAGTTCCACCGCCCTTTCGCCATACCGACGGTTCCGACCGCGCCAGCCGCTAAAGCGCCCCTGCCCTTCTAGTCTTTCCAGCCTTTTACTGTCGCGTCCTCCCCGGCAACAAGAAAAGCCCCGACACCTTCTCAGAGGCATCGGGGCACACAGTCAATCAATATAGATCCCTAAGCTCTTACTCAGGGACAATATCGTATCGTCAGCCCGCACATCTCCGGGAGGTATTTATGCTTGAAACTTCTCACGTCAGAC
>CANQCF010000056.1 GCA_947589505.1 uncultured Acetatifactor sp. | reverse complement strand
CGCTTCCCTGTAGAGCGGAGCCTTCGGATGGTCATTCCTCGCATCAAACATATTTTTTCTCCTTTCCGTGATCCGATTCTAAATAAAAAAAGTCGCAAAGAACGATTTACTCGCGTCTTTGCGACCTTTTCAAGTACTATAAACCATTTTTTCCGATTTGTAAACACTTTCTTTTTGGTAAATTGTCAGATTATTTGAATATTGTGCGTTTTTGTTATGTTTTGTCTCGCAATTTTGCAAATTATTTGTATAAATGCACCTATTTTCTTAGTTTTTCCAGCTTTTTCTATTCTCTCAGGACTCATTTCCCGGAGAAATTTTCCCTGAACCGAACCTTCTGCTCCCACTTTCCCTCCAGCCCCGGCTTTCCTTCCAACCCTGGCTTCCGCTCCAGCCCTGGCTTTCATTCCAGCCCTGCCTTTCACTCCGACCCTGACTTTTCCTCCAGCCCCAGCTTTCATTCCGGCTCCGTTTTTCATTCCGGCCCTGGCTTTCATTCCAGCCCCGGCTTTCATTCCAACCCCAGTTTTCACCCCGGCCCGGTTTCCACTCCAGCCCCAGCTTTCACTCCGGCTCTGTTTTTCATTCCAGCCCCGGCCTTCACTCTGGCCCTGCCTTTCACTCCGGCCCGGGCTTTCACTCTATCCCCAGCCTCCACTCCGGCCCTGCTTTCACTCCAGCCCTGACTTCCACTCTGGCCCTGCCTTTCACTCCGGCCCGGGCTTTCACTCTATCCCCAGCCTCCACTCCGGCCCCGCTTTCACTCCAGCCCCAACCGGGGCACTGACCCTGGCTTTTATTCCAGCCCCAGCCCCGGCACAGACGCTTGCCCTCTATACGCCCTCCGTATCCGGCAGGGTGTTCTCAGCCAAAGCCTGCCGAACCGCCAAAACCAGGAACATATAATTGGAGGATCCGCCGCCCAGAACATACTCCGCTTGCTGCCACAGGAAGGGAAAGTCCAGCAGCTCGGGAAAATCCGGCTGGATCAGGGCCGTGCCGGAGACCACACCTCCGGGCACATAGGACCAGTCCGCGCGGTTACAGCCATAGGCGGTAGTCATGGATCGGGAGCCGACCCCCGAAGCAAAGGAGGCAGTGTTGCTCCCAGGATGGCACCCCAGGACAAAATTCAGAGCGTTTTCCAAAATATCTTTTTCAAACAGATCCGGGAAAACTCTGTACAAAAAGTAATACCGGAAGGCCATCCCCTGAATGGTCCAACCCGCCCCGTACAGAATAGGACGGTAAGGGATCCCATAGGGATTCTCCTTGCTCTGGGCATAAATACTCTCTTTTACAGGGACAAGGGCTTTCTTCAACTCCTCCCGGAAGCCCTCATCTCCCAGCGCCTCCACGACTCTGGCGGCGATCCAGCCGATCTCCCCGGCATGCTCCAGAAAAACGCTCCTATTCCGAAGCAGAATCTCCCGGTATTTTTCCTCGCCTGTCGTGAGAAAGAGCTCCGCCGCAGCCTGCAGCATGGCATTCCGGCAATAGGAATCTCCGCCCGCCGCACCGACTTTGAACGGCTCCCCGGCGTTTTCTCCCAAAGCCGTGTTTTCCAGGAGCTCTTCCGCCGCCTGGAGCGCCTGCCCGGCCAGGGTATCGTTAAAGCCCCGCATGACCCGGGCCACCGCCGCTAGATGGGCCGCCGTAGTCAGTTCCCTGCCGGGATTGTCCTCGGTAAACACCAGCCTGTCGTCCTCGTCCCCGGGAATCCCCTTCGTCATGCCGGCCGCGTCTCCCTGAAGGACATACTGCCGCAGACTCCTGCAGATGATCCCCCGGTACAGCCTCCCCAGAGCCCTGTAGCCGCCCACCACGGACAGAGCGCCGTGCTCGATCTGCTGCAGAATGTCGTTCTTCCCGTCCGGCTGGTGGATCTCCACCACATGTGCCTTCTGGTCGATGGTGGTAGCGTCGTAATCCACCCCGAACATCTCATAGGCCAGCGCCAGGATATAGCACTCCCCGGACTGAGACTCCACCCTCAGGTCATAGTCCCCGGCGTCGTGCCATCCGCCCACGTTCAGGCCCGGAACCGCATCCCCGGGCTGAAACTTTGTCATCGTGGAAGGACCCTGGCGGTATCCGTCAAAATGCCCCCTGTTCACAGGCGCCATCCTGGCGTCGTCCGCGTGGCAGAGGCCGTGCCAGAGCCGGTACTTCTCCTGTACCCGCATGTGGCACATCTGTACCGGCAGAAAATACTCCAGGACCGGCTGCCAGACGCCGCGGTCGTAAACATCGCGGGCGATCCGAAAGAACGCCGACCAGGAATCCCCGAACTGGATCCGGTACATACCCTCCTCCTGAATATCCGAGAAATCAAACTTCCAGTATTTATAGCGCAGAAACGCTCCCCAGTTCTTAGGCAGACCTCTCCGCACCTCCACCGGTCCCTCAGCGGTCATCCGGAAGACGATTACCTCCCTGCGGGCCATGTCCCTGGGGTCTGTCTCGATCACCGCGCATTTTTTCTGGTCCGGATGATACCCCACCTGGGAAACCTGCACCACCGGCTCGTAAAGCCAGTCCTCCACTACATTCGGGCAGATCTTCCAGCGAAGGGCCCCTTTTGTCTTTCCTGCCGGAAGGGTGCTGCTGAGCACGAACCATCCGTTGTTGTGGTTCATCCGGCCGTCATATAACCGGATCAAAGCCTCCTCGCTTATCACCGTGAGCCTGGAACAGGGATCCTCCGGGCGGGCGGTAAAACAATGCCCTTCCGCGTATGGCTCTCCCAGAATATCGTCCGCCACGATGGGACTGTACTCCCGGTTTCCCTCCGCCAGGATCTCCGGGCTGGTCCACTCCTCCACGCCTTCAAAATGCCCCGCGTTTTGATAATTCGACTCTCTGACAAGCAGAGGCCCGTTGGGCTGTCTCGGAAAGATCCCCTGCTTCTCGTCCATCAGCCAGGGTTTCCCGAAGAGCTCCCCGGGATACAGTTCCAAAAGAAAACAGAGCTTTCCTATGTATTTTTCCGGGATCTCCCGGTCCAGGTCCACCGTGATGAGGACGCCATCCCCCTCCGCCCTGGCGCTCACCTGGTAGGTGAACTCAAAATCCGGATAGACCAGGGGATTAAACCCTTTCAGATGCGCCTCCCTGTCCGGGTAGGAAAGCGTGGTCACAATGCTACCCTCGTCCTCCCGAACCTCCCGGGAGATCTGCTTCGGAACAGGCTGCCACTGCCCGGGAGTGGGTTCAAAACGCACATCCCCGTTAGTCGCCGTCCTTTTCCCGTGCATGATGACGCTGATCCCGGACTGATGCCCCGCGGGGTAAAAATCGCTGAAGGCCGTCACCTGCACCCCGCCGCTCTGAAAATACTGTTTTTCCGGATCCAACTTAAATTTTTCTTTCATACTGATAACCCCATTTCCCAAAGAAAGAAGATGCCGCATAGTTTCAGACTCGCCGCCTGAAACCGTTACTTTTCATTTAATGTAGCATGGGGTTTTTCCACCGTCAATATCGGCGGGGCATCTTGCCAAGATAGTACAAAACAAAGCAAAGAAAGGACGAACTTATCCGCGCAGGTCCACGCTCCTTATTGCTTTTCGCACCTCCAGAATCTTAGAAGGGTTCACGGAGATCTCGTCGAAACCCATGCGCAGGAAAGTTTCTGTAAGGGTGGTATCCGCCCCCAGTTCTCCGCAGATGCCTACCCAGCAGCCGGTCTTGTGGCCGTTGTCCGCTGCCGTCTGCAGCATCTTTAAGACCGCCGGATGATGGGGATCATAAAAGGCGTCCAGCTTTGGGTTCTGCCTGTCGATGGCCAGGGTGTACTGGGTCAGGTCATTGGTCCCCACAGAAAAGAAATCCACCTCTCTCCCCAGCTCCTCGCTCATCATCACCGCCGCCGGCGTCTCGATCATAATGCCAAGCTCTATCTCCCGGTAAGGAATCTCTTCCTCCGTCAGTTTCTCCCTGACCTGACGGGCAATCTCCTTGATCCGCCGCACTTCCGAGACCGAGATGATCATGGGGAACATGACCGCAATATTCCCGTAACAGCTGGCGCGGTAAATGGCGCGGAGCTGGGTCTGAAACACCTCCGGCCGGTCCAGGCAGATCCGGATCGCCCGATACCCCATGGCGGGATTCTCCTCCTTGTCGAGCTGAAAATAATCCGCCTGCTTGTCCGCCCCGATATCCAGCGTGCGGATGATCACCTTTTTCCCGGCCATGGCCTCCGCCACCCTCCGGTACGCCTGAAACTGCTCTTCCTCCGTGGGATAGTCCGCCGCCTCCAGGTACAAAAACTCACTGCGGAAGAGCCCGATCCCCTCCGCATCGTTTGCCAATGCGTTTTCTACGTCAGAAACGCTTCCGATATTGGCGTACAGCCGGATCCTCCTGCCGTCCAGGGTGATGCTCTCCTGCCCTTTCATCTCCTGCAGCCGGCACGTCTTTCTGTCCTCCTGATCCTTCAGGGCCCGATATCTCTCCATTTCTTCCGGACTGGGGTCAAGGATCAATTTTCCCTCACGGCCGTCCACAATTCCCATCCTGCCGTCCGCGTCCCCGGGAAAATCCGTACGGACCAGCGCCGGGATGTTCATGGACCGGGCCAGAATCGCCGTGTGGGAGTTGGAAGACCCTTGCCGGATCACAAGGGCAAGGATCCGGGATTTGTCCAGACGGACAGTCTCGCTGGGCGCAAGATCCTCCGCCAGCAGGATCACCGGCTCCTCCCCGTCAAAGCTCTTCTCCTCCCTGCCGGATAAGACAGCGGTGAGACGGCTGCAGACATCCCTGACATCCGCCGCCCTGTCCCGCATATAGGCATCCGGCATGGCGGAAAACATCCGGGAAACCTGTTCTCCCGCCACGGAAACCGCAAACTCTGCGTTGACTCCCTGGTCCCGGATCCCGGTGCACACCGCCTCCGTAAAGCCCTGGTCGTCCAGCAGCATCCGGTGCACCTCAAAGATGGCCGCCTCCCCCTGGCCGGCCTCCTTCAGCGCCCTGTCATACAGTTCGGAGAGCTGACTTTTTGCGCGTTCCCGCGCCTCCTCAAAACGCCGTATCTCCGCCTCCGCATCTTCCACGGCATACCGCTTCACCGTATTGTCTGCCCGCTGGAAGACAGCCAGCTTCCCGATGGCTATCCCGTTACACACACTCTTTCCCCTGATTTCCATAACTTTCCTTTTGTCCCTGTTTTTTCTGCATGTACTAAAAAAGCGCCTCGCTCTGCCTGATCAGAGCTTCCACTTCCTCTTTTGTCGCAAGTTCCCTGGAAAACGCGCTGGCGCTTCCCGCACAGACGCCCCAGATAAACGCGCTGCGGTAATCCTCCGTCTCTAAAAATCCCGCAAGGAACCCTGCCACCATGGAATCTCCCGCTCCCACCGAATTGATCACCTTTCCGGCAGGCGCCTTGGCGCGGAATTCCCTGCCGTCCTCCGTCACCAGGACGGCTCCCTCTCCCGCCATGGAAACCAGGACGTTTCTGGCGCCCTTGTCCTGAAGCCTTCTGGCGTATGCGGCCACCTCATCCTTTTCCCGCAGCTGCACGCCGAAGATCTCCCCCAGCTCATGGTGATTCGGCTTGATCAGGAAAGGGCGGTACGGCAATACGTTCAAAAGAAGATCCCTGGTGGCGTCCGCCACAATCCGGATATCCCGGTTTTTCAGATTTTCACAGATATCGCAGTAGGCGGTCCGCGGCATCCCATCCGGAATACTTCCCGCCAGAACCAGGATATCCTCCGCCTCCAGCGTGTCCAGCTTCCGGTACAGCTTTTGGATATCCTCCGGAAGAATGACCGGACCCTGGCCGTTGATCTCCGTCTCCTGCCCGGAGTGAAGCTTCACATTGATCCTGCTGATCCCCTCCGCCGCCTGTATAAAATCCGCGCAGACGCCCTTTTCCTCCAATCTCTTCGTGATCTCCGCCCCGGTAAAGCCCGCAGTAAATCCCAGGGCGATGCTCTCCTGTCCCAGGTTGCGCAGCACCATGGACACATTGATCCCCTTCCCGCCGGGAAAAAGGATCTCGTCCACGGTCCGGTTCACGATCCCTATTGTAAAATCCTTAACCGTCACCACATAATCCAGGGACGGGTTAAATGTCACTGTGTAGATCATAGACTCTCTCCCTTTCCATATAAAAACTCTGCCTTTATTATATTTCTTTTCCCTGCTTTCCATCCTCCAATTTTTTCCAGAAAAGCCTTCCGCCGCCGGCTGGCAGCGCTCTCATTCCCCGATCCCCACATAACCGGTTTCCTCAATGATCCGCTGCCCCTCCTCCGAGAGAATCCAGTCCACCAGGACGGGAATGTTGGGATTTGGATTATCCCTGCGGTAAATGGCGTAAAATTCCGCCGTGACCGGGTAGCGCCCGCTCCGGATATTTTCCCGATCCGGGTAGACCCCGTTTATGGAAAGCATCTTCACCCCGCCGTTTCCCACCATATCTTCCAGGTAATACCGGAAAGAAAACCCGATCGAAGCGCCTGTCACCGCAAAGAGAGATTTCCTGCCGGTCTTCTCCTCCCCCATAAAAGCGTCCATGGCAGTCTGGCTCCCACTGCCCGCCACGCGGCTCACCGGATTGACCGCCCTGTCCGGGCCTCCTGCCTGCTTCCAGTTCCGGATTCTTCCAGAATACATGCCGCGGATCTGATCGGCGCTCAGATCCTCCACAGGATTCTTTTCATTTACGAAAAATACAAAGGCTTCCCTTCCGATAGGAACATAGATCAGCTCCGCCCCCTGCTCCTCCGCGTAAGCCTCCTGCTCCCGGGAGGGCATAGCGCTGAAAAAGAGAGCCGTCTCCCCGTCCACAACCGCCTTGTAGCCGCGGACGGTATTGTGATACTGCATTTTGCTGTCCGCGGCAAAGTTTTCACCATAATAGTTATCGTCCGAAAATTCTCCGCCCTCGTATGTCACCGACCCTTTTGGATACACCGCGTCCACAAACGCCGCATACACGGGAAGAAGCGCCGCCGCGCCGTCCATCACCGGCAGGTCCTCCGTCAGTTTCAGAGAAGAATCGATCCGCACCAGCTCCGACTTTGGATCGTGGGGCAGGAAGGCGCCCACATCCGCCATCTTGATCTGAGAAACGCCGCTGAAATTGTTCGCCAGCCGCCTGGTCACCAGAAAATACACGCTGACATGAAAGGCGGCAAAGGCCCCCGCGATCGAAAGCAGGATCAGGATCTGCCCCGCCGTTTTCCTTAACTTCTTTTTTCGGATTTCCTTCTGCGCGATTTCCATTTAGTCTGCGCTCCTTTTTCCGGATCTTGATGATTCTACCATACCTCATTGGCAATAAAGTAGATGATGGAGCCATGTTGATATGCATACGCGATATACAGAAGATGCGCCAGCGTCAGCGCGATGCCCAGCCCCACCAGCGCCCACACCAAAGCATAAAATGTTTTATCTTTCATCTTGTCCCCCTACATGCTGAGCATCACAAGGGAAATCAGGATCGCCAGGGCCGCCATAAACAGCGCCATCGTCCCAAACAGCACGGAGGAAATGATCAGCCAGATCTTCCTCGCCTTCAGCTGCTCCTCGGGAACACTTCCGGGCTCCTGCTTCTCCGCCTGTTTTGCGCTTAAAAACCGCGCCAGACAGATCACAAAAAACACAAGCGCCAGTATTCCTATCCCATAAAAAATCACTACCATTTTACCCGTTCCTCCCATGCCGCTGTCCCGGAATCCCTGTCCTCTCCCGGCCCGTTCTGCTTTTAGTATAACTCCCTTTTTTTCAGATAACCAGCTTACATCTGTCACAATCCGCAGGTCCGGATATGACGATTGTCATCCCCAGGAACCCCCGGCACATGACGATTGCCACACTAGGATACACCACAATCCCTTTACATAGTACCTATCGAGCTGTAAAATGTCAATCCTGACTGACCAGGCGGGGAGCAGCAGGCAGCACAGCTTCACCTGTAGCAGCTTCGCCATACGCTTAGCACTCCGTCTTAATTGATCAAAATTAGTCATAATCATTAAATTTTCTCTTTACATCACAGCTCATCTGTGTTATTATCAGCCTATCTTATCTGTGGCCCCAGGGCCGTCAGACTGCGGCATTTCGCCGTATCTTCCAAATAAGAAGGAATATTGTAACACACAAACAATTCACCACACGGAAGGAGGGAGTGTCACGTCTGCCGCATCTTTCAAACCACCCTAAAACCATGGCCCGCCGATCAGACCGATATCCAGGAACGAGTCCATTTCACGCAGGCAATGAAATGATTCATCCAAAACAGTTTATCCCAACCGTTTTATTTCAATCGTTTCATCTCAACCGGTTCATTCCAACCACCTGTCAGCCATCCAGCCACCACAACTTTATTACAAGGAGGAATCAAAACATATGAAGAAAAACAAATTACAGCAGTACTTTCCCATGATCCGCACGCGAGACGAAATTTCACAGGAGATCAGCAATAACTCTTCCTTAAAGAGTCAGTTCGACGCCCTGAAACCGGAACGCCAACAGGAGTTCCTGGACTTCTGCAGCGGCGCAAAGGGCGTCCGCATTCTCTACGACTCTTTCTTTAAGGCGATCATGAATCCGGACCGGGATTCCTCCCGGCTGAGCGCATTCCTCTCGCTCCTCCTGGAGCGGAAAGTCTCCGTCGTCTCTGTCCTTTCTAATGAAAGTCAGATCATGCCGGACACCCTGGTCGTCATGGATATCATCATCCGGCTGGAGGACGGCAGCATCACCACCGTGGAGGTTCAGCGCTACGGCTACGCCTTCCCCGGCCAGCGGGCGGCCTGTTACTCCGCCGACATGCTGCTCCGGCAGTATAAACAGAAACGGGACCAGGCCTCTGCCGATAAACGTCGCATGAACTACCGGAGCCTGCGCCCCGTCTATACCATTGTCCTGTATGAATCCAGCCCCTCGGAATTCCACGCCTTTCCCCAGGACTATATCCACCGCTTTCATCAGACTTCCGACACAGGGTTAGAGATGAATCTCCTGGAGGAATATGTCTTCGTTCCTCTTGACATTCTGAAGGAAATCGTCCACAATAAAGAAGAAATCGGAAACCAGTTGGAGGCATGGCTGGCATTTTTCTGCATGGATGAACCGGAGTGGATCCTGAAACTGTCGGAGAACTATCCGCAGTTCCGGGAGATGTACGAGGAAATCTATGAGATGTGCCGGAACCTGGAAAGGGTGATGCAGATGTATTCCAAGGAACTTCAGGAATTGGACAGCAACACAGTGCAGTACATGATCGACGAGATGCAGGAGACGATTAATCAAAAGAATAATGAAATTAAAGAACAGGCATCTCAGCTTAGTGAAAAGGATAGGGAACTCAAAGCTCAGGCGACCAAACTCGGTGAAAAAGATAAGGAACTTGCAGCCCAGGCCTCTCAGCTCAGCCAGAAAGATGAAAAAATTGAAGAGCAGGCTATACAGCTCAGTCAAAAAGATGCACAGCTCAGCCAAAGGGATGATTTGATTGCTGAATTACAGAGCCAAATCAGAGAGATGCAAAAACATCTTTCAGAGCAACAATAAAAAAGGGCGAATCCGCCCACGCCATTCACAGGAACTCGATGCCCTTTCTTAGGCTCTTCTATAAAAGTTGCTGATTCTTCTCAGTTTCTTGGTGTTTCACCAACTTTTTAGACGCTCTTCTCTATTCCATGGTGTTGCACAAGAATACGCGCAGATCCGGGAGCGCCTGGAGGAATTGACGGCCCGGGGCGTTATCAGCGAATATACGAAATGTACCATCACCGACATGTCAAAGAAAGTACTGGAAAATATCGCAATGAAACACGACTCTGTAAGGGAAGGAGTGGAAAACGTTATGGGCGGAAAAGTTCTGGAATATGAAGCCAAGACCATACTGAAGAAGGGCATTGCACAGGGGGAAAAACAGGGCTTCACGCGGGGCAAGAAACAAGGTCTGGAACAAGGCTTAGAACAAGGCCTGGCGCAGGGCATCCCGCAGGGCGGGGAACTCAAACTTATCCAACAGGTTCATCGTAAGCTCCGGAAAAACAAGACAGCAGAAGAAATCGCAGAGGATCTGGAAGAACCCTTAGAGAATATCGTGCGGATTTGTAAAGCAATTCACGAATGCGAGTCTGAAACTCCAAAAGAGATTTACGAATTCCTTAATGCCGGACACACCGGATGAAAAGTCTGGGAAAGCTCCACTCACTTGACAGCCAATCTCTGGAGAAGGGCTATAAAACCTACTACATTTATAACACGAGGATTTTTTATTCGATGATAAGATTGAAAAGCTACCTGTCAGCCATGGATGAGAAAACGAAAGGCTGGAAGGAGATGTACGAAGGGCGCATCATGGTACCTGCGGGTACGCCTGGGAACCCATCGGAATTTCCTATCTTTTATAATGACACGACATACTGGTCTCATGACATTTCATTCAGCATAGAGCTCACAAACAAGCTCTCTTTGGATCGTCCCACCATTCTGTGCATGATCCCGGTCAAAAAATTAGGAATTGAAACATACAGCACTGCTGTCGCAGACAATTGTTACCGTCAGTGGAGCCGCTGTTTAGCGGTTTTCAACGAAGAATTGTATAACAAGAATAAACCACCCGAAGAAACAGGCTGGTATTATACCGTTCCGCTCGGCGGAGAGATATTAGTAAGAAATACCGCTTATTTTGAGACACGTGCGCCCAAGGATTACACGAATGCAGGCGGCAATACTGTTATCCATCTCACCTCGGCAGAGAGTGGCGAGGCTGAGATGTGTTTATGTCTGAGATTTCAAGTACAGCTTCAGAGCAAGAATAAGAAAAAAGCCATAAAACTATTGGTGGATAATCTTCCGCAGGCGGTGGACGCATTTATTCAAAATTTTGATTCCCTGCAAAATAAAAAAGTGGAAGAACTTGCCAAAAAACAAAAGGCTTTAAGAGAATGGCTTGCAAGCAGCGATTACTGCTCATTCATTGCGAACGGAAGTATCCTTCCAAGGGATTCGCAAACCGGAAAAAGCAAAGAAAATGCAGTTCCTTTTTATGCTCCGCATGATGAGGAAATTGAAATCTGCGGCGTCAGGGGCATGTGAATTAAAAGAGGGGTCACCGTCTTTACCGGGGGAGGATATTCCGGAAAGTCAACACTCCTGAATGCGATCTCTTCCGGTATATACGATCATATCCTTGGAGACGGCCGGGAATTAGTCATTACCGATCCTTCAGCGGTATCTATTTCTGCTGAGGACGGGAGATGCATCAATCATCTTGACATCTCTCCGTTCATAGTAGAAATACCAGGGGAAAGCACGAAGAATTTTTCTACCCTATGTGCCTCCGGCTCTACTTCCCAGGCCGCCAATATTCTGGAAGCTATCGATTCCGGCGCCAGATTACTGCTGATCGACGAGGACAGAAGCGCTGCGAATTTCATGATGAAAGACGTGGTAATGAAAAAATTGATCGGAAAGGATCCCATTATTCCTTTTACGGAGAGAGTCAACGAAATATACCATTCTTTGGGAATATCAACGATCCTCATCATAGGCGGCAGCGGCGAATACCTGCCGGCAGCGGACACGGTGTATCTTATTGAAAACTTTCAGATCACAGAAGTCACAAAACAGGCAAAGGACCTGTTTACACGGTACACTAAAGAAACAGAAGAATCGAATGCTGTAACGCCGTCTGCTCATTGGAGGCAAAATAGAATATTGACCACTGAAGGCTTTTCTCCCTATCCGCCGTTTGGCAAGTCCGAAAAACTTGCGGTGAGTGATATCGGGTATATTTTTATCGGGCAGGAAAAAATAAATACCACTCACATCCATGAGATTCTATGCGATGAACAGAGAACCGCCGCTGGGTTTTTGATCCGGCTTTTGGAGAATCGCTGTGGGGAAAGCCCGTTTGCGGCATCCCTTCCGAAAACGATAGACTTAAATCAGGAAGTTGACTCCTTATACCGTGAAATCGAAGAAAAGGGCCTGGACATAATCTACTCGGGATTTTTTCCGGATTGCGGGAGGTTTCTTGCGCTCCCCAGAAAAATGGACTTATTGGCGGCCATTTATCGAATGCGCGATACAAAATATAAAAACGAGTAATCCTGCGGCTCCGCCAGTTCCTCCGCAATCTCCTTCGGGGCCGCAGGATCCATATACTCCGCCTAAAGGGCGATATGCACGTTTCATTCTAATTAAGATTTTCCGCAAATTCCTCCAAGGAGCCTGCTCCCGCTGCAAGTATTAACAGTTTCCTCAGGATTTCAATATCTTTAATACCGCAGATTTTCTCTTTCATTTCCCCGGGTACAGGACCTAATCTCTCTAACAGCTCCAAAATGGATTCAGCTTTTCCTTCTGCTTTTCCTTCTGCTTTTCCTTCTGCTTTTCCTTCTATTCTCCCCTCCGTCAATCCGGCCTCCCGGCCCTCGGTCCTTCCGCGTTCAAGCCCACGCTCGATCCCATCCTCCACGCCTTCCTCATATCTCACCGCCAGGGCATCCTCCATGTTAAACTGCGTAAATAACATATTCTCCACCTCCGATCCGTGCTTCTTCACAAAATCCGCAAAGATCCCCTCCTGGATGCAGTCCCGGATCGCCATGGTAACCGCCTCGTCCCGGCTCTTTTCTTCGGCCAGATACGACCGGATCTTCTGCATGAACCAGGAATATTCATACAGCGGCATACACTTCTGCAAAAGTGTATGGTTCACCGGGAGATTGATGTTGATCATCTTTACTGTCAATTCTAACATTGGATTGTCTGTTTTTTCAAGATATGCGTCCGAAAGTCTTAAAGTTTCTTCTGGGGGCAGAGGGCTGACGCCGTTGTAAAAACAGTAAAACTCCGGGGTGGGGATCCGAATCAGTTTTGCCCGATAGAGATCCTGGTTCCGCAGGAGCTTTTCCATGGTGCGGCCGTAGTACAGGACGCTCCGCAAGGAGATGTTGGGGTTCACGGTCGATTGGTGTTCGCTAATTACCAGGATCCGGTTCCTCACGGTAAAGCCCAGATCGTTCTTCCGGGCCAGGAACAGTACGCCCTTCAGAGTCGTGATCTCGATCTCCCCCGGGGAGGTCTCCACGCCGGAAAGGGCCGTGTAAAGCTGGGCCGCATTCTCCGGTTCGCTGAAAAGCGTGGTAAACACATCCGATTTTACCTCGCGGTTGGAATTGACATTTGTTCTTTCTTCTGACATAGGCAGACTCCTCCAGTAAAATTAATATTTTAGTCTTGAAAAGTGCCGCGGAACCGCGGAAAAGAATAATAGATTTCTTAAAACAAGCTGATTATAGCAGAGGCTGAAATTCTTGTAAAGATTTTTTCTCTTAATTTCTGTTTATATTTCTTAAATTCTTATGAACTGAGACAATCTTCTCCGCGCTTTCCGGAGAATCACCTGCAAACGCGATTCCAGTTCAGGTTCTTCTATAAAAGTTGGTGATTCTTCTCAGTTTCTTGGTGTTTCACCAACTTTTTCAGAAGCTCTTCTCTGTTCTATGGTGTTGCACAAAAGCTCCTCGTTTTTGTGGTGTTTTTTTGACAAACCCCACGTTTCTTAGAAGAGCTTCTCTTTTTTTTGGTGCTGCCTAAAATAATCCTTTTTTCTTCTTGGTGAATTTCCCAGCTTTTTTGTCAATCCACTGCAAAATTCTCTCTTAGAACAGCCTGCTCCTGCTTTGTTCAGTCTGCCTGCATTACCGGCATTGATCAAGCCTGCTCCGCACCGCTTTCGCGGCAGGGGCTTGACAAATGCCGGCAATACAGGCCGTTGGTAAGTAAGCAGGATCAAGGCGGGGTCCGGAACCCCTCTTCCCCCATCCATAGGTTGTCCCTTTCCTCAGACTGTCTGGAATCTTCCACTGCGTGTTCCTCCACTTCTTGTAAGTCCTTTTCCTCATCCTCTGTCTGCTGATGATCTTAGTAGCCATAACTGCCCACTTCTGTTATTCTTTTTTTAGCCAAAAAATAAATTTTAGGAGGTAAACAATTATGGCTGCTAAGATCACCAACAAACTCATCCAGCTCCCGCCGGAGGTCTCTATCGACAAGGTCATCGACCATCCTCACTCCTTAGAGTTCTTCCTTTCCTATCCCGAACAGCCCCGCCGCGTCCTCTTCTGCTGCGGCGGCACTAAGTTTGTTAGGGAAACTTACGCCGCTCTGGAACTGGCTTTTTCCGGAAAGAAGCCGAAGGACTGACATGTTTCCGGATGCCGCCGGAAAGGAGGTGATACCTCAAAATACCCACTAAAAAAAGACCTCTAACGGTCCCGCATCTGCCCTGATCTCTCAACACCATATCTTCAAAATTTGACCTGAAAAACGGCTTTGACCCGTCAGGTCTGGTTAAAGTACGCCTTTTTTATGTTTTCATCGATATCAATCCTCCAGTTTTCCTTATATTTACACGGTTTTTTCATAGTCCGTCACCAACTTTTTTAGAAGAGCCCGAAGAATCATGTGCAGGCACGATTCCTCTTGAACACGAAATCCGAAATATTCCCCCAGCCACTTAACACTCAGTTAAGTCAGAGGAAAAACAGAAAGTCATAAAAAAGCGGGCATAAAAAAGCGGCGAAAAATTTTCTTTACATTCTGCTTCTTCTGTGCTATCATCAACCTATCTTATCTGTGGCCCATGGGCCGTCAGACCTGCGGCATATCGCCGTATCTTCCAAATAAGAGATATTGCAGCACCCAAACATTTCACGAAGGAAGGAGGGAATGTCTTTCATGCCTATGGTATTTATGTCTATTATGCCATTTTTAACGCTCATGTCATTTTTTACAAGTACGCCGTTTTTGTTATTTACGCCGTTTCAAATATCTGCCATATCCTGTAAACCACCATAAAACCATGTCCCGCCGATCAGACCGGTATCCAGGAACGAGTCCATTTCACGCAGGCAATGAAATGATTCATCCAAAACAGTTTATCTCAATCGTTTCATCTCAACCGGTTCATTCCAACCACCTGTCAGCCATCCAGCCACCACAACTTTATTGCAAAGGAGGAATTACAACCTATGAAGAAAAACAAATTACAGCAGTACTTTCCCATGATCCGCACACGAGACGAAATTTCACAGGAGATCAGCAATAATCCTTCCTTAAAGAGTCAGTTCGACGCCCTGAAACCGGAACGCCAGCAGGAGTTCCTGGATTTCTGCAGCGGTGCAAAGGGCGTCCGCATTCTCTACGACTCTTTCTTTAAGGCGATCATGAATCCGGACCGGGACTCCTCCCGGCTGAGCACATTCCTCTCGCTCCTCCTGGAGCGGAAAGTCTCCGTCGTCTCTGTCCTTTCTAATGAAAGCCAGATCATGCCGGACACCCTGGTCGTCATGGATATCATCATCCGGCTGGAGGACGGCAGCATCACCACCGTGGAGGTCCAGCGCTACGGCTACGCCTTCCCCGGCCAGCGGGCGGCCTGCTACTCCGCCGACATGCTGCTCCGGCAGTATAAACAGAAACGGGACCAGGCCTCTGCCGACAAACGACGCATGAACTACCGGAGCCTGCGCCCCGTCTATACCATTGTCCTGTATGAATCCAGTCCCTCGGA
>CANQCF010000055.1 GCA_947589505.1 uncultured Acetatifactor sp. | reverse complement strand
CACCAGCCTGCCGGTGTCACGGCAGACCGCCGGGACCACCCCCGCCATAGGATACCGCCTGCCCTTCCGGTCGATCATCTCATCATGCAGATACAGAAACCCGCCGCACTCCGCTGTTATGGGCATCCGGTCCGCCGCCGCGTTTTTTATTTCCATCAGCATGGCCGTATTGGCGCTGAGGGCCTCCGCGTAGACTTCCGGGTATCCCCCTCCCAGCAGGATCCCGCCGCACCCTTCCGGCAGGCTTCGGTCGTGAAGCGGGGAAAAGTACACTATTTCCGCTCCCAGCTCGCGAAGCATCTGAAGATTGTCCTCATAGTAAAAGCAGAAGGCCTCGTCCCTGGCCACGGCGATACGGGTCGAAAAGCCGCCGGCACTTCTCCCGCCGAAGGGCGGCGCGGCGTCTTCCGCAAGGGGCTGTGCTCCCTCCGCAATCTCCAGGATCCTCTCTACGGATACCGTCCTCTGAAACGCTTCCGAAATCGTCTCCAACCAGGTTTCGATATGGACCGTCTCGTCCGGAAGCAGCAGCCCGAGATGCCTGCTCTCCAGGCGGAAATCCCCCTGTTCTTCAAAAAAACCCAGTACCCGGACACCCAGTTCCTTTTCGATCATGGGTCCGGCCGTCTCAAAATAAGACCGGCGCATCCGGTTCAGGATCACCCCTTTCACCAGATGCTCCCTGTCGTAGGCCAGAAATCCCGCGATCAACGGAATTACAGAACGCCCCATTCCCTTTGCGTCCACCACGAGAATCACCGGGGTCTGTGTCACTTTCGCGAGATGATAGGAGGAACCCTCTTCCCGGGAGCCGCCCAGCCCGTCAAAAATCCCCATAACGCCCTCCAGGACAGCGATATCCTCCTCCGTCCTGTTTTTCAGAAGCAGGTATCTCGTCGCTTCCTCCCCCGTAAAGAAGGTGTCCAGGTTCTTCGACGGGATCCCCAGGGCCCTTTCATGGAACATGGGATCGATATAATCGGGGCCGCATTTGTAGGACGCCGCCTGCAGCCCCATCTTTTTCAAGGTCTGCAGCAGCGCGCAGGTAATCGTCGTCTTGCCGCTTCCGCTCCCCGGAGCGGCGATCATGACCCGTTTCAGTTTCATAGTTTCTCCGTTTCCGCACACAGCGCTTGTATCTGCCCGATTCAGCGGGCCTCCGGCTCCTCCTGATTACTTTCCCCGGCACAGAAGTCAAACGCGCAGATCCAGACCGGGTTTTCCGCCAGCATCAGGTGATGCTCCCCCGCCTGCTTCGCTCTGCTCACCTGCAGCTGCACCGTCTCCGGGTTTTTCACGGGGAACTGTGAAAGGACCTCCCGGATCTCACAGATCGTCTCCAGGCTGACCGCATTTATGACCACGCGCATCTCCGGATTTTTTTGATACAGGGCGGACAGGATCTCCCGCAGCCTCCCTCCGCTGCCCCCTATGAACGCATGGGTCGGAACCGGCAGGTCCAAAAATCCCTCCGGGGCTTCCGCGGCAATGACTTGTATATTCGGCAGCATGAATTTTTCCCGGTTCGCTTTTATGAGGCGGACCGCCTCCTCCCGCCGCTCGATGGCGTACACCGGAATATCGCCGGACAATCCTGCGATCTCCACAGCGACGGAGCCGGTCCCGCTCCCGATATCATAAACCACGGCGCCTTTCCGGAGCTTTAGCTTGCAGATGCTTACTTCCCTAACCTCCGCCTTCGTCATGGGAATCTTTTCCCGGATAAACTCCCCGTCCGCTTTTCCGGGTGCCAGTTCCCTCTGGACCCCATAGGGATTTTCGACAAAGCAGGTGTACAGCCCTTCCTCCCTTACCCCGCAGCATTCCTCGGGGGTCAGGTCCAGAATCCTCTGCTCCGGGTAGGAGAGCTGAAAGCCCGCCAGGATTCTGCATCGGCTCATCCCCGCCTCCAGCAGCGAGCTGCCAAGGTTCCGGACATCCTCCGGGCCGGACATCAGAAGAAAGGTCTTCCTGTTCCCCGCGATCCAGCCCGCCGGATCAGAAACCTTCCTGCCGTGCATACTGAAGACAGCCGCGTCCTGATAACTCTCCCCGATACAGGCGGCAAGGCAGGCCACCGACGAGATCCCCGGCAGGATCCGCACATCGGCGGAAAGCCCGCCTCCCCGGATCTCCGCCAGCAGTTCCCGGTACAGGGACTTACACCCGCTGTAAAATCCGGTGTCACCGGAAAAGAGGACCACCACCCTGCCGTTTTCCAGGGACAGGCTTCCCTGCATTTCTTTCAGATACGGAAGGATCTGCTCTGCCTGATAATAGGACTTTTTTTCGACCCTGGGATGAAACCGGGCGATCAGCCGCTCCGAACCGAACAAGAGATCCGCGCTTTCAATGGCCAGCCGGACTTCCTCGGTCAGACTGTTTTCCCCGCCCATTCCCGCGCCTGCCAGGACGATCTCCATTCTGTCCCGGGGCGCCAGCTTCTTTCCGCAGAGCTGCCCGATCTTTTGACACGCCTCCTGAAAAGAACAGCCCGGATCTTCTTCATGACTGCCGACCACAAAGACGGAAATACCGGTTTTTTCCGCAGCCTCCAGCTTCGCCTGGTATCCGCCGGTCCTGCCGCTGGCCTTGGTCACTAAGCATTGGATCCGGTACTGGCGTATCATGGCTTCGTTCATCTCCGCCGTAAATGGTCCCTGCAGCGCCAGGATCTGCTTCCCGCTGATCCCCTGCTCCATACAGAGCCTTAAACTCTCCAACCCCGGCAGCACCCGGACATACAGCCTCTCCCGGAGCTTTTTTGAGACGCAGAAGGCCCCCAGGTCCTTACTCCCCGTGGTCAAAAGGATATTCCCCTCCGTTTTTTCCAGCTCCGCCGCACAGGCTTCCGGAGTGTCAAACCGAAGGATCCTCCCGCCGCGCTCTCCCGCGCCGCCTGTCTCCCGCTTGATCCGGATATAGGGGATATCCGTTCCATCCAGCGCCGCCCGGATATTTTCCGTGACTTCTTCGGCATACGGATGGGTAGCGTCCGCCACCGCCAGGAAATTCCCCTTCCGGATCCATTCCGCCATCTCCCGCCGGTCCATCCTGCCCCGGCGGATCTTCGCCAGTGGATGTTCCCCCATTGTGATCTCCCCATATTCAGTAGCCACGCACACCGTATGGAGAATCCCCGCCGCCGACAGACACTCCGATAACTTCCGCCCTTCAGTTGTCCCCGCAAATAGCAGTATCTCTTTCAATCCGGTACCCCCGCTTTGTGATCAGTTTTCCCCCCAGGATCCGGGACTGGGAATTTCCGATAAACACCGTTGTGAACATATTGACCTGAATCTCCCGCAGTTCTCTTAAAGTACAGGTCACGGCCTTCGTACCCTCCCGGCCGATATTTTCCACATATCCGCAGGGTCTCTCCGGCTCCAGATACCGCAAAAGGATGTCGCAGGCCTTTTTTAAGTGATCCTTCCGCTTATGGCTGGCAGGATTATAGAGAACGATTGCAAAATCCCCTGCCGCTGCCGCCGACAGCCGTTTTTCGATCGTTTCCCAGGGCGTCAAAAGATCGCTCAGGCTGACGGTGCAAAAGTCATGATTCAATGGCGCTCCCAGAACCGCCGCGCCGCTGCTGGCCGCGGTGATTCCCGGAATCACCGCAAGCTCCGTCCCGGGATACCTCTCCCCCAGCTCGTACATCAGGGACGCCAGGCCGTAGATCCCGGCGTCTCCGCTGCAGACCAGCGCCACCCGCTTCCCCTTTTGCGCCTCTTCAAAACAAAGCCTGCACCGCTGCACCTCCTGGCGCATGGGCGTGGACACCAGCTCCTTGCCTGCAAAGCGCCGTCTTAAGAGATCGATATAGACCGTATAACCCACGATGACATCCGCCCCTTCTAAAATGCTCATCGCCTCCGCGGTCATCAGTTCTTCCCGTCCCGGCCCCATTCCCACGATCCAGATCTTATTCCTCATCAAACGCCACGCTCCATTCCCTTTTCGCGATTGCCGCCGTCATCCCGTCCTCTGCGTGTTTCCCATAAACTAACCTGCCCGAAGGACCGCAGGCTTTCAGGGCCGCCCGCTCGCACACATTGTCCACCCCCGTTTTCTCCAGCACAAACGCAGAAGTCTGAAACTCTCCCTCCGCCTCCCAAAGCTCCGCCACCGTATAAGTCAGGAAAGGCACCCGGTGTTTTTCGCTCCAGGATATCAGGCCCGGCTCTTCCCTCTTTCGGTCGATGGAGGCCAACGCGAAAAACCGTTCTAAGGGAATCCCCGCTTTCCCGGCGCATTGAAGCAGAAAGGCCTCTATCTCTTCCGCTTCCTTTCCCTTTCTGCAGCCCGCGCCAAAGGCGTATTCCCTGGGCTTTAAAACCAGAGCCGCATCAGAAACCTTTTCCTCCCCGGTGACCAGCACATCCACAAATCCCTCCGGCGGATAAGGGACTAGGCGGATCCCCTCCGGGAACCTTGCTCCTTCGCGTACATGCCCCGTCTCGACGGACAGAGTGATTTCCCGGTCAGCCAGCACCTTTGCCGACACCTTTGCAATCCCGTCCCTGTTGACAATGAGAAGGCCGTTCTTTTTTGCGAACAGATCCACGGCAAACTTATGGTTGAGATCCGTGGCCGTGGTAATGACGGGAACCGCTCCCAAAACTGCCGCTATCTCCCCGGCAATCCGGTTTGCCCCTCCGTAATGTCCGGACAGGATGGGGATCACATACTGCCCCATTTCATCCATCACAAGAACCGGGCTGTCGCAGAGCTTATTCAGAAGATGGGGAGCTGTCGCCCTGACGGCGATCCCACAGGCCCCGATAAAGAGAAGACACCGGCCTTCCCGCATCCGCTCCCCCGCCCAATCTCCGACGCTCTGTTCCACAAACTCCACGGGGTGCAAGGCGCTCTGCCCTTTCTTCAGATTGCAAAGCTCCCGGGGAGTCATCGTCCCGCACTTTGTATATAACGCGATCCCTTCCGGAACAGCCGTTCCGTTTTCCTGAAAGAACCCATTTCCGCCGGATCTATGTAGTTCCAGAAAACTTTTTATGCAGCCATCCCATGCCTCCGCCAGTCTTTGGGAAAGCCGGATACCGTTCTCCGTAAAACTGATGACCTCTAACCTCATTTTTTTCACACCCTATGCAAATCGCGTCAGCCTGAACTGTTACATCTGCCGTCCTCCGTCCATCGCCTCAATCGGAGTCGTCACATTGCCATCATCCGCCCATCGCGTCTGCCTGAACCGTCACATCTGCCATCCTCTGTCCGTCACATCAGCCGAAGCTGTCACATTGCCGTCCTCGACCCATCGCATCATCCTGAACCGTCACATCTGCCGTCTTCTTCCACAGGCCGGTCGCCGTCCTTCCTTTCCCGAAATCCCGTGGCAAAATCCGCGGCATACAACCTGGACTTCTGATAATTTTGATGGGCAAGCACATCCCCTACCAGCACCAGCGCCGTCTTTGTAATGCCGTGGACCGCCGCGGTCTCCGGCAGGGACGCTACCGTACACAGATAGGCTTCCTCCTCCGGCCAGGTTGCCTTATACACAATGGCCGCCGGCGTATTCCCGTCGTATCCTCCCCGGATCAGTCTCCGGCTCAGCTCTTCCAGCATCCCCGCACTCAGATAGATCGCCATGGATGCCCGGTGGGCGGCAAAGCTCTCAATGCTCTCCCCCGGCGGCACGGGGGTTCTCCCCTCCATTCTGGTGAGGATCAGCGACTGGGAAATCCCCGGCAGGGTGTATTCCAGATTGAGGGACGCCGCCGCCCCAAAGCAGGCGCTTACCCCGGGACAGCTCTCATAGGCGATCCCCAGCCGGTCCAGCTCGTCCATCTGTTCCCTGACCGCCCCATAAACGCTGGGATCCCCGGTGTGGAGCCTGACAATCGTTCTGCCCTCTGCCTCCCCCCGGCGCATGATCCCGATCACTTCCTCCAGGACCAGTTTGGAGCTGTCGTAAATTTCACAGTTCTCCCCGGCGTACCGAAGCAGTTCGAGATTCACCAGAGAGCCGGCATAGATAACGATATCCGCCTGTTCCAGCAGCCTCATCCCCCTGACTGTGATCAGATCCGGCGCGCCCGTTCCGGCGCCTACGAAATAAACCATTCCTCCGCCCCCCTGCTCTTTGCCAATTCTCCAAATTCATTCGCGTACAGGATACAATCCACCTGAAGTTTCCCCTTCGCCCGTCTGTCCAGATAATAACAGATGCGCTCCATGCAGAGATCCATCGCCGCCTGCCGTTTTCCGCACTTGTCCAGGATCCCCAGGGCTTCTTCCGTAACGGCGCACTCCAGGATCCGGCGGACCTCCTCCAGCCCCGCGCCGGCCCTCACCGCAAAAGCGGCCAGCAGTTCCATCCTGCAGTCCCCCTCCCCGGAATGGGTGTTCATGATCCCGCCCGCCACCTTGATCAGCTTGCCGATATGCCCGGTGAGCAGCAGTCTCCGAAATCCCAGCTCCACCGCCAGATCTACAGTGGCTCCGATAAAATTACTGCATTTCACGCTTTTGTCCAGATCGTAATCATAAGTTTTTTTCATAAATTCCAGCCCGTAATTTCCCGGGGAAACCGCCACCCGGTCATACCCTTCCGCCCTCTTCTGGTTCATCTCGACCCGGATGGTGTCCAGTACCGCCTGGGTGCTCATAGGCTCTACGATCCCGCTGGTGCCCAGTATGGAGATGCCCCCCACGATCCCCAGCCTCGGGTTAAAAGTCTTTTCCGCGATCCGTTCTCCCTCCGGGACAGAGATCTCAACATACAGACCCCCTCTGTAATCCGTGATCCCGCACACCTGCAATACCTCCCGCCGGATCATTTCCCGGGGAACATGGTTGATGGCTGCGCTTCCCACGGGCTGGTCCAGGCCCGGTTTTGTCACGCGTCCCACGCCCTTTCCTCCCTCGATCCGGATCTCCCGATCCCCTCCTTCGTCAAAGGAGACCTTCGCATAGATCAGAGTCCCGGAAGTAACATCCGGATCGTCCCCTCCGTCCTTTTCCACCGCGCAGCTGACCTCCCGTTCTCCGCGGACGATATCTGTGAGTTTCGCACGGTAAGGGATCCCCTTCGGCGTCTCTATCACGATTTCTGTTTTTTCTCTCCCGGTGAGCAGCATATAGGCCGCCGCTTTTGCCGCCGCTGCCGCGCAGCTCCCGGTGGTAAATCCGTACCGCAGCATTTTCTTCCTTCCCCGGTCTTCTTACCCGAATTTTTCTTTCATTTTGCCTGCATTTCTTTCCCCGCGAATTTCTTCCTCAGCATTTTTCTCTACATTTCTTCTCCTGTTTCTTTCCCTGCAATTCTTCACCCATTTCTTTCTCTGTATTTCTTTTCCTACAATTCTTTCCCTGTAATTCTTTCCCTGCATTTCCTCCCCGTATGTCTTCCCCGCATTTTTTAGCAATACCTATCCCATCACTTTTATAACCGGCTTCTTCCCTCCAGCGCGCTTCTGCGTTCTATGTCCTGATCATCGGGGGGACAGCTCATACAGAACGGCATTGCAGATCGCCGCTGCCACACCGCTCCCCCCTTTTCTCCCCCGGTTTATAATATAGGGTATGTCCGTCTTTAGGATCATTTCCTTCGCGGCTTCCACATTGACAAATCCCACCGGAACCCCGATGATAAACGCCGGCCGGAAGACACCGTCCCTAACCATTTCATACAGCTGTATCAAAGCCGTTGGGGCATTCCCTATGGCAAAGATCACCGGTTTTTTGATCCCCGCCGCCAGTTCCATGCTGACTGCCGCCCGGGTCGTCCCGCGGGCCTTCGCAAGCCGCGCAGTCTCCTCCTCAGCCATAAAACAGTGAACTTCACCCCCAAAACCGGCAAGGATCTTCCGGTTGATCCCGGAAAGCGCCATATTTGTATCCGTCACAATGTCCGCGCCGTTTCGGATCAAATTCTGGATCGTCTCAACAGCGTTCTCCGAATAGCAGAGAGTCCGCGTATATTCAAAGTCTGCGGTAGTGTGGATCACCCGCTTCGTGATCCTCTCCTGCTCTTTCGGAAGCAGGATTCCCCTTTTCTCCAATTCCTGCCCGATGATTTCAAAGCTTCTTCTCTCGATCTCCTCCGGCCGCAGATGTACTAAATTTTCTGTTTGCTCCCTTCCGCTCTCTCGCTCCGGAATCTTTCCCGGTACCAGATGTCCTAAATCTTTTGCTTTCTCTCCTCCGCTCTCTCGCACCGAGATTTCCTCCGGTACCAAATGTCCTAAATCTTCTGCTTTTTCCCTTCCGCTCTCTCGCTCCGAAATTTCCTCTGGTACCAAATGTCCTAAATCTTCTGCTTTCTCCCTTCCGCTCCCTCTCACCGGAACCTCCCCTGGCGCGGTCCGGGTCAATGCTTCCAGCAGCATCTCATTCTCCTGCCGGGTCTTCACGGCAATCCGGAAAAATCCCTTTGACAGCCCCCTGAAATTCGAGCAGTCCCGTATCAGGATCCCCTGCTCCAGGAGCTCTTCATAAAGATTTCTGTCGCTGTACGCAAGGATAAAATCAGCCTCCCCCGGAAACACCTTCACCCCCAGTTTTTTCAGGCTCTCCGTAAGGAACTCCCTTTCCGTCCTGACATAAGAAACCGTCTTTTCCAAAAATCCGCGCTCCCCGGTGCAGGCGACGCCGGCAGCCTGTGCAAACACGGAGAGATTCCACTCCGGAAGCTGCTTCCTCACACTCTCCAGAAGAGAAAGATCGCTGCAGAGCAGATACCCGAGCCGGACCCCGGGCAGCGCAAAGCTTTTGGTGAACGCCCTGACGAGCAGCAGATTCCTGTGCACTTCCAGCTCCGACAGGAGGGCTTCGTCCCCGCCGCAAAATTCTATAAAACACTCGTCGATCACCGCCAGGATCCCCTTCTCCCCGCATACCTCCAGCAGCCTTTTCAGATATTCTTTCCCGGCCAACCTTCCGGTGGGATTGTTGGGGTTTGCAAGAAAGAGCAGATCCACATCCTCCGTCAGCGTTTCCAGGAGATCGTCCCCCGGAAGATAACCACTCTCCGGGCTCAGCGGAAAATAGGTGATCTCCCCGCCCGCCGCTTCCGCGGCGTACTCATATCCGTAGAAGGAGGGCACCGGGATCAGCGTCCGGCGCGGCCTGACGGCATGGAGGATCCCCAGGAACAGTTCCGAGGCCCCGTTTCCGAATAGCAGGTACTTTTCCGGCACGCCAAGCATCCGGCTGACGGCCCCTTTCAGCTGTTCCGCCTCCGGGTCCGGGTAAGCGCCGCACCTTTCCACCGCTTTCTCCAGGGCCGTCCTCACCCCATCCGGCATTCCCATCGGATTCACATTCACGGAAAAATCCTCGCTCACCCGGTTTCTGTAAATATCACCCCCATGAATCCCTCTCACCTAAAGCTCACATCCTTTCCCAGATCAGCCCTGCTGCCGCCATCAGGCACAGACATGCCGCCTCCCCCAGCCAGGCGGTGAGAAGCATCAGCCTGTTCGCCCGTCTGATATCTTCCGCCTCCGCCTTCCGGGTCTCGTCCCCGATATAGGGTTTCTTTACCGGCTTTCCGAAATAGCTGGCGTCCCCGGCCAGCCGAAGACCAAGCGCCCCCGCGCAAACGGATTCCGTCTGGCCGGAGTTGGGACTGGCGTGTTTTCGTCTGTCTCTCTTATAGATACGGAAGGCCCGCTTCCCCGAAAAGTCCTTTCCCCCGCAGAACGCCCCAAGGATCATCAGATACGCGCTGATCCGGGACGGGACGAAATTCACGAGATCATCCAGCTTTGCCGCGGCCCTGCCGAAATACAGATACTTCTCGTTCCGGTATCCCACCATGGAATCCATAGTGTTGACCGCCTTGTAAAAAAATCCCAGGACAGGGCCTCCCAGCGCCGTATACAGCATAGGGGCGATCACACCGTCCGAGGTATTCTCCGCCACCGTCTCCACGGCAGCCTTTGCCACCCCTTCCTCATCCAGGTTCTCCGTATCCCTTCCGACGATCATGGAGACCGCTTTCCTCGCCCCTTCCAGATCGCCCGCTTTCAAACGCCTGTAAACTTTCATGCTCTCCACCTTCAGACATTTTGCCGCAAGGAGCTGATAGGTCATGACAGTTTCTATGGCCAATCCCACCCCGGAATGGAGCCGGTACGCCAAAGCAAGAAGAAGCCCTGCTGCCGCCGTGGCTGCTGCCGGTACTGTGACTGCCAGGACGATCCCTCTTCTGATCCCCCTCACCCCGTCCCCCGCGCCCTCTTTTCTTAACAAACGCGCCTCCAGTCCTGAGATCAGCCTTCCGATCAGGCGCACCGGGTGGGGCAGGCAATAGGGATCCCCCAGGAGCAGGTCCAGGAGGAATCCCAGAAAGAACGCCGTGATATGATAGCCCATGCTTCCTCCTTTTTCCAACTTTCCCAACTTTTCCCATTAAGAAATAAAGCGCTGGATCCGCTCTATCCGGCTGACAGACACAGTCCTGCCGGCTTTCGGTCCGTCCATCGGCCCGCCGCTCCTGTCGTACCGTAAAATACATTGATACCCCCGCCCGCAGGGGACCTGATAGTCGAAATATTCCCCGCCTCCGAACTTACTGAGCAGCGCCATGATCGTACCGCCGTGGACAACGGCGCATACTTTTCCCGAACCACCGGCGACCTGTTTGTAACTTGCTGCCGGATTCTGAAAACCAATCTCCATATTCCGCAGCATGTCCAGCATTTTATCTAACCCTATACAGCAGCGCCGTATAAACTCCTCCCGGCTCTCTCCCCCCGGGAAAGGCAGCGTTCCGCCGCTGTCGATCCAGGCCTGGTAACGGGGATCCCCCTGCAGTTCCCCGGCGTTTTTCCCCTCGAAATCGCCGAAGTCGATCTCCCTCCACTCCGGGATGACGATAGGCGTCTTTCCCGGATAGAGAATCCCTGCGGTTTCCAGGCATCGCTGCATGGGACTGGTAAAGACGATCCCTGCCTCCGGGTAGATCCCCTCCTGTTTCAGCTCAAAAAGCCCGTCTCTGCCCTCCCGACTTAAGGACTCCTGGATCCTTCCGAGATACCGGCGCTCCCGATTCGACGCCGTCTCTCCGTGCCGGATCAAGAATAACTCTAACTGATCCTTTGACAATCTTTTTAATTGACTGTTTGACTGACCTTTGGACAGACTTTTGAGTTGACTGTTTGACTGATCTTTTGCCTGTTCTTCTGCTTGACCTTCTGACTGATCTCTTGCCTGTTCATTTGGTTGTTCCTTTTGTTGTTCTTTTATTTGATCTTCTGTCCGATCCCGCATATCACCCGCACGACCTCCTCTGCCCGTTCCGCAAGCATCACCTGGATCCTGCCGGTCCGCTCCCGGTATTCCCTCTCAAACGCGTCCACGGGCACGATGCCGTTTCCGATCTCGTCGCTGATCCAGATACAATCCGGATGCCGCTCCGCGAAGGCGAGGACTTCTTCCTCCGGATGCCCGCCCCTTAAGAGACACTCCCGGATCCAACTGTGCAGATGGTTGACTACCAACGCTTTTTCCCCGGGGTCTTCCTTCAGGCCCAAGCTCCCGTCCAACAGGCCCCCATCCAGCAGACTCCCATCCGACAGGTCCCCGTCCAGCGTTCTCCGACTCAGCAGGTCCCCACCCAACCGGCTCCCGTCCAGCGAACTCCGACTCAGCAGGCCCCCGCCCAACCGGTTCCCGTCCAGCGATCTCCCACTCAACCGGCTCCCGTCCAACACCATGCACTCCCGGGGCCGGCAGCTATTCATGACATACCCCAGTTTCCCCTGGGCAAATCCTCCGATGACCAGCTTCATATTTCCTCCTTCCGCTGCCTAACAAAAAAGATCCAGCAGGGCGGCAGCCGTCGCTATAACCCCCTCGCAGAGCACCGTAAAGTATCCCGCCGTATCTCCCGTGATTCCCCCCAGCTCCTTTTTACAGCGGCAGTAATAGTATCCGAAGACACAGAGAGCTGAAATCGCGGCGATACCTCCGGCAATCATCGACTGCCACAGCATAAAGCCCGCGCACAGGAGTCCCTGCAGGGACAGCGCCGCCTTTACGATCCTGCGGTCCGCGCTGCCCGCGAAGGTAACGAGCAGTCCTTCCTTCTTTGCCGCCGGAAAAGAGACGACGCCAAGTCCGCTGAGACATCTGGCCAAAAAGAACCCCGCGCTAAAAATCTTCAAAAGCCGCGGGTCCCGGATCTCCGACAGGGCCCCCAGGTAGAGAAGTCCAAAGGTAACCGCCATGATCACTGAAAAAGCGCCGATGTGGGGATCCTTCATGATCTCCAGCTTTTTCTCCTTTGATTGATACGAATGAAAGGCGTCCATGGTGTCCATAAAACCGTCCACATGCAGCCCGCCCGTGACCAGAAGCGGAATCGCCGCGCAGACCAGCAGTTCGCACAGCCTTCCCACCCCGCCCGCGGCGCACAGCCGGCTCCAGAGCCAGATCAGCCATCCAATGACGGCGCCCACCCATGGGAAAAAGCACAGGGCGTATTTCATATCCTCGTCCTTCCACGCAAACTGGGGCATAGGGATCCGGGAATACATGGAAAAAGCGATGCAAAAGGCTTTCAGGATCCGCATATCCGCTCCTCTCCTTTCAGCACAAGGGGGATCCCCGCGACAACCTCCACCACCCTGTCCGCTATCTCCGCAAGCCTTTTGTTAATGCTTCCCAGAGCCTTGCAGTATTCCATGGTAGAGGCGTCATAAAGGATGCCGTCGTCAAACACATGATTCGTAACGATCACAAAAATCTCCAGTTCCCCTGCCAGTTTTTCCATATCCCCCAGGATCCTCTCCGCCGTCTCCCCGGCGGACTTGGGAGGATCGGCGGAAAACATCTCGTTGGCCACAAGGTTCGACATACACTCCAAAAGCACGGCGCCTCCCCGTATTTCCCCCAAAACGCCGCTGACGGCCACGGGTCTTTCTATCGTGAGAAACCCTTTGCCGCTCCTCTGCCTTCGGTGCCTCTCTATCCTCGCCCTTGTCTCCTCGTCAAAGACCTGCATGGTTGCCAGATAATATTTTCTTCTCTCCCCGGAGATCCGGGAAATCAACTCTTCCGCATAGGCGGATTTCCCGCTGCCGCTTCCCCCCGTAATCAGGACCATCATCTCAGGAATACCTCTCATATTTCTCTATCTGGATCTCCGAAAATGTCATTCTGTCGTGATAGATGCTCAGGGCCAGATCCAGCAGGGAGAGCAGCATGACCGCTCCCGTCCCCTCCCCCAGCGCCATCCTTGCGTCTATGACCGGCTCCAGGGCCAACTCCCCCATCAGCTTATCCACCGCGGGCTCTTTTCCCCGGTGGGAGGGCAGCAGATAGGCCCTGGTTCCCGGAACGAGCCTTTCCGCGAGAAGCGCCGCCGTCATACTGATCACGCCGTCCAGCACTACCGGCACATGGCAGACCGCGCCGCCGATGCATACGCCTGCCATCCCCGCCAGGTCCAGTCCGCCCACCGAAGCCAGAACCTGAAGGGGCGGCACATTCTTCAGGTCATACTTTTCCACCGCCTCGGAGATGATCCGCCGCTTTCGCTCCAATCCCGCGTCGTCCAGGCCCGCTCCCCGGCCGGTGACCTCCTCCGCTCCGCACTTCAATAAAGCCGCCACCACCGCGCCGCTTGTGGTCGTATTGCCGATCCCCATCTCACCGGCCGCTATTATACGGTACCCTTCCTCCCTGCAGGCATGGACCAAATCCATCCCCACCGCAATGGCCCGGACCGCCTCTTCCTCCGTCATAGCGGGGCCTTTTCTAAAATTTCCGGTACCCCGGCGGATCTTTCTGTTAAGGACGCCCTGTATGGGCAGATTGCTGTTGATGCCGATATCCACCGGTATGGTGTCCGCTCCTATCTGAGCCGCCATTCTGCACACGGCGGAGCGTTTCCTGCCCATGGCCCCGGCCACAGCGGCGGTCACCTCCTGCCCGGACTGGCTGATCCCTTCCTCCACGATGCCGTTGTCCGCGCAAAAGATGAGCACGGCCTTTTTGGAAATGTCGATCCGGTCCGAACCTGTAACGGCCCCGATCTGTGCGGTCAGGGCTTCAAATCTCCCCATGCCATCAATGGGCTTTGCCACAGCGTCCCAGTTTTCCAGAACCCGCCGCCTGACCGTTTCGTCCGGCGCCGTCACCCTCAGCCGGCTCAGTTCCCCGGCCGTCATGTTATCCCAGATGTGACTCTCCAAGTATCCCATAGATGTACTCCATATCCAGACAGGACCGCAGAGTATCCGCCAGCCTGTCATACTGCTTTTCTTTATAAGAGGCGTAATCCTCCAGCCCCTCGCCGGACAGCCGGATCCCCTTTCTCTCCGCCAGCGCCTCTATGACGGCCAGGGCCGTCTCCCTCCGGTCAAACAATCCGTGTATATAAGACCCGTAGACATTCTTACCGCCATACAGCACCGCAGGGATCATCGCCGCCCCGGACCCCTCTTTCCCGCTCAGCGCCGTCCATGCCGCAGAACTCTCCGCCGCTACGATACCCTCTTTCCCGCTCAGCGCCATCCGTACCGCAGAAATCTCCACCGTTCCGGTACTCTCTTTCCCGCTCAGCGCCGTCCATACCGCAGAAATTTCCGCCGCCCCGGGTCCCTCTTTCCCGCTCAGCTCCGTCCGCCCCACATGGATCTCATATCCCCGGAACGGCAGTCCTGAGAGCCCCCTAAGCGGCCCCTCCAGCCCATTGATCACGCCTTCCGTCTGCCGCCGCTCCTTCTCCCGGCACAATATCGTAGAGACAGGGAGCAGTTCCATGCCCCGAAGGCTCCCTCCTTCCTCCACGCCGTCTGGATCGGATATCCTCTCCCCCAACATCTGATACCCTCCGCAGACGCCAAAGACCGGGATTTCCTCCGCCAGTTCTTTAATCAGGCTTTCCAGCCCGTTCTGCCGCATCCACTTCAGATCGCCCATCGTGTTCTTACTGCCGGGAAGTATGACCAGGTCAGGGTGCCGCAGCTGCCCCGGGCGATCCACATACCGCACGGACACCTCTGGAATCTGCTCAAAGACATTGTAATCCGTAAAATTGGATATCCTGGGATATCGGATCACCGCAATGTCGATCAGGCCCTCCTGCCTCTTCTCAAACCTTTCCGTCAAACTGTCCTCGTCCTCCAGCGCCAGCTCCATATAGGGAACCACGCCCACCACCGGGATTCCGCCTTTCTGCTCCAGCATTTCGATCCCCGGATCCAGAATGGACTTGTCCCCACGAAATTTATTGATGATGAGGCCCTTCACCCTTTTTCTCTCCGCTTCCTCCAGCAGCATCAGCGTTCCCAGGAGCTGGGCAAATACGCCTCCCCTGTCGATGTCTCCCGCCAAAAGGACAGGGGCATCCACCATCTCGGCCAGCCCCATATTCACGATATCGTTCTCTTTCAGATTGATCTCCGCAGGACTTCCCGCCCCTTCTATCACGATGATGTCGGCGGTCTCCTCCAATTTCCGAAAGGCTTTCCGGATCTCGGGGACCAGACTCTTTTTATAGGCGAAGTAATCCCGGGCGCTCATATTGCCCAGCACTTCCCCGTTGACGATCACCTGGGAACCAGTGTGACTTGTAGGCTTTAACAGGATCGGGTTCATGCACACCGCCGGGGCGATCCCCGCCGCCTCCGCCTGCATGACCTGGGCCCTGCCCATCTCAAGCCCCTCCGCCGTGACATAGGAATTCAGCGCCATATTCTGGGATTTAAAAGG